>JACQPK010000302.1 GCA_016207565.1 Elusimicrobiota bacterium
GACGCGGAGGTACGCAAAGTGAATTACGAAAAGGAACGCAAAGGACAGAATTATTCATGATTTCGTCCTCTGCGCTCCTCTCAGTGAATTCCTTCGCGTACCTTTGCGTTAGTCCGTTTTCCCTCGTCGACGGCGCAATTAACTTAGGAGCTATGGCTTTAGGGAGAGCTGATGAAACTCGTTGAGTGCGTGCCGAATTTCTCGGAGGGACGCGACAAGGCGAAGATCGAGCAGCTGGTGGCGGCCGCGAAGGCGGTGCCGGGCGTGCGCGTCCTCGACGTCGAATCGGACCCGGACCACCACCGCTGCGTTCTGTCCTATGTCGCGCCGCCCGAGGCCGCGGTCGAGGCGGCGTTTCGCGCGGCCGCCAAGGCCCGCGAGCTGATCGACCTCAACGTCCACAAGGGCGAGCACCCCCGCATGGGGGCGGTCGACGTCATCCCCTTCATCCCGGTCGCCGGCACGGACATGCGCGAGTGCGTCGAGCTCGCGAAACAGCTCGCCCAGCGCATCGGCGCGGAGCTCTCGATCCCGGTGTTCCTCTACGGCCAGGCGGCGGCCCGTCCCGAGCGGCGCGACCTGGCGGCGGTGCGCAAGGGCCAGTTCGAGGGCCTCAAGACGGCGATCGAGCAGGACCCGAGCCGGGCGCCCGATTTCGGGCCCAAGCGCATCCACCCGACGGCGGGAGCCGTCGCGGTCGGGGCGCGCGAGCAGATCATCAATTTCAACGTGAACCTCGATCTCACCGACGCCGAGGAAGGCAAGGCGATCGCGAAGAAGGTCCGCACCTCCGGCGGAGGGCTTCCCGCGCTGCGCGCCAAGGAGATCGCGCTGTCGTCCGGCCTGATCCAGATCTCCACGGTGCTCACCGACTACCGCACGACCTCGATCCATCGCGTGCTCGACGCGATCCTCACGGAGGCGCGCGCCCGGGGCGCCGACCTGATCTCGACGGAGATCGTCGGCCTGGTCCCCCGGGCGGCCCTCGTGGACTACGGCGTCGAGGCGCTCAAGCTGACGGGCTTCGACGTCGGCGCGCAGGTGCTCGAGGACCGGCTCGACGCGCTCTCCGGAGACTGGCGCGAGGCGGGGGCGAAGGTCTCCGCGGCGCTGGCCTCGACCGACCCGACTCCGGGCGGCGGCTCCGCGGCCTGCGTGGCCGGAGCGATGGGCTGCGGGCTCGGCGAGATGGCCGTTTCCATCAGCCTCGAGTCGAAGAAGCTCGACCCCGCGAAGAAGCCCGAGCTCGAGCGGCTCAAGGCCGCCTTCTCCTCGGCCCGCGCCGACCTGCTGCGCCTCGCCGGCGAGGACGCGGCCGCGTTCGAGAAGGTCATGGCCGCGCTGAAGGCGCCGAAGGACGATCCCGAGCGCCCGGCCCGCGTGCAGCGGGCGCTGACCGAGGCGGCCGAGGTCCCGCTGGAGACGGCCCGCGTCGCCGCCGACGCCTTCGACAAGGCCCGGTCCGCCGGGCCGGTGAGCTCTCCCAACGTCGCCTCGGACGCCAACTGCGCGGCGCATCTCCTGGCGGCCGCGGTGCGCTGCGCCGTCGAGAACGTCAGGATCAACACCGGCTCGCTCAAGGACCGCGCGGCGGCCGATACGCTCGATCGTGAGGCGGAGGCGCTCCTTGTCCGCGTTCGATCCTAAGCCGCTCGGCTTCGTCCTCGGCGGCGCCGTCGTCGTCTACTTCGTCATGCGGCGCTTCGGCCGGGAGGGGCGCCACTACTCGGTCGCGGGCGCGGGGGCGGCGCTCATCCTCGGGCTCGACTACGCCTACGGCCTGCCGCTCTACGCCTATCTCGCGGGCATCCTGCTCGCGCCATTCGTGTACCACCGGGGCGTGAAGAAGCGCATGCAGGCCGCGCTGTCCGGCATGGGCCCGGTCCAACTGCCCGACCTGGGCATCCGCCTCGTGCGCTGTCCGGACGGCTCGGGCAAGTACCTGGCGATGTGGCGCGCCGAGCCGCTGGAGCAGGAGGAGAGCACGGCGGACACCGGCTCGATCATGGCGCGGCCGTCGCTGGTCGCGGAGGTGGCGCAGGGGTCCTTGCCGTCGAGCCTTCTCGTCGCGCTCGAGTTCGAAGGCGAGATGGACGACGACTACGACATCATCTTCTCCGGAGACGCGCCGAAAGGCTTGAGCGGCCAGCTCATGCTCTGCCACCGCGAGTCGGTGGGGTCCTTCACGCACATCCACGAGGAGCACCAGGAGGTCGAGAACCTCCCAGGGGCCGAGGCGTGGATGTGCGTGCGCTCAGAGCCCCCCGGCTACGCCTTCCGCCTCATCGACGCTCGCGCGTTCGAGATCCTGCACGAGCTCTTCGAGATGCAGAGCGAAGAGCGCCAGATGTACACGGTCATCGAGGGCGACAAGATCCGCATCGTCTCGACGCGCACGTTCAACGCGGAGGAACTCGAGAGGCTGATCACCTGGGGCTCGCGCTGGATCCAAAAAGTCCGCGAAACCGAGTAAGTGAATTGGGGACAGTCCCCACTTTACTAACTCCACTTAGTCGCGGGGCTGCTGGAGCATCTCCATCGTCATGCAGCGGCCGTCCACCCAGACCTGGCCGAGCGGGCAGCTGTGAGACGGAGGGCGGCGGCGGTCCGGCTCCCGCGGCCTTTGTGGCGGCGCGAGGGCGACCGGATCCGCGCCGGCGAGAGGGTTGGGGATCTCGGGTCCGGCCTGCGCCTCGGCGGGCGGCTCCGGCAACGGAGGGGGCGGCGGGGGCGGAGGCTCGGGGGGGTCCGCGGGCGAGGCATCGAGCTTAGGCTTCGGCGCGCACGTCCAGCGCTTGCGCTTCCAAACCTTGCCGTAGGGGCAGTGCTTCTCCACGGCGTTTTGCGGCGTCGCCTCGGCCGGCGTCGCGCCCGCTAGACACTTCCAGCGTCCGTTCTGATGGACGGCCCCGTCCGGACAGCCGGGAGCGTCGTCTTTGGGCGCGGCACCGCCGGGCGCAGGCGTGTCGGGTGTCGGCTGAATGCACGACCAGCGCCCGCCCATGAATATCGCTCCCACGGGACACGGGAGCTGCTCGGTCGAGGCGGGCCCCGAGTCCGCCGCGAGCAGCTCCCTCGGCGTCCGGCTGGGTTCCTGCGTGCTCAGAGGCGAGGCGCAGGCCCAGGCGCCGTCCTTCCAGACCTGGCCCAGCGCGCAGGCGGGAGGGCCGCCGGCGCCTCCTCCTCCCCCGCCTTCCTCCTTGGGACCCTCCGCTCCTCCGGTGCCGAAGTCCGCGACGCGCCCCGGTCCGGCGCCGTGCGAGCACGTCCATTTTCCTCGATCCCACACCTGTCCGTAAGGACAGCCCGGAGCCGAGGATTCTCCCGTCTGCCCGGAGTCGTCGCCCTCTCCGCCTCCGGGGCCTCCCGAGCCGCACATCATGACGTGCTGGAGCTTGGGCGGGGCCCGGAGTTCCCGTCCGCAGCGGCAGGCCGGGTTCTCGTAGATCGCGTCGCAGTCGCGCAGGTCGGCGACGAAGGGATAGCGGCCCTCGAGCTCGGCGGAGCAGCCGCCGGTCCAGCGATAGGAGTTCCCGTCGAACACGATCCAGGCGAACGGACGGCCCTCGGCCTGGCAGGACTTCGGCCGCTCGCCTTTGACGGCGTCGCAGCCCGCGATGCGGGGCGCCGCCCTCCTGCTCTTTCCGGCCCTGTGGGGCGATTCCTTTAAAGGAGGGAGGTCGTCGCAGTGGATCATGGGCCGGGCTTCGGCCCGACCGGGAGCCAACGCGAGGAACACCCCGAACGCCGCCCCGGCGCAGCGCATAATCATAGATACCCCCGCCGGGCCGCGGTTTCAATAGTAAAGAAAGTAAAGTGGGGACTGTCCCCACTTTACTTCAGGAGCTCGGAGAGGGGGGCGCCTTGAGGGCGGTCGGGGAAGTCGAAGCCGAGGAGCCGGGCCAGCGTCGGCGCTACGTCGACGATCGCCACCTCGCGGTCCGAGCGGCCCGGCTCGATCCCCGCGCCGTAGAAGACGAGCGGGACCCGCTGGTCGGAGGCGTGCGGCTGTCCGTGCTGCGCCGCGTAGCCGTCGGCCCAGTCGATCTCGTAGAGCTCCGCCAGCGCGAACAGCACGTCGCCGCCTCGGGCGGGGTGCCAGCTGTTCGCGAGCACCTCGGCGTACGGGCGTCCGGCGAAGAGGCCGTCCGCCAGGTCTTGCGCCGGATACGCCGCGGCGAGGCCCGGGAGCTTCCCGAGGCCGCGAGCCGCCTCCTGCCGGAGCGCCTGGAGCGGGAGCCCCTTGGATTTCGCGAGCAGACGGTTCAACGCCAGATTGGTCGACTCGACCGCGAGGACCCACGGCCCTTCGCCGGCGGCGAGCGGGAACCGGGCCGCGAGAGCGTCCTCCGCGGCGCGCGCGAGGGCCGCCTTCGGCAGCATCCGTGCGCCCGCCGCGCGGCCGGCGGCGTTCACCGGGCTGGGGCCGATGCCGTGATCCGAGGTCAAGACGAGCCGGTACGGCGCGCCGTGCCGATCCAAGGCGTCGAGCAGGCCGGCGAGCACTGTATCGAGCGCGTCGTGGTGGCGGGCCACCTCCTCGGAGTCGGGCCCGTAGCGGTGGCCGACGTAGTCCGGGGCCGAAAAGCTCACCGCCAGGACGTCGGTCGCCTGTCCTAGGCCGAGCCGCAGCGACTTGAGCGCCCGCTTCGCCGTCTCGGCCAAGAGCGCGTCGGACGCGGTGGAGAAGCGGAACCCGTCGGGGTCGGCCGCCACGGGGTCGGTCTTGGCCCAGGCGGGCAGGGCGCCGTAGTAGGGGCTCGTCGCGAGCGTGCCGGCATTCTTGTCGTACCAGACGGCCGCGTGGGGACTGCGTCCGCAGAGCGCGACGGCCGCCCGGTCCTTCAGCGTGACGCACACGGCGCGGCTTTCCGGTTCGCGCGCGCGGATCGCGTCGCTGAGCGTGTACTCGAGGAATTGCGCCGGCCCCTTCCCGAACAGCGGATCGTCCGAGCACGAGCGGCCCGCGGCGCGGTCGTGGTCCCACCACTCGTTGCCCGTGATGCCTGAGCGGGCCGGCAGGAGGCCGGTGCTGAGGGCCGCGTGGCCCGGGCAGGTCTCGAGCGGCGTGTGCGTGTGACGCGCGCGAGAGAAGACGAAGCCGCCCTTGGAGAGCCGCGCGAAGCCGCCGGAGCCCGCGGCGAGGCGCTCGAACTGGTCGGGCCGGAATTGATCCACGACGACGACCACGAGGAGAAGTGGGAGGATCACCCTGCTTTGAGCTTCTTGCGCAACAGGCCGGCCCGGAGCACGTCTCTCTGGACGGCATCCAGCTCGCGGCCGGCCAGGAGCTGGATGTGGGCCGGCTGGCACAGCATCACGAGATCGTTGAGGAGCTCGATCGTCGCCGGGAGCTTCAGCTCGAGCGTCAGCCCGGCGCGCAGATACGAGAGGTGCTGCATCGTCTCTTCGAAGGAGATGCAGCGCGCGTGCGTGAGCGCGCCGAGGCCCCGGTAGACTAGGTCCTCGAGGCGGATCCGGTGCTCGTCTTCGGCGAGGGACTTGCGGGCGTCGCGCTCGCGGGCGACCAGCGCCTTGACGGCCGCCGAGACCTCGTCGACGACGGTGCCCTCGGCGCGGCCGAGCGTCGTCGCGTTCGAGATCTGGTAGAAGTCGCCGATGACCTTCGTGCCTTCGCCGTACATGCCCCGGGCGGAGAGGCCGAGCCTAGGCAGCCCTTGGAGCACCCCGTTGAGGCGCCCGGTGAGCGCCAAGGCCGGCAGGTGCACGAGCGCGGAGGCGCGCAGGCCGGTGCCGGTGTTCGTCGGGCACGCGGTGAGGTATCCCCACCGGGGGTCCGCCGCGAAGTCGAGGGACTCGGACAGCTGCTCGTCGAGGCGGTCGAGGCCGTCCCACAGCTCCTTCACGCAGAGGCCGGAGTCGATCGCCTGCGCGCGGAGGTGGTCCTCCTCGTTGACCATCACCGACAGGATCTCGCGCTCGCCGACGACGGCGCCCCGGGCCTTGGGCTCGGCGGCCAACAGCTGGCTGATCAGGCGGCGCTCGACGAGGAAGAGCCGCTCGACGGCCTCGAGCTCGTCGAGCCTGAGGAAGGCCGCGCCCTTGAGCGCCGGCGCCTTTTTCGCCGCGTCGAAGGCGGCGGCCAGCACCGTGGCCGAGGCTTTGGCCGAGGCGACGGAAGGGAAGGGGTTCCGCCGCAGGTTTCGCGCGACCCGCACGCGAGACGACAGCACGACGTCGTGCTCCGGTCCCCGGGGCTCCACCCAGCCCATCTTGACCTTCAGCATATTCGCCAGGGACCAGGGCATGGGGGCTATTGGAGCTTCTGGAGCTTGTCGCGCAAGGCCGCCGCTTCCTCGAAGCGCTCCGCCTCGATCGCGGCCTTGAGGGCGCGCTCGAGCCGGCCCAGCTCCTCGCCGCGCTGCAGCCTTTCCTTGGCCTCCCGGGAGCCCTTGGGCAGCTTGCCGCGGTGCTGATCCGAGCCGTGCACGCGGCGGAGCAGGTCCGTCAGGGGACCGCGGAAGGCCTCGTAGCAGTCCGCGCAGCCGAGGCGGCCGGTCTCCTGGAACTTCGCGTAGCGGAGCCCGCACGTCGGACACTGGACCGGCCGGCGCGGCTCGGCGGGAGCGCCGGTCAGCAGGCTCTCCAGGCCCGCGAGCACCTGCATCAGGAGGGCGTCCGGAGAAGCCGCCGGCGCCGCGCCCAGCCGCTGCGCGCACTCCTGGCACAGGGCGCGCTGGGTGACCTGGCTGTTGACGATCTGCTTGAGGAAGACCTGCGCTTCTCGGGTTTGGCAGTCAGAGCAGAGCATGACGACCGCCGCGGCCGCGTTTACGCGGGAGCGTTGGCTTCCTGGTAGATCGCGGTCCCGTTCTTATTGGCGTACGCCCGGAAGAGCTCGATGATCTGCTTCGTCACCGGCCCCGGGGTGCCGTCGCCGATCACCCGGCCGTCGATCTTGGTCGCGCCGATGACCTCGGCGCCCGTGCCGGTCACGAACACCTCCTCGGCCCGGTACAGCTCGAAGCACGTGAAGATCTCCTCGAGGACCTCGAGGTTCATCGTCTGACGCGCGATGGTCATCACCACGTTGCGCGTGACGCCCTCGAGGATTCCGGACCAGACCGGCGGCGTGTAGAGGCGGCCGTCGCGCAGGAAGAAGATGTTGTCGCCCGAGCACTCGGCGACGTGTCCCTGCTGGTTGAGCAGGATCGCCTCGTGCGCGCCGGCGCGCGTCGCCTCGGCCCGCGCCAGGATGTTGTTGAGGTAGTTCAGGGACTTGATCGACGGGCTGAGCTGGTCGGGAGACGTGCGGCGAAGGCTGGAGGTGACGAGCTCGAGGCCCTTCTTATAGACCGCCTCGGGATAGAGCGCGATCTTGTCCGCGATGACGATCAGGCTCGCGCGCTTGCACTTGCGCATGTCGAGCCCGAGGTCGCCCACGCCGCGCGTGACCACGACGCGGATGTAGGCGTCCTTGAGGCCGTTGGCCCGGATCGTGTCGAGGATCGCGGTTTCGACCTCTAGCTTCGACCACGGCAGCTCGAGATGGATGCCTTTGGCGGAGTTGAACAGGCGCGCGAGGTGCTCGCGGAGGCAGAACACCCGGCCGTTGTAGGCCCGGATCCCCTCGAAGATCCCGTCTCCGTAGAGCAGTCCGTGGTCGAAAACCGAGACCTTGGCGTCGTCCTTGTCGTAGAGGCGGCCGTCGATATGAATCTTCATGGTTGTCCTTGGACTGAGGTTTCGTTCAACCGGCCGTCTAGGATGTGGACCGTGCGGGAGGCGAAACGGGCGGCCTCCTCGTTGTGCGTCACGAGTACGACGGCCACGCCGGACGACTCCGCTTGTTCTCGTAGGCTTGAAAATACCAATTCTCCGTTGGACCTGTCCAGGTTGCCGGTCGGCTCGTCCGCGAGGATCGCCGACGGAGAATTGAGGAGCGCGCGCGCGATCGCCGCGCGCTGACGCTCGCCGCCCGAGAGCTGCTGCGGGAACCGGCCGGCGAGCTTGGCGATGCCCAGGCTCTCGAGGCTGGCCCGAGCCCGGGCCTCGAGCTCGCCCGCGGAGGACGTCCCCGCGCGAATCCGGCCGGGCATGGTCACGTTCTCGAGCACCGTGAACTCCGGCAGGAGCGAGTCGAACTGGAAGACGAAGCCGAGCTTCTCGTTGCGCACGTGCGCCCGCTCCTCGGGGTCGAGGTCGTGCGCGCGGCGGCCGCCGACCCGCACGGTGCCCGCCGTCGGAGCGTCCATCAGGCCGAGGATGTTGAGCAGCGTCGATTTGCCCGAGCCGCTCGGCCCCAGCACGGCGATGATCTCGCCCGGCGAGACCGCGAAGTCGATCCCGCGGAGCACCGGCGTCTCGATCGGCCCCTGGCGGTACGACTTCGTCACGCCCTGCACCTCGAGGATGGCGTCACCCATAGTGGATCGCCTCCACGGGGTTGACGCGAGAGGCCTTGAGCGCCGGGTACAGCGTCGCGATGAGCGACATCACGAGCCCGCTGCCGACGATCGCCGCGAGGTCGGACAGCTCGACCTGGACCGGGACGCGCGAGAGGTAGTAGATATCGGGCGGCAGCTCGACGATCGGGTAGCGCCAGATCACCCAGCAGAGGAGGAGGCCCAGCGCGGTCCCGGCCACGACGCCGAAGCCGCCGATGAGGAGCCCTTCCCACAGGAAGATCCGCCGGATCGAGGAGGGCTTCGCTCCCATCGCCATCAGCAGGCCGATGTCGCGCAGCTTCTCCGTGCCCAGCAGGATCAGGTTCGAGCCGATGTTGAAGGCCGCCACGAGCGTGATGAGGGTCACGATCAAGAACATCACGTACTTCTCGAGCTTGAGCGCCGCGAACAGCGTCCGGTTGAGCTGGTGAAAGCTCCGTACCGAGTAATCGAAGCCCAGCTCGCGCTGCAACTGCTGCGCCACGCGGTCGGCGTCGTCCATGTCCTTGAGCCGGACCTCGATCCCCGAGGCGCCGGATTTCACGCCCAAGAAATCCGAGACGTCGGCCAGGCCCGCATACGCGGTCGCGCTGTCGTACTCGTAGTACCCCGTCCGCAACAAGCCGACCACGCGGAACTTCTTCATCTTGGGAACGAGCCCGAAGGACGTTCCGACCTCCTGCGGCGAGATGAAGACGACCTCCTCGCCGAGCCACACGCCGAGGTTCTTGGCGAGCTCCTCGCCCAGGATGGCGGGGGGGCCCCACCCGGCGACGCAGTCGCCGGAGAGCCCTTTAGGGCAGCCGGGCTTGGCCTTCTTCTTGCCGGGCCCGACCTCCGCCCACGAGCCCGTCGTCAGGCTCGACGCGAGCGCGTTCACCCTGAAGGAGCGGCCGGGGTCGATGCCCTTGAGCACGACGCCCAGCGTGCGCCCGTGGTAGGTGACGATCGCCTGCCCGACCGCGAACGGGGCGAAGGCCGAGACCTCCTTGCGGGCGCCGACGGTCTTCGCGAGCCGTTCGAGCTGACGGGCGTCGAGGTTGCCGTAGATGTTGAGGTGCGCCTGCGCTCCGATGATCTTGCGCTGGATGTCGGCCTGGAATCCGTTCATCACGCTCAGGACGCAGATGAGCGCCGCCACGCCCGTCGCCACGCCGGCGACGCCGATCACCGTCGTGATGACGGTGAAGAGGCCCTTGCGCCGGGTCTTCATGTACCGGAGCGCGACGAAGAGCTCGAAGCTCACCCCGCGGTGCCCCGCTTGACCCTTCCGGCGGAGTCGATGGTCACGATCCCCGCTCCGACCAGGAGGTCCAAGACGGCCTTGGGATCGCTGCCGGCCGGTTTGCTTCGGGCCGCGATGTCGCTCAGGAGCGACTTCAAGCGGGAGGGCGGGTCCTTGATCCTAGCCAGGTGCTGGGCGTAAGAGGCGGCCGCCCGGCCTTCGAGCGCGCCGTCGCCGGCTCCGGAGGGCGCGGCGGCCACGGGAGCCGGCGGCGGCGCCGCGGCCTTGCCGCGGCCGCGGCCCCGCCCGCCGCGCCGGCGTCCGTGCGACGCGGCGCGGGGCGCGGCCGTTCCCGAATCGGCGGCGGCGCGTCCGCGCTTGGCGTGCGAGGTCCAGAGGGTGGTCTGGCGGCCCAGGCGCTGGAACTCCTGCGCGATCACGGAGAGGCCTTGGTCGTTGGTGACGATCGTGAAGGGCAGGTGCATCGGAAGCGTCGCGTGGAGGATCCCCGCGTGCACGGCCATCACGAAATCGGCCGCGTTCCCTCCCGTCTTCGTGGCGACCACCGCCACGCAGTTGGCCGGGGCCCCGAGGCGCTTCTCGAGCGTCCGGGGGATCGTCGCGCTCATCCGCAGGAACACGCGCACGAGGGTGCGCTCGCCGACCTCGAAGTCGGCCGGGAAATGGGGATCGTTGTCGCCGTCGATGAGGAGCACGGAGTCGATCGAGCCGGTTCCGGCGGACTCGACGACTTTGGATTCGGAGTTCACGGCCATATTGTAGCCTAATCGCCCCTAACGCCGCTGGAGGAACACCGCCGCCACGGCGCCGCCGCGCCCGACGTTCACCACGGGCTTGGGGTTGACGCGGCTGTAGAAGCCGGCGCGGCCGCCGCCGCAGAAGACGCCGACGGACTGGTACGCGTGGATGAGCGACAGGCGTCCGCGCCTCAAGAGGGGGAGCCAGCGCCGCCGCGTGTCCTTGCGCTCCTGGACGACCCAGCCGCCCGGGAACCTCGCCGCGCGCTCGAGCGTGCGGCGGAAGAGCCCCGGGGTCTCGCGCCCGAAGACGACGCCCTCGCCGCCGCAGCCGCGGTTCGGTTTGACGACCCAGAGGGCCGGGTCCTTCGCGACGAAGGCCGTGAGGTCCACGGCGCGGCCCGCGGGGCCGTCCGTCCTCCGCTCGTAGACCACGCGCGTCCACGGCACGCAGCGCCGAAGGAGCCGCACCTGCTCTCGGGTGAACAGCCGCTCGAACGCGCGCGAGGTCAGCAGCTCGAGCATGCCCTTGTGGTCGAACTCGGCGCCCGGCCCGGGCAGGACGCGGCCCGCGCGGGCCATCGCCTCGAATGCGGCGAGCCGAGGCGAGCCGGGCGCCGGGAGCTCGTGGAGGTTGAGGTCGCGGAAGAGCCAATCGACCGGCCGGCCCCGCAGCGACCAGCCGCGGCCGGCCCGCCGTACCTCCCACGGCGCGCCCACGACGCAGGAGAGCCCGCGGCGGGAGAACCGCCGCGCGAGCGCGGGCATCTCCGTGTCGCCGGGGCCGAACGGCGGCTCCTCGACGATGCCGACGCGGCCCCGCCGTCCCGCGGCGCCGGCCAGGAACTCGAAGAGCAGCTCCGACACGTCCGGCGGCTCTCCGTAGGGCAGGCCTTCCCAGCCGGCCGCCTCCGCGACCACGCCGCGGACGAGCTCGACGGCCGCCGGATGATACAGGAAGCCCGCGACGGCCGTCGCGTTGGTCTCGAAGAGCACCGGCGCCCAGTCCTCGGTCCACGAGACGTCGATCCGGATCAGCGTGCGCGTCGAGGGCCCGCGGCGGGGCAGGAGCGCGAGCCACTCGCGCGACCGGCGCTCGAGCGGGCAGGCGAGGAGCACCTCCGGCCGCCCCTCGCGATGGAGCGCCGGGAGAGCGTCGTGCAGCCGCAGCACCGCGCGGGCGAGCGACGCGGCCTCGGCGGCGGCGGCGGGCGGCAGAACGAGCGGCGTCAGCGCGAGCGGGTGCGGCTCGGCCGCTCTGCTCGCGCGGGGCCGGTACTCGAAGCCCAGGGCGCGGCTCGCGCGCTCTACGCGGCGGACGAGCCGCGCGCGCTCGGAGGCGGGCTCGCAGGCGAGCCGGGCCAGAAGGGGATCGACCATGGCGGGAGTATAACAGCAGTCCCGGAAATTGTCCCCTGAGGGAGCGCGATGGCGCTAGGGCGTCAGCACGACGGGCGCGGTCTCTCGACCCCGGACCTCGGTGTTCGTGGAGACCTTGCCGATTCGACGGAAGCTCCAGCGGGCGTAGTACGAGCGTCCGGGCCGGAACGTCCCGGAGAAGGAGAGCCCGAACTCTCCCGTGAACGAAGGGATCTCGGCTTCCAGCGTGCCGGCCTTCGAGTCGGGCCAGCGGTCGACCGCTTCCCATAGCTCGCCGCGGACGGCCAGGCGCTCGCCGGCGTAGTGCGCGTGCCAGCGGTCTTTGAGCCAGAGCGTCAACCGGCCCTGCGACGCGGCAAGGCTCGCCTCGATCCCTTCGGCGTCGGGGTCCAGGGGCTGCTTCTCCCGCGCGACGAGCAGGAAGTTGCCCGGCTCCGACGGATCCTCGGTGATCTCGTAGCGGTAGGCGGCCCTCTTCGCCCGCAGGGTCGTCCGGTTGCCTTCGAGGCACGCCTCGAAGACCTCCGTCTCCCACGGGAAGGTGTTGCGGGTGCCCGCGAGCTCGAGCTGCACGCGCTCGCGGTGCGCCTCGCCGGTCTCGATCCTCGACGCGCGGCGGCTCTCCGGGTCGTGCATGCCCAGCCCTTGATAGCCGTACTCGGCGTAGAGGTTGCTCTGCAGCCAGACCGGCTGGGTCGCGAGCGGTCCGGGCTGCGAGACCTTGATGTCCGCGCACTGGACGGTCCCGCGGCGCTCGGGCGGGCGAACCACCTTCGCGGCCGGGATCGCCGGCGCTTCGAACTCGGCCGCGGCGGGCGCGACCAGCAATAGAACGGCAAGCAGTCGTTGGATCATGGGGAGTCTCCGATCCCGGTCGGGTTCGGGAGGCTCGCATTATGCCGCGGGCACGACTGCGAGAACCAGAGGCACAAGTCCCGGTCGGCGTGGGACCGGGCGGGGCGTTAGCAGTTGTGTTGCGTGGAAACGCAACCGATATCCGGAGTGTGCGTTCCGCTTTTCCGGAAATCGGGAGAGATCATGTCGCGTTTTGGCGTTCGGCTCGGCCTCGCCGCCGCCGCGTGCGCGCTCGCCGGGCTCGTTGAGCCGCCGTCGGGGCGCGCGCAGGAGGCCGTGGACGATTTCCGTCAGAACTGCTTCTCGTGCCACACCATCGGCGGTGGAGCGCTCACGGGGCCGGACCTGAAGGATGTCTCTAAACGGCGCACCCAGGATTGGGCGACTCGGTTCCTCCTCGGGCCGCGGCGGATGATCGAGTCGGGGGACTCCGACGCCGTCAAGCTCCGCGACGAGTTCCGCGGCGTGGTGATGCCGGACATCGCGGGCATGACGCCCGCCCGCGCCGAGGCGCTGTTGCGGCTGATCGACGCCGAGTCGAAGGTCGAGAAGTCTAAGTTCCGCGGTCTTTCCTTAATAGATCGTCCCTTGCTCCCAGCCGACGCCGCGGCCGGACGTGAACTCTTCCTGGGCCGCGTGAGGCTCCGAAACGGAGCGCCCTCCTGCATCTCGTGCCACTCGGTCGGCGGAGAGGGCCGCGTGTTCGGAGGCGGCGCTCTCGGCCCGGACCTCACGGAGGCGAGCGCGCGGCTCGGCGGCGCCAAGGCGCTGGCGGCCTGGCTGATGTCGCCGTTGACGCCCTTGATGAAGCCGGTGTTCCAGCGCCAGCCGCTTCACGAGAGCGAGATCCTGCCGCTGGTGGCGTTCCTTCAGCAGGCCGCGGAGACGCAGCGGCCGGCCGGGCCGCAGAGCCGGCTGCCGTTTTTGATCGCCGGGATCGGCGGCGGGGTGTTCTTCCTCGTCGCGTTCGACTCGGTCTGGAAGGGAAGGCTTCGCTCCGTCCGCCGCCGGATGGTCGACCAGAGCCGCCTGCCGGAGGGCCGCGATGAATAACGGGCGTAACGGCTGGATCAAGGACGAGCGGGACGCGTCCCTGCGCGCCTGGGAGGAGTTCTACCGGAATCGCTGGCAGCACGACAAGGTCGTGCGCAGCACGCACGGAGTCAACTGCACCGGCAGCTGCAGCTGGCAGATCCACGTCAAAGACGGGATCGTGACCTGGGAGATGCAGGGCCTGGACTACCCGCTGTTGAGCCACGACCTGCCGCCCTACGAGCCCCGAGGTTGCCAGCGGGGCATCTCGTTCTCGTGGTACCTCTACAGCCCGCTGCGCGTGAAGTACCCGTACATCCGGGGAGCGCTCCTGGATCTCTGGACCGAGGCGCGCCGCCGTTTCGACGATCCGGTCGAGGCGTGGGCGTCCTTGGTCCGCGACCGCGACAGCCGCCGCCGCTGGCAGCGCGCGCGCGGCAAGGGCGGCTTCCGCCGCGTGGATTGGGACACCGTCCTCGAGATCATGGCGGCGGCGAACGTCCACACGATCCGCGAGCACGGGCCGGACCGGATCGCGGGGTTCTCGCCGATCCCGGCGATGTCGATGATCTCCTACGCCGCGGGCGCCCGGATGCTGCAGCTCATGGGCGGCATCTCCCTGTCCTTCTACGACTGGTACTGCGACCTCCCGAACGCCTCGCCCGAGGTCTGGGGCGAGCAGACCGACGTCAACGAGTCCGCGGACTGGTTCAACGCCAAGCTCCTCGCCGTCATGGGCGCGAACCTCAACATGACGCGCACGCCCGACTGCCATTTCGCGGCCGAGGCGCGGCACAACGGGACGAAGATGGTCGTCTTCTCGCCGGACTTCAGCCAGGTCGCGAAATACGCCGATGAGTGGATGGCGCTCAACGCCGGCCAGGACGGGGCATGGTGGATGGCGGTCAACCACGTGATCCTCAAAGAATTCCACCACGAGGCCCAAAACGCCGGGTTCCTCGACTATACCAAGCGCTTCACCGACGCGCCGTTCCTCGTCGAGCTGGAGCCGGGCGAGGGGGGGACGTACCGGGCGGGGCAGATGCTCCGGGCCGGGCGCCTCGAGCGCTTCCGCCAGGCGGAGAACGGAGAGTGGAAGTTCCTGATGTGGGACGCCAAGGACGCCCGCCCGAAGATGCCGATGGGGAGCGTCGGGCACCGCTGGGGCGCGGAGACGGGGAAGTGGAACCTGGTCCTCAAGGACGCGGCCGACGGCAGCGGAATCGACCCCGCGCTCACGTTCCTGGGGCAGCGCACCGTTTCGGTGCGCTTCGACGACTTCGGCGCGGCTTCCCTCAAGCGCCGCCACGTGCCGGTCCGCGAGGTGCAGACGGCCGACGGCAAGGTCCTGGTCGCGACGGTCTACGACCTGCTCATGGCCCAATACGGCGTTGCCCGTGGGCTGGCGGGGGACTACCCCAAGGGCTACGACGACGAGACGGAGGCCTACACCCCGGCCTGGAGCGAGCGCTACACCGGCCTCTCCCGCGACAACGTGATCAAGTTCGCCCGGGAGTGGGCCGTGACCGCCGACAAGACGGGCGGCAAGTGCACCGTCATCATCGGGGCCGGGATCAACCACTGGTACCACGCGAACCTCATGTACCGCGCCGCGATCCACGCCCTGATGTTCTGCGGCTGCGTGGGCGTCAACGGAGGCGGCCTCGCCCACTACGTCGGGCAGGAGAAGCTCGCGCCGATGGAGCCGTGGAGCGCGATGGCGTTCGCGAAGGACTGGATCGGGGCCTCCCGGCTGCAGAACGCCCCGAGCTGGCATTACGTCCACAGCGATCAGTGGCGCTACGAGCGTCACTTTACCGACTACCACGCGGTCCCGAGGGGCGAGAAGGGACGTCCCGCGCCCGAGGGCCACACGATGGACCACCAGATCCGCGCGGTCCGAAACGGCTGGCTACCCTTCTACCCGCAGTTCGAGAAGAACACCCTCGACGTCGCGCGCGAGGCGCGGGCGGCGGGCGCCAACGACGCCGCCGGGGTCATCCGGCACGTCGTGGCCGGGCTCAAGGACAAGTCCCTTCGATTTTCGGTCGAGGACCCCGACGCGGAGAAGAACTGGCCCCGGGTCTGGTACATCTGGCGCGGCAACGCGCTTATGTCCAGCTCCAAGGGACACGAGTACTTCCTGAAGCATTACCTCGGGACGCACTCGAACACGGTCGCCGAGGATATCGCGAAGGGCTCGATCAAGGACGTCGAGTGGCGCGAGGACGCGCCGGTCGGAAAACTCGACCTCGTCGTGGACCTCAACTTCCGGATGGACACCTCCGCGCTCTACTCGGACATCGTCCTCCCGGCGGCCACCTGGTACGAGAAGAACGACCTCAACTCGACCGACATGCACAGCTTCATCCATCCGCTGTCGGCCGCCGTGCCGCCCTGCTGGGAGTCCAAGAGCGACTGGCAGATCTTCCGCGAGATCGCCAAGAAGTTCTCCGAGCTGGCGGCCAAGCACTTCCCCGATCCGGTCGAGGACATCGTCGCGAGCCCGCTCGCGCACGACACCCCCGCCGAGATCGCCCAGCCTCATCCCCAAGACTGGATGAGCGGCGAGGTCGAGGCGATCCCCGGCAAGACGATGCCGGGCCTGGCGGTCGTGCAGCGGGACTACAAGAACCTCTACCGGCAGTTCATCTCGCTGGGGCCGCTCGTGCGGGCCAACGGGCTGGGCGCGCACGGCACCAAGTACTCCGTGGAGGACTTCTACGACCAGCTGCTGGAGCGCGGCCCCGTGGCCGCGTGGGGCGGTAAGCGCTACCCCTCGATCGAGGAGGACGCCTCCGTCTGCGACGCGATCCTGCACCTCGCGACGGTCACCAACGGCGAGCTGGCGTTCCGCTCCTACAAGAACCTGGAGGAGAAGGTCGGGCTGCCGCTGGCGCACCTCGCGGACAAGAACCGCGGGTTTCGGGTCTCGTTCAAGGACCTGCAGTCTCAGCCGCGGCGCCTGGTGAACTCGCCGATGTGGAGCGGGCTCACCGAGGACGGGCGCGCCTACGCTCCGTTCACCTACAACCGCGAGGCGCTGGTGCCCTGGCGGACGCTGACCGGCCGGCAGCACTTCTACCTCGACCACGACCTCTATCTCCAGTTCGGCGAGCATCTGCCGACGTACAAGCCGAAGCCCACGGCGGCGCAGTACGCGGACCTGCGGGTCTCGAAGGGCGAGGGTAAGACGCTCATGCTCAACTACCTGACGCCGCACGGGAAGTGGCATATCCACTCGACGTACGGCGACAACCACCGCATGACCACCCTCTCGCGGGGCGTGGAGCCGTTCTGGATGAACGACCAGGACGCCGCCGAGCTCGGCGTCATCGACAACGACTGGGTCGAGGTCTTCAACGACCACGGCGTCGTCGTCACGCGGGCGGCGGTCAGCGCCCGGATCCCGCGGGGCATCTGCATCATTTACCACTCGCCCGAGAGGACGTACTCCGTGCCGAAGTCGCCTCTGCGGGGCGACCGGCGCGCGGGCGGGCACAACAGCCTCACGCGCACCCGGCTCAAGCCCAACCTGATGGCGGGGGGCTATGGGCAGTTCACGTTCCACTTCAACTACTGGGGGCCGACGGGCTGCAACCGCGACACGCACATCCTGGTGCGCAAGCTGCCGGAGCTGAAGTGGTGAAGAAGGCGACCCCCGGGCCCGTAGGGCCCGGAGAGTTCTTTAGAAGGAGAGGGTAATCCCATGGACGTCCGAGCGCAAATCTCGATGGTGTTCCACCTGGACAAGTGCATCGGCTGCCACACCTGCAGCATCGCGTGCAAGAACATCTGGACCGACCGGAAGGGCACCGAGTACATGTGGTGGAACAACGTCGAGACCAAGCCCGGCACCGGCTACCCGACGAAGTGGGAGGACCAGGAGCAGTACCGCGGCGGCTGGCGCATCCGCGACGGGAAGCTCGAGCTGCGCTCGACGGGCAAGGCCCGCATCGTCCCGAACATCTTCCACAACCCGTCCATGCCGAGCATGGACGACTATTACGAGCCGTGGACCTACGACTACAAGAACCTCTTCAACGCACCGGAGGGCGACGACCAGCCGACCGCCCGGCCGCTGTCGATGGTCACGGGCGAGCCGATCAACGTGGAGGCCGGTCCGAACTGGGACGACGACCTCGGCGGCTCCCCGGTCTACGCCGCCAACGACCCGAACCTGGCCGCGCTGACGCCGCAGCAGAAGGCGCAGCTCTTCGCGGTCGAGCGGCTGATGATGTTCTACTTCCCGAGGATCTGCAACCACTGCCTCAACCCCGCCTGCGTGGCGGCGTGCCCCTCGGGCGCGCTGTATAAGCGAGGCGAGGACGGGGTGGTGCTCCTGGACCAGAACCGCTGCCGCGCCTGGCGCTCGTGCGTCGCGGCGTGCCCGTACAAGAAGACGTTCTTTAACTGGCAGACCGGGAAATCGGAGAAGTGCGTCCTCTGCTTCCCCCGGCTCGAGAGCGGACAGGCCCCCGCGTGCTTCCACTCCTGCGTGGGCCGCATCCGCTACCTGGGCGTGCTCCTCTACGACGCCGACCGGATCCACGAGGTCGCGTCGAGCAGGGACTCGGAGTTGATCGACGCGCAGCGCTCGCTCATCTTGGACCCGAACGACCCCGAGGTGATCCGCGCCGCCCGCGAGAGCGGGGTCCACGACTCGGTCGTCGAGTCGGCCCGGAAGTCTCCGGTCTACAAGTTCGTCAAGGAGTGGAAGATCGCGCTGCCGCCGCACATCGAGTTCCGCACGATGCCGATGCTGTTCTACGTCCCGCCGCTGGCCCCGGTGATGTCCACCAAGGCGGGCGACGTCGTGCAGAACGTGTCGAAGGGCCTCTTCCATGAGATCGACGAGGCTCGGGTCCCGCTCGAGTACCTGGCGAAGCTGTTCGGGGCAGGCGACGCGGGCAAGGTCCGCGCCGCGCTCAAGAAGCAGATGGCCGTCCGGGTCTGGCGGCGCGCCGTCACCGTCGGGGACGTGGAGCGCTCGGCGGCCGAGCACATGCTGCGCGAGGCGGGCTCCTCCCCCGAGGAGGCCGACGCGATCTACCAGCTGACCGCCCTGTGCTCCTTTGAGGACCGCTTCGTCGTGCCCCCCGCGCACCGCGAACTGGCGATCGAGATGATGGAGGACCCGCTGGAGCACAAGCAGTCCGCGGGCTTCGGTTTCCTGTCGGCGCCCCGGAGGGGAGCGTGAGCGCGCTGGGAGAGCTCCTGGCCTACCCCGACGCGAGCCTGGCCGAGCGCCTGGCCCGCGCCCTCCGCGAGGCCGCCGACGGGCCCGGCCCGCTGCGCGACGGCCTCGAGGCCTTCGCGGCGGAGGCCGGCTCGACCGGCCCCCGCGCCCTCGAGGAGCTGTATACGCGGACCTTCGACATGAATCCCAAGTGCTCGCTCGAGGTGGGCTGGCATCTCTACGGCGAGCAGTACGAGCGCGGCGCCTTCCTCGTGACCATGCGCGGGCACATGCGGCGCCTGGGGATCGCCGAGGATCACGAGCTGCCCGACCACCTCTCGCACGCCCTCGCGGTGCACGCGCGGATGGACGCCGCCGAAGCGGATCGCTTCGCCGAGGAGGCGCTCCGGCCGGCGCTGGCGAAGATCGTGGCCGGCCTGGGCGACGAGCCCGGCCCGTACCGACACCTCCTGCGGGCCGTGGAGGCCCGCCTGCAGCCGAGGAGCCCGAGATGAACAACGCTACCCTGGACCCGTTCCTGTTCGCCGTCTTCCCGTACGTCGCGCTGGTCGTCTTCTTCCTGATGACGATCTACCGCTACCGCGCGCGGGAGTTCACGTACTCGAGCCTTTCCTCGCAGCTCCTCGAGAACCAGCACCATTTCTACGGGATGGTCCCGTTCCACTACGGGATTCTCGCGGTGCTCTTCGGCCACGTCGTCGCCTTCGCGCTGCCGCGCCAGCTGCTGTGGTTCAACGGCGTGCCCGCCCGGCTCTACGTCCTGGAGATCTCGACCTTCGTCTGCGCGCTGCTCGCGCTGTTCGGCCTCGTGAACCTGATCGTGCGCCGGGCGGCCTTTCCGGCGCTGCGCAAGGTGACGATCCTCTCGGACTGGGCGCTCTTCGGCCTGCTCCTCTACCAGATCGTGACGGGAATCTCGATCGCGATCTTCCATCCTTGGGGCTCGTCGTGGTTCGCGAGCCTGCTGACGCCGTATTTGTGGTCCCTCGCGCGCCTGAGCCCCGAGCTGAGCCTGGTCGCGTCCATGCCGCTCCTCGTGAAGGCCCACATCGTCGGGGCATTCGCGATCATCGCGTACTTCCCGTTCTCCCGCATGGTGCACGTCCTCGTGGTCCCGAACCCGTACTTGTGGCGCCGGCCGCAGGTCGTGCGCTGGTACGGCCCCCGGGTGGGCGTATGAGCCGCCGATGAACGACGAAGCTCCCAGCCTGCGGGCGCACCAGACGCTGTTCTTCACGACGCTCGGGTTCACGATCTGCTTCGCCGCGTGGATGCTCAACGGCGTGCTGGCGACCTTCCTCGCGGAGCAGCGCGTCTTCAACTGGGGCCCGGTGGAGCTCGGCTGGCTGATGGGCATCCCGGTGCTCGCGGGCTCGATCTTCCGGCTCCCGGCGGGCGTGCTGTGCGACCGCTACGGCGGCAAGTACGTCTGCGTGGCGGTGCTTTTTCTCAGCGCGGTCCCGATGTTCTTGCTCTCGTACGCGCGGGGATTCGCCGCCTTCGCCTTCCTGAGCTTCGGCTTCGGCTTGGCCGGGAACTTCTTCGCCACGGGCATCGCCTTCACCTCGTACTGGTACCCGAAGCGGTGGCAGGGCCGCGCGCTCGGGATCTTCGGCGCCGGGAACGCCGGGGCCGCCGTGACGACCCTGCTCGCCCCCACGGCCCTCGCGCGCCTGACGCGCGACATGACGGACCTGGAGGGCTGGCGGACGCTGCCGCGCCTCTACGCCGCCGCGCTGCTGGCGATGGGCCTCGCGTTCCTCCTCTTCACCGAGAACCGCAAGCCCGCCGACGCGCCCGGCTCGATCCGCGGGCTGCTCGCGCCGCTGCTCGAGGTGCGGGTCTGGCGCTTCGGCCTCTACTACTTCCTGGTCTTCGGCTGCTTCGTCGCATTCTCCCAATGGCTGGTGCCCTATTTCCTGAACGTGTACGCCCTGACGCTGGTGACCGCGGGCATCTGCACGTCGCTCTTCAGCCTTCCGTCGGGCGTCATCCGCGCGATCGGCGGTTGGCTGTCCGACCATTACGGCGCGCGCAAGGTGATGTACTGGGTGCTGGGGTCGTCCGTCGTCTGCGCGGCCCTGCTCAGCGTGCCGCGGATGCGGGTCTACACGCCGGGCAAGGGCGTCAACGCCAAGCTCGGCGGAACGGTCACCTCCGTGGGCGCGGATCACGTGGCCGTCGACGCGGTCCGCTACTCCCTCGCCCCGAAGGGCGACTCCTCCGACGCGGACCCTCCGGACGCGGATGTGGTGGTCTGGCCTAGGAAGAGCGTATGGCAGGAGCCGCTGGTGACCGAGGGCGACAAGATCAAGCGGCGCCAGCTCTTGGCGCGCGGCACGACGAGGATCTTCTTTCAGGCCAACGTGTGGATCTATACGGGGCTCGTGCTGATCATCGGCACGGTCTGGGGCATCGGCAAGGCGGCGGTGTACAAATACATCCCCGAGTATTTCCCGCGCGAGGTCGGCTCCGTGGGCGGCATGGTCGGGCTCCTCGGGGGCCTCGGCGGCTTCGTCTGCCCGATCCTCTTCGGCTACGTGCTCGAGTGGACGGGCCTGTGGACGAGCTGCTGGATGATGATGCTGGCGCTCTCGGTCGCCTGTCTCGCGTGGCTGCACGCGGCCGTGACCGGAGTCATGAACCAGGCGGCTCCGCACGCGGCGGGGCAGATGGAGTACCGCAAGGGAGAGTGATGGCGACCTGGATCGAGCGTTGGGAGCCGGAGAACGAGGCCTTCTGGAACGAGACCGGAGGGCGCATCGCTTGGCGGACGCTGGCGGTCACGACCGCGAGCCTCGTGCTGTCGTTCGCCTCGTGGTTCATGATGAGCGCGGTCGTCGTGCGGCTGCCGTCGATCGGCTTCGCCTTCACGCCGATGGAGCTGTTTTGGCTCGCCGCCATGCCGGGGCTGGCCGGCGGGACGCTCCGCATCGTCAACACCTTCCTGATCCCCGTTTTCGGCACCCGCGCCGTCGTGACCTCCGCGAATTTCCTCAAGCTGATCCCCTGCGTCGGGCTCGGCCTCGCGATTGCGGACCCGGCGACGCCGCTGTGGGTCTTCATGGCGCTCGCCTTCGTCGCGGGGCTCGGAGGCGGGGACTTCTCCTCCTTCATGCCGAGCACCTCGCTGTTCTTCCCGAAGCGTCTCCAGGGCGCGGCCCTCGGCATCCAGGCGGGAGTGGGGAACTTCGGCGTGAGCCTGGTGCAGTTCGTCGCGCCGTGGATCGTCGGCTTCGCCGCCTTCGGGACGCTGGCCGGGGGGCCTCAGAGCTTCGTGAAGGGGGAGCTCTCCCGGCCCATGTGGCTGCAGAACGCGGCTTATATTTGGGTGCCGTTCCTCCTCGTGTGCGGAGTCGCCTCCGGGGCCTGGCTGCGGAGCCTGCCGGTGCGGGCCTCCTTCCGGGAGCAGCTCGACATTTTCAAGGACAAGCACACCTGGTTCTGCACGATCACCTACGTCATGACCTTCGGCTCGTTCTCGGGTTTCGCCGCCGCGTTCCCGCTCATGATCAAGCAGATCTACGGGGTCTTCCCCGACGCGCCCGACCCGCTGCGCTACGCGTTCTACGGGCCGCTCATCGGCTCCCTCGTCCGCGTGCTGTTCGGGTTCGTCGCCGACAAGACCGGCGGCGCGGTGCTCACGCAGCTCTCGGGCCTCGGCATGATCGGCTGCGTGGCCTGGCTGATCCTCGGCGGAACGTTGACCCCCGACTCGGCGGCCGCGTTCCCGGCGTTCGTCGCCGCGATGCTCGCCCTCTTCTTCTTCTGCGGGATCGGGAACGCCGCGACGTTCCGACAGTACCCGATCATCTTCGGGCACTCGCCGCGTCAGGCGGCCGGCGTGCTGGGCTGGACCGCCGCGGTCGCGGCGTACGGGCCGTTCGTGTTCGCCTCCCTCATCGGAAAGTCGATCACCGTGACGGGAAGCGCGACGGCGTTCTTCTGCGGCGCGGCGGTGTTCTACGCGCTCGCGACGGGAATCAACTGGTGGTACTACGCGAGGACAGGCTGTGAACGACCCTGCTGACTACAAGGCGCGCTCCGTTTCGGTCGCCCTCGCGACCGCGATCGTCGTGAGCCTTTCGCTCTTGGCGAGCTCGGCGCTCGGTCTGAAATGGCTCGGCAACGACGAGGGCTACGCCCCGAGGCAGCCCATCGCCTTCTCGCACCGGCTGCACGCCGGGGAGCTCGGCGTGACGTGCCAGTACTGCCACGCGGGCGCGGAGAGAAGCCGCACGGCGGGCCTCCCGCCGCTGGCGACGTGCATGAACTGCCACTCGAAGGTGACCGCCTCGTTCTTGGCGACCCGCGCCGAGGCGGAGGCGGCCAAGCGGGAGAACCGCAAGCCGCGGCCCGTGGCTTCCGTGGAACTGCAAAAAGTCTACGACGCCCTCGGCGTGGACCACGAGGGGAAGCCCGTTGCCGGGAAGCCCCCCGCGCCGGTGCGATGGGCGCGCGTCTACCATCTGCCCGACTTCGTGGTCTTCGACCACCGGCCGCACGTCGCCGCGGCGCTGGCGTGCCAGACCTGCCACGGCCCGGTCGAGACCATGGAGACCCTCCGGCAGGCGGCCAGCCTGTCGATGGGTTGGTGCGTCAACTGCCACCGGGCCTCGAAGGTCGAGGCGCCGCTCCTCAACTGGCCCAAGAAGGCCTCCGCGGCCTCGGACCGGCACGCCTCGGTCGACTGCAAGGCGTGCCACTACTGATCCCATGAGCGAACCCCAACGAGCCCGCTGGAGAAGCCTGGAGGACCGCGAGGGCGCGCCCCCGCCGGAGGAGGTCGACGGACCCGGCTGGAGCCCGCTCGAGGACGCGCGCGTCGACCGCCGCTCCTTTTTGACCTTGGCCGGCTTCTTCGTCGGCTCGGGCGCGCTCTCGGCCTGCTCCCGCGGGCCGGCGTCGCGAGCCGTGCCGCAGCTCGCGCAGCCGGAGAACGACGTCCCGGGCAAGGCGCTCTGGTACGCGACGACCTGCGGCGGGTGCAGCGCCGGCTGCGGGGCCCTCGTGAAGGTGCGCGACGGCCGCCCCGTCAAGCTGGAAGGCAACCCGGGGCACCCGGTGAGCGCGGGCGGTCTTTGCGCCGTCGGCCAGGCCTCGGTGCTGGAGCTCTACGACGACCGGCGGCTGAAGGGCCCGCTCCTGCGCGGGCGGGACGCGTCGTGGGACGCCGTGGACGCGGAGGTCGCCCAAGCCTTGGGGCGCGCGAAGGCCTCGGGCGGGACGGTGCGGGTGCTCACGGGCACGCTCCACGGCCCTTCCACGCGGCGCGCCCTATCCCGGCTCCTCGAGGGCTTCGCCGACGCCAAGCACGTGACCTACGACGCGCTCTCGGCCTCGGCGATCCGCGAGGCGCACGCGCGCAGCCACGGCCGCCGCGCCGTGCCCCGGTACCGCTTCGCCGAGGCGGAGGTCATCGCGGGCATCGACGCGGACTTCCTCGGCACGTGGCTCTCCCCCGTCGAGTTCTCCGCGGGCTGGCGCGCGGGACGCGTGCCGGCCGGTAGGCCCTCGCGGATGTCGTTTTGCGTCCAGTTCGAGTCCCGCATGTCGGTCACCGGGGCCAACGCCGACCGGCGGGTGGCCCTGCCCCCCGGGGCCGAGGGTCTGCTCGCGGCCCACCTCGCCGACCGCCTGTCGCGCCGCGCGGGCGCGCGCTCCCCCTACCGCGGCCTGCCGCCCTGCCCCGTGGACGAGGCCGAGGTCGAGGCGCTCGCGCGCCGCCTGTGGGCCGCGCGGGGGAAGGCCCTGGTCGTCTGCGGCGCCAACGACGTGGCCGCGCAGCTCGCGGTCAATCACGCGAACCACGTCCTCGGCGCCTATGGACGCACGCTGGACCTCAGCCGCCCCTCCTTGCAGAGGCTGGGCGACGACGGGGCGCTCGCGGCCCTCGCGGGCGAGCTCGCGGCGGGGAAGGTGGCGGTCCTCATCGTCGCCGGCTGCAACCCGGCCGCGGAGCTGCCTCCGCCGGGCGGCTCCTGGGAGAAGGCGCTCGGCGCCGCCGGCACGCTCGTGTGTGTGTCGACGCATCTCGACGAGACCTCGCGCCTCGCGGCCGCGGTCTGCCCCGAGCCCCATTTCCTCGAGGCTTGGGGCGACGCCGAGCCCGCCGCGGGCGTGCTCGCGGTCCGCCAGCCCGTGATCCGGCCTCTCGGCGACACGCGGCCGCTGCTCGAAAGCCTGGCCGCGTGGGCCGGGCGTCCCGAGCCCGCGCTCGAGCAGGTGCGCGCGGCGTGGCGGCCGGTCCTCGGCGGCCCCGACTCGGGGCTCGGCGCGTCCGGCTTCGAGGCCTCCTGGGCGAAGGCCGTCCACGACGGCTGGCGCGACGCGGACCCCGGCGAAGGCGCCGCTCGCGCCTACGACGCGGCGCCCGCCTCCGCCGCGGCTCCCGCGGAGCCGCCGCGCGGCCTGCGGCTCGTGCTCTACCCCAAGGCGGGGGTCCTGGAGGGGCGGCACGCGCAAAACCCGTGGCTCCAAGAGCTCCCCGACCCCGTCACGAAGGTCGTGTGGGACAACTACGCCTCGCTCTCCCCCGCCACGGCCCGCGAGCTCGGCGTGGCCCAAGGCGACCTCGTGAGGGTAGCCGTCGACGGCGCCTCGCTCGAGCTGCCGGCGCTGGTGCAGCCCGGCCAGCACGACGACGCGGTGTGCGTCGCGCTCGGCTACGGGCGCGCCGGCACCGAGCGGTTCTTCGACCTCGGCCCGCGCTGGATCTCGGGCCGGCCCACGGTCGAGCGCGGCGAGGCCGTCGGCCGCAACGCCGCGGGGCTGCTCGCCCTCGCGGCCGGCGGCCTCTCCTACGCCGGGCGTCCGGCGCGCGTCGAGAAGGCGCGGGGCGCGCGTCCGCTCGCCTGCACGCAGGACTACCACTCCCTGGCGGTGCCGTCCCGGCTGGCCGAGCGTCCGGGAGAGACGCGCGACATCGTCCGCGAGACGACGCTGGCCGCCTATGCCGCCTCGCCGGGCGCGGGCAATCCCGCGCCGCACCCCGCGACCTCGCTGTGGCCGCGGTCGCTGGGCAAAGACGACCGCCGCTGGGCGATGGCCGTCGACCTGAACTTGTGCACGGGTTGCTCCGCGTGCGTCGTCGCCTGCCAGGCGGAGAACAACGTCCCCGTGGTCGGCAAGGACGAGGTCGGCCGGCGGCGCGACTTGGCGTGGCTGCGGATCGACCGGTACTGGGCGGAGACGGCCGCCGGCGTCTCCGCCGTCCACCAGCCGATGCTCTGCCAGCAGTGCGGGAACGCGCCGTGCGAGTCGGTCTGCCCGGTCGTCGCGATCTCGGGAAGCGAGGACGGGCTCAACCAGCAGACCTACAACCGCTGCGTCGGCACGCGCTACTGCGCGAATAACTGCCCGTACAAGGTGCGGCGGTTCAACTGGTTCGATTACCGGAAGCCCGACGCCTCGGAGAATCTGGCGCTCAACCCCGACGTCACGATCCGCTCCCGCGGCGTGATGGAGAAGTGTTCCTTCTGCGTCCAACGCATCCAGGAGGCGAAGATCGAGGCCAAGCGCCTGGGGGAGCCTTTGCGCGACGGCGAGATCCGCACCGCGTGCCAGCAGTCGTGCCCGACGCAGGCCATCGTGTTCGGGGATGCTCACGACCCAGAGAGCGCGGTGGCCGCCCGCATGCGGGACCCGCGGCGCTACCGCGTGCTCGAGGAGCTGCACGCCGACCCGGCCGTCGGCTATCTGACCCGGGTGAGGAACGAGGCATGAGCTCCGTCGAGCGCTGGATCGAGGGAAGCAAGACGCCCGCCGACGTCACGCGCGACATCGTGAGCCCGCTGGAGCGGGCTCCCGGCGCGGACTGGTGGCTGGCGTTGGGCGCCTCGCTCGCCCTCGCCGCGGTCGGCGCCGTTTCCGTCGGGTATACCGTCGCCAAGGGCATCGGGGTCTGGGGCCTCAACCGGACGGTCGGCTGGGCCTTCGACATCACGAACTTCGTGTTCTGGATCGGCATCGGCCACGCCGGGACGCTGATCTCGGCCATCCTATTCTTGTTCCGGCAGAAGTGGAGGACCTCCGTCAACCGCTCGGCGGAGGCGATGACGCTCTTCGCCGTGATGTGCGCGGGCATCTTCCCGATCGTCCACATGGGGAGGCCGTGGCTCGCCTTCTGGGTCTTTCCCTACCCGAACGTCCGCGGCCCGCTGTGGGTGAACTTCAACTCGCCGCTCTTGTGGGACGTGTTCGCGATCAGCACGTACTTCACGATCTCGGCGGTCTTCTGGTACGTCGGGCTGATCCCGGACCTGGCGACGCTGCGGGACCGCGCGTCCGGCCTGCGGCGCCGCGTGCTGGACGCTCTGAGCCTCGGCTGGGACGGCTCGATGAGGACCTGGGTGCACTACGAGAGCGTCTACCTCCTGCTCGCGGGCCTCGCCACCCCGCTCGTCGTCTCGGTGCACACCATCGTGAGCTTCGACTTCGCCACCTCGGTGATCCCGGGTTGGCA
>JACQPK010000023.1 GCA_016207565.1 Elusimicrobiota bacterium
CCGAGGAGGAGCTGCTCGTCAAAGAGATCATCATCCGCGGCGTGCTGCTGCTCCAGAGCGGCGCGACGCCGAGCGTCGTCGAGGCGAACCTGAAGGCGTACCTCGAGCCGGCCAAGCGCGTCATGATCAAGACGGCGGAGGCTCAGGCCTAAGCCCATGCCCCTGCGCGCGCCGAAGGGCTTCATCGACGAGACCGATCCCCGGGTCTGCCAGATCGGCCACCCCGCTCCGCCGTGGCTCATCAACTACGCGGACCTGATGACGGAGCTGGTCTGCTTCTTCGTCATCATGTACGCGGCCCAGGCAGCGCTCAACAAGCAGATGCAGGCGTCCGCCAAGGAGATCAACGCCTCGAACAACCCGAACGTGAGCGCCGAGATCACCAAGGACGGCCTGAAGATCACGCTGAAGGAAACCTCCGACGTCGGGCTCTTCCAGAGCGGCTCGGCCGAGCTCACGAACGAGATGAGAGGCATCATCGCGTCCGTCGTGCCGGAGCTCCGCAAGAACCTCAAGGACCACGACCTGATCGTCGAGGGGCACACCGACAACGTCCCGATCCGCAACGACCTGTATCTGAACAACTGGGAGCTGTCGTCGGCGCGCGCGACCAACGTCGTCGACTTCCTCGTCAAAGACCACACCCTCCCGGCGGTCCAACTCGCCGCCACGGGCTACGGCGAGAACCGGCCGAAGGTGCCGAACACCTCGCCCGAGAACCGCCGCGCGAACCGCCGCATCGTGTTCCTCGTGAGGAACGGACGGTCCGAGGCGCTCCCGCCCGCGGGCTCGGCCCCGAAGACCGCCTCGACCGCGCCCAGCGCTCTGCCCCCCGGGGAAAGCGGAGAGGAGGAAGAGAAAACGGAGGTTGGGGCCGTCGACGCCGGAGGCGTCTCCGGCTTTGTGGACGACATGCTTTCAAAAATCAAGGGCAAATGAGATAATTCGGCCGGCCTCCCCCGCGGGGAGGCCGGCAGTCGAGGGGGATGAAACATCTAACCGTCGTTGTTCTTTCCGGCCTTCTTGTCGGCTGTTCGGGCATGCAGCTCGGCAAAGGCAAACAGCGGGTCCTCCTCAAGGACTACGCCGAAGGCCGCGTCGTCGACATCGCGATCACCGATCGGCTCACCGGGGCCAAGGAGATGATCTTCGTGTCGATGCCGCAGCGCTCGGCCTTCCTCGAGGGCTACATCCAAGGGCAGGTGACCGACTACGACGACAACCCGGTCGAGGGCGTCGTGGTCCGCGCGATCGCCGAGGGCGAGCAGAAGCTCGTCGACGCGAACAAGGCGTCGCTCCAGAGTTCGTCCTTCGACGCCGGCGTCTCCGACACGCAGGGCGTCTACCGGATCCGATTCTCGCTGCCGATCCTCAACCGGATGGTCGACGTCCGCGGCAAGTTCCTGTTCAACCCCGGCTGGGAGCAGGAGCGCACGAACCTCGGACGCGCCTACCAGCCGCAGGTGCAGGAGTCTCCCTTCCGCCTCGTCTTCGACGAGCGCGAGGGGATGATCGTGTTCGCCGAAGGCATCCGCAAGCTCATCGTGAAGCCGGTCACCAGCGGCGCGCCGCCGCGGCAGCCGCTCCCCGCGGCCAAAGGGCAGCCGAAGGCCGAGGAGAAGCCGGCCGCGAAGGGCGGCGAAGAAGACCTCTTCAAGAGCTTCGGCTTCACCCCGTGACCCAGCCTTTCGTCTACCTCGACCACAACGCGACGACCCCCGTGCGCCCGGAGGTGCTCGAGGCGATGCTCCCCTGGCTCGGGCCGAGGTTCGGCAACCCGAACAGCGCCTACCGCCTCGGCCAGGAGGCACGGAAGGCCGTCGAGGACGCCCGCGCTCAGGTCGCCCGCTTGCTGGGCGCCAAGCCCGAGGAGATCGTATTTACGTCCTGCGGCTCCGAGGCCGACGTCCTCGCCATCGCCGGCGCGGCGCACCGCGCGCACGAGCGCTCGAAGGGCGCCAAGAAGCACCTGATCACTTCGGCGATCGAGCATGACGCGGTCCGCGAGGCGCTCCGCGTCCTCGAGAAGCGTGGCTTCGAGGCCACGACGGTCGGCGTGGACGCTCACGGCCGCGTGGACCCCCAGGACGTGCGGCGCGCCCTGCGCGAGGACACGATCCTCGTCTCGATCATGCACGCCAACAACGAGGTGGGCACGATCCAGCCGGTGGGTGAGATCGCGGCCGCCTGCCGCGAGAAGGGCGTGCTCATGCACACCGACGCGGTGCAGTCGGCCGGCAAGGTGCCGATCGACGTCGGGGCGCTGGGCGTCGACCTCCTCGCGCTCTCCGGCCACAAGCTCAACGCCCCCAAGGGCGTGGGCGCGCTCTACGTCCGCCAAGGCGTCCGGCTGACCCCCGTGATCACCGGCCACCAGGAGAAGAACCGGCGCGGCGGGACCGAGAACGTCGCCTCGATCGTCGGCCTCGGCCGCGCGTGCGAGCTCGCCGCCGCCGAGCTCGACCGGCACGCCGCCGAGCTGTCGGCCTTGCGCAAGCGCCTCGAGGACGGCTGCCTGAAGATCCCCGGCTCCCGCGTCAACGGCCACCCGACGCTCCGGCTGCCGAACACCTGCCACGTGGCGTTCGACGGCATCGAGGGCTTTCAGCTGGTCGTCGCGCTCGACCTCGAAGGCGTCTGCGTTTCCGCCGGACCGGCCTGCTCGACGGGCGCGGTCGACCCGTCGCACGTGCTGGCCGCCATGGGCTGCGACTCGCGCTGGTGCGTCGGCGCGCTCCGCATCTCGCTCGGCTGGGGCTCGACGCGCGCGGACGTCGACCGGCTGCTCGCCCTCCTGCCGGGCGCGGTGGAGAAGCTGAGACGGGTCGGGGCCGCGACGTGAAGGTCGTCGCGGCGATGAGCGGCGGGGTCGACAGCTCCGTCGCCGCCGCCCTCCTCGTCGAGCAGGGCCATTCGGTCATCGGCCTCACGATGCGCCTCTTGCCCAAGCTCGAGACCGGCTTCGGCTGCTGCGGCTCGCCTCGCGACATCGACGACGCCAAGGCGGTCTGCATGCAGCTCGGCGTCCCGCACTACGTGCTCGACCTCGCGAAGCTCTTCGACCGCGCGGTGATCTCGCCGTTCGTCGACGACTACGCCCGGGGCCGCACGCCGAACCCCTGCGTCGAGTGCAACCGCAGCGTGAAGTTCGGCTACCTCTCCCGGCTGGCCGAGGCCTGGGGGGCGGACGCGGTCGCCACCGGCCACTACGCGCGCGTGCAAGACGGGCGGCTGCTGCAGGCGGTCGACTCGGCGAAGGACCAGACGTACTTCTTGTACAGCATGCCGTCGACGGAGCTGCGCCGCGTGCTCTTCCCGGTGGGGGAGCTGACCAAGGCCCAGGTGCGCGCGAAAGCCCGGGGCCTCGGGCTCTCCACCGCGGAGAAGCCCGAGAGCCAGGAGATCTGCTTCGTGCCCGGCCGCGACTACCGCGCGTTCGTCGCGGGTCGCGCGGGCGAGGCGGCGACGCGTCCGGGCGACGTGAAGGATACCGCCGGCCGCGTGGTCGGGCGGCACGGGGGACTCTCCTCCTACACCGTCGGGCAGCGCAAGGGCCTCGGCGCGATCACCCGCTCCGGCGGCCCGCGGGCCGAGCCGCTCTACGTCGTCGGCCTCGAGGGGGACCAGAACACCTTGGTCGTCGGCCGCGAGGAGGAGTCCTTTCGGCGCTCGCTCGTCGCCGCGCGCGTCTCGTGGACGGCAGAACGGCCCGCCGAGGGGTTCTCGGCCGCCGTGCGGGTGCGCCACCGCCACCGCCCGGCCGCGGCGCGCGTCACGCCCCTTCCCGGCGAACGCGCCCGCGTCGAGTTCGCCCAGCCGCAGCGAGCGGTGGCGCCCGGACAGGCCGCCGTGTTCTACCGCGACGGCGAGGTCTTGGGCGGCGGGACCATCGAAGAGGCGCTCGCGTGAGGGTCCTGCTGGCCGCCCTGCTCGCGGCCCTATCGGGCTGCTCGTTCTTCGGGATTCGCGAGAACGTCTCGGATCTCGACGCCGACCTCGCCAAGTCCGAGCGCGCCGAGCGAGAGAATCAGACCGTGTCGGCTCTCGCGGCGCTGGAGCGCTCGGTCGACGACTACTACCGCCACGAGCACCAGATCCCGGAGAAGCTGGACCGGCTCGTCCCGAAATACCTGGGCGAGATCCCGGCGGCCGACACGGCGATCCGGGGCCACGGCTCCTCGAGCCGCGTGCGCTACTATCCGGCCAACGTGATCCGCGACGGGGTCATCGACGGCACCAAGCTCAAGGACACGGGCGGCTGGGGCTACGCCTTCAACGGCCGCAAGGTGATCGTCTTCGTCGACTGCACCCACCCCAACTCGCGGCAGCGGCCGTGGTACCGGGAGGCGGGCGCCAAGTTCCCCGGGCCATGAAGCTCCTCGTGCTTTGCGGCGGCAGATCGGCCGAGCGCGACGTCTCGTGCATCTCCGCCTCCGCCGTCGTCCGCAACCTCGAGAGGCGGTTTCAGCCGGTGCTCGTCTGGATCGCCCCCGACGGGACCTGGAACCTCCAGGATGCCCCGGCGGCCTTCGCCCGCCACCCGAAGCCCTTCCGCTTCCCGTTCAAGCGCCGTCCGGTCGCGCTGGAGCCGGGCACGGGACGCCTCGTCGGCGGAGGCAAGAGGATCGTCGTCGGCGCCGTCTTCCCGGTGCTCCACGGCCCGATGGGGGAGGACGGCACGCTCCAGGGGCATCTCGAGCTCTTCGGCCTGCCGTACGTCGGCTGCGACGTGCTCGGCTCCGCCGTCGGCATGGACAAGGTCGTCACAAAGCGGCTCGCCGCGGAGGCGGGGCTGCCGATCCTGCCCTACGTCGTGCTGCGCCCCGGCGACCCGCTCGCCGCCGCCCGCCGGCTCAAGTTCCCGGTCTTCGCGAAGCCCTCGCGGATGGGCTCGTCGGTGGGCGTCTCGAAGGTGAAGGCGCCGGGCGGGCTCGCCGCCGCGGTTCGGACCGCCTTCCGGTTCGACACGACCGTGATCGTCGAGCAGGGCGTGCGGCCGCGCGAGGTGGAATGCGCGGTGCTCGGCGACGACCGGGCGCCCAAGCCTTCGATCGTCGGCGAGATCCGGCCCAACGCCGAGTTCTACTCCTACGCCGCGAAGTACCTCGACCCCGACGGGGCGGCGCTGCTCGTGCCGGCGGAGCTGTCGAAGGCGAAGTCGGACGAGGTCCGCGCGATGGCCGTGAAGGCGTTCAAGGCCTTGAGCGGCTACGGCATGGCCCGCGTGGACTTCCTGCTCGACCGGGACACGGACAAGCTCTGGTTCAACGAGGTGAACACGCTCCCGGGGTTCACCTCGATCAGCATGTACCCCAAGCTCTGGGAGGCGACGGGCCTGCCGTTCCCGAAGCTGGTGACGCGTCTCGTCGAGCTCGGCCTCGCGCGCGCCCGCGCCCGCGCTAAGCTCCGCATCACCCGATAGGGTCAGACCCTTTGTCAGGATTCTGTCAGGATTCGCGTCTGCGTGACTCGGGAGCGGAAGAATCCTGACGGAATCCTGACAAAGGGTCTGACCCTATGCGTCGGCGTAGTTCTTCCGGAAGTCGTCGAGCGTCGCCTCGGGGCAGCCGCCGATCAGCTTGCGGCCCAGGTGGCCCGCGAACTGGTAGCCGAGATGGCCGAGGGCGTGCAACTCCCGTAGCCGCGGGTGGCGGCGCAGGAACCGCTTGAGGGATCTCGGCGGCGGGGGGTAGTACGGGATATCGCCCACCGGCTGCCCGTCGAAGCGCTCGAGATGCGTGCGGCACGGGCCGCCTTTCCCGAGCTTCTTGCTCGCGAGGTCGCCGGCGTCCTGCGCCATGAGGCGGAAATCCGACAGCTTGCCGCCCGCGATGGTCACGAGACCCGCCACGCGGTCGCGGACCTCGTGGTCGACGACCTCGTACTCGCGCGATAGCAGCTTCTCCGACCCGGCCTGGCCCAGGATGGGCCGCGCGCCGATCACCGTGTGGTCGAAGCGCTCGGGCAGCGGCAGGTAGCGCTTGGCCGAGCGGTAGAGGTAGCCGACCTCGTCCTCGGTCGTCTGGAGCGCGTCGGGATCGCCCGGGTACGGGATGTCCGTCGGGCCGACGAAGACCTCGGTCCCGAGAGGGACGACGAACACGTAGCGGTCGCCGCCCTCGGCCTCGAGCAGCAGCCCGAGGGGGTGGCCCGAGGCGTTCAACAGCTCGGGCAAAGGCGGGTAGGCGAGGTGCGTGCCCTTCTGCAGGCGCATCGGGACGCGCAGCTCCGCGAGCGCGGCGATGCGCTCGACCCACGGGCCCGCGGCATTCACGACCAGCCGGGCGAAGGCCGTCTCGCCCGAGTCGAGGCGGACGCCCGCGACGGCGGCGCCCGACCGTTCGAAGCCGGTCACCCTCACGCCTTCCTTCACCGTCGCGCCGGAGCGCTTGGCGCTCGCGAGGTTGGCCTCGACCAACCCGACGGGATCGACCCACCACTCGTCGAAGACGAGCGCCCCGAGGAGGCCGTCGGGGGCGAGCTTGGGGATCAGCCGGAGCGCCTCCTCGGCGGAGAGCCGCAGGTGGGGGCGGCCGAGCTTCATCGGCTGCAGGCGGTCGTAGGCCTCCAGGAGCGTCTCGACCGTCTCGAGGCCGTGCCGGTGGCCCCGGTAGACCGGCCACACGATCGGCAGGCGATGCGGAAGCCCCTGCGCGATCCGGACGATGTTGCCGGAGTCCCAGCAGGTGGTTTGGGTGGTCAGCCGGTCGTAGAGGAGGTAGCGCAGCCCGCCGTGGATGAGGTGCGTCGAGGCGGCCGTCGTCTGCCGGCCCGCGCGGCCCTTCTCGACGAGCAGGCACCGCAGCCCGCGCAGGGCGCAGTCCCGCGCCACTCCCGCCCCGGTGATGCCGCCTCCGATGATGACGACGTCGAAAGTCTCGGCCACGGCCCGGAGTTTAGCATGAAATATCCCGATACGGCCTACCGTATCCGAAACAGCCGCTTAACGGGGATTTGCTATATTCCGGACCATGTTCTCGATCCCGCGCCGAGCGTTCTATCTCGGCGTGTTCGCCTGCGCCCTCGCCATCGGTGCGGGGTCTCTGTGGCTGCGCCAGCTCGTCGCGGGCATGCCCGGGTGGTGGACGCTCGAGGAGTATAAGCCCTCCCTCACCACACTCGTCTTCGACTCGCGAGACAAGCAGGTCGCGGAGCTCTCCATCGAGAAGCGCGCGCTCCTGACCCTCTCGCAGATCCCGGTCGACCTCCAGAACGCGGTCCTGGCGACCGAGGACGTGGACTTTTTCCACCACTGGGGCGTGTCGCCGAAAGGCATGGCGCGCGCGTTCCTGCGGAATCTGCTCAGCGGCCGCGTGATGCAGGGCGGCTCGACGTTGACGCAGCAGCTCTCGAAGCTCATCTTCCTGAGCCCGGAGCGGAAGATCACGCGCAAGCTGAAGGAGATCCTCCTGTCGCTCGCGCTCGAGCGCAACTTCAGCAAGGAGGAGATCCTCCAGCTCTACCTGAACCAGATCTACTTCGGCCACGGCGCCTACGGCGTGCAGTCCGCGGCGCGCGTCTACTTCGGCAAGGAGATCAACGAGCTGACCCTGGCCGAGTGCGCGATGCTCGCTGGCCTCATCAAGTACCCGGGCGGCTACTCGCCGTTCACGCGCCCGCAGGCGGCGATGACCCGCCGCAAGCTGGTGCTCAACCGGATGGTCGAGGAGAGCTTCATCAAGCCCGACGAGGCCAAGAAGGCCGCCGACGAGCCGCTGCCGACCGTCCGGCCGATGCAGGCGGGCATCGAGGCGCCGTATTTCGTCGAGCACGTCCGCCGGCGCCTCGAGCCGAAGTACGGCTACCACACCTTCTGGCGCGGCGGACTCAAGATCTACACCACGCTCGACCTCGGCTGGCAGAAGACGGCCGAGACCATCATGGAGAAGGCGCTCACTGACTTCGACGGCAAGGCGCTCAAGGAGTGGGAGAAGAAGAAGAAGGAGGAAGAGGACGCGGGCATCGAGCCGCCGACGGTGTCGACGGCGCCGCCGCCCCCGATCCAGGGCGCCTTCACCGTGGTCGACGTGAAGACCGGCGCGATCCGCGTCCTGATCGGCGGCCGCGGCGACTCCCAGTACAACCGCGCGACGCAGGCGCTGCGCCAGCCTGGCTCGACGTTTAAGCCCTTCGTGTGGGCGGCCGCGCTCGAGAGCGGCATGACCGGCGCCTCGCTCGTCGAGGACTCTCCGCTCGCCTACTACTACGACGGCCGGGACTGGCGTCTCCTCGAGGGGGCGACCGATCAGTACGCGATCGAGCTCGCCACCACGCCGTTCGCGAACTCGCCCGACTTCAAGGTGTGGGTCCCCAACAACTTCGACAGCAAATTCCTCGGCGTGATCACGCTGCGCAAGGCGCTCGCGCTCTCGCGGAACATCGCCTCCGTCCGCCTTATCGAGCACGTCGGGCCGCCGAAGGTCGTCGAGCTGGCCCACCAGGCCGGCATCCGCGCCGACCTCGACCCGGTGCTGGCGCTCGGCCTGGGCTCCTCCGTCGTGCCTCCGCTCGAGATGGCGTCCGCCTTCGCGACCTTCGCCAACGGCGGCATCCGCGTCTCGCCCTTCGACGTGCTCCGCGTCGAGGACCAGACCGGACGCGTGATCCAGCGCCATGTGCCGTCCGAGAAGGAGGCGATGAGTCCCCAGCTCGCCTACCTCGTCACGAACCTGATGAAGTTTGTCGTCGAGCGCGGCACCGCGCAGGCGGCCAAAAAGCTGCGCCGTCCGCTCGCGGGGAAGACCGGCACCACCAACGACAACCGCGATCTATGGTTCATCGGGTTTACGCCAGACATCGTCGCGGTGGCCTGGATGGGCTACGACAACGATGCTTCGCTCGGCCGCAAGGACTGGACCGGCGGCTCCACCGTGGTCCCGTGGTGGACCGAGATCATGGGTGAGATCCTCAAGGAGTACCCGCCGCGCGACTTCCCCGTGCCGGACCGGATCGTCTTCCAGAAGGTCTGCGGCGAGACGGGGCTCCTGTCGCTGCCGACCTGCCCGAAGCAGACGCTCGAGGCGTTCCAGAAGGGCACGGAGCCGGAAGAGTACTGCGGCGTCGACCACTCGCGCCCGCTGGCGCTCGTGCCGAGCTTCGGCTCACCGAGCGGCGGAGAGACCGTCGCGGTCGGCACGACCACCCAGGCGCCGATCGACCCGAACGCGCCGCCGCCGCTGCCTTCCGACGAGGAGCTGCAGAACCTGCCTCCGATCCCCGAGGAAGGCCCCGTCGGCGAAGACGACGTCAACATCATCAATTAGGGTCAGACCCTTTGTCAGGATTCCGTCAGGTTTCGCGCAAATCCTGACGGAATCCTGACAAAGGGTCTGACCCTATCGGTAGATACG
>JACQPK010000303.1 GCA_016207565.1 Elusimicrobiota bacterium
CCTGTCCCCCTCGGTCCTGAACACCGGCGCCGGCGAGGCGGCCCCTGGTGCCCCCGGGTCTTCGGGCCTCGAAGCGGTCGGGCGGGGCGTTCCCCCGGCCCGGCCTCGCGGCCTGATCGCGGAGCGCGCCGAATTGCGCCCTCAGCCGCTCCCGCCACGGCTGGCCTCCTCCTCCGCCGCCGGCGAGTCGCGAAGGCAACGCGCCGGCGAGACCCTCATTGCCCAAGGGCAGCGCCTCGTCGGGCAGCGCGGAATGCTCCGGCCGCTGCTCGGAGGCGAGAGTCCAGGGTAGGCTGCCCCGCGCCGGGGCGGGGTCAGGACGGCGTTGGGCTACGAATGCCCCGATGACGAGCAGGATGAGCAGCCCGGCCGCCGACGCGACCAGGGCCCGCTTGCCGGGGCTCGGCCGTTTGGGCGGCGTGAGATTGAATTTCTGCTCCTCGTTGGACCCCATGACCCGTTCTCCTTCGCCTGCGCTATCTCCGGCCGGCGCAATCCTCGACCACGAGGTCGCGGGCCGCCCGAGTCTCCCAGAGCGCGACGATGTCGAGCCTCAGGGCCTCGGCCAACTCCGCGAACTTCGCGTCGTCGTCCGGCTCCGCGGTGACGACCCTGTTCCACGACGCCTGCGACGCCTGCAAACGCAACAAGACGCCGTTCATGGCGGTCTGGAAGGAAGAGTCGAGACAGTTCAGGCGCCAGCCCGCGACGGCGCCCTTGGGATACTTGTACATGAAGTTGAGGACGTGCTCGTTGTTGAGGGCGTGCTGCTGGGCGAGCCAGTACACGTCGCGCTGCTGATTGGCGTTGACGAGACTCCAGAGCGGGTCCTTGAGCGCGTCGCGGGCGCGGGCGAGGCCGTTGGTGATTTCCGCGAGCGCGGAGCGGGCGGCGCAGGCCTCCTGGCGGCCGGCGTCGCAGGCCTGGGCCAGTCTCGCCTTAGGCTGCTCGAGCTCGACATTCACCTGACCGAGCAGTCCGTCGAGGCCCGAGAAGATCAGCGAACGCGCGTCGACGCGCCCACGCACCGCCGCGAGCCTCTCCGGCGATTCCGCGTTGTCGTAGAACGCGTCCCGCTCGAGCGTGTCGGGGGTCAAGGCGTCCACGGTGAGCCGGAGCTTTTCCGCGACGCCATCGGCGCCGGAAAGCCAGTCGTGGATGGGCTCGAGCGCCCGCACGCTGACCCCCGGCGCCTCGGCCTCGATCGACGTCTGGTCGCGTTCGACGCGCGCGACGAGCTCGGCGACCTCCGCCAGAGCCCTGCTCGCGCGCGCGACGTAGGCGTCGGTGCCGTAACGCAGCAGCTTGCGCGCGATCTCCGGGAAGCCCGTGAAGGCCTCGACATAGGCGTTGGCCCCGGCCACCATCAGTTCGTGGTCCCCAGCCAGCGGACTGGAGCCGGCAGGCGCCGCGGGTCGGTCCGCGGCGCCTGCGCCCGGCCCGTCGCTCGGACGGCCGGCGGCGCCGGTCGCGGCAGCCGACCGCGCCCCGGAGCCGGGGACGTCGACGGGCTTCGGCGCAGCGTGACCGTATCTGGGCGGGGAGCCTCCTGCGTCGAGGCTGCCTGCGTCTGGGGTCTCGCGAGCGGCTCGCGAGGACACGGCCCGAGCCACGGCGGCCAGGTCGAAGGCTCCGTTCGCCCTGGCCTGCAGAGCGGCGGAGCGCGACTTGGAATACTGAGCCCTGCTCACCGCGTCCTTGCGATACGCAGGCGGCGGCAGCTCCGCCGGCCTGCTCGCCGGCCCCGCGGCTGGGCCGGCGGCGGCGGAACCCGCGATCATTCCCGGCGAGCCTCCGGCCTCCGCGAGCCGCTCGGGCCGGAAACTCACCCGAGCGATCGGCCGCGGTGGCGCGGGCGCAGTCTCGGATGACTCTCCGCCTCCTCCGGGCAAGTGCCGCTCTCTCGCGGGCGGGCGGCGGGGCTCCGCGACGTTCGGCCGGGCGGCCGAGCGCGGCGGCTTCGGTGACCGCGCCAGTCGCGTCATCGGCAGTTTCGAGTGCAGGGGGATCGGGCCGGGCTGCCGCGAATCGGGGCTCGGCGCGGAAACGGAGGTCGTGCCCGGGGCCGATGATGGAGCGACAGGTTCAGCCGACCGCTCGCCGGTGGCGATCCAGGGAATCTCGTTCCGAGCCCGGTCCGCCCTGCCCGGACGGAGGGCGCCGTACGCTGCGAGGACTAGGAGCCCAAGCGCGGCCACCGCAGGCGCATGGCTCCACGAGTCCGGCCGATTCGCTGCCTGGGGAACCAGCTTGGGATCGCGCGGTGCCATGGTCCGACGAACGTCCAGAGTGTAAGTCCGTTGCCGTCCTTCCGTCAAGGTCGCCCGGCATGCCACACCCATAGGTTGGCGCCGCGAGCCCCGGCGTCCCACTGGAGTTATGCACAACTCGAAAAGCCGGGAGATTTGCAGGTCTTTACGAAGCGTCGCGAGACAACTTCAGAGCCTCTTGAGAGGAGCGGGCCGCGCCGCCTGCCCGGCGGCCGGCCGAAACGCTCCGGGCTCCCTTCGGTTCACGCCGGCCCGTGCGCCTTCGCCGACACATTCCGACTCAAGAGGCTCTGAATCCCTCCGCCCGGCGGTTGAGAAACGTTCATTCCGGGACGCCCCTTTTTCGCTTGAGGGGATTTCTCGTGGGCGCCACCCCGTCTCGCGGCTACCCTTCGAGCATGCACAAACCAAACGCCGTCTCCCGGATGTTCTTAGCCGTGCTCACGCTGGCGTCGCTCGTCGCCGAGAGTCGCGCGGGCGGTTGTTCTGAGGCGTCCGTCGTGCTCCCGGCCTCGACCAGGATCACCGTCGCGGACGGGTCATATAAGGAAGCCGAGGAGCTCAGGGCGGGCGACATGCTGCTGTCGTACGACGATGTCGCCGAGAAGCTCGTGTCGAGCTCGCTCACCGTCGCGCCTGGCCCCGCGCAGCCCCGAGACCTCGTGGGCCTCATCAGCTCCGAAGGCAACGCGATATTCATCTCGACGTCGTCGGGCCTGCAGATCCTGCTTGGGGGCGGCTTTCGGCCCGTGAGCGAGCTGAAGGTCGGTGACGACGCGACCGTGCTGAGCACTGCCTCCGTTTCGGGCCGGACCTTCGTTCCCGCGAGGATCAACGCCCTGGACGTCGCCCGGGCAGACCCGCACGCGGGCTACAGCGGCGCCATGCCCGCGCTCGTGGAGTTCGATGCTCCGGCCTATTTCGCCGCCAACGGCTTCGTTTTCCGGCGCCACTGCGGCTCGGGGAAGCGAACGCCATGAAGCGGCGGCTCGTCGCGGCTGTCCTCCTGGCGCTCCTGTCGGCCGGCTGGAGCTCGGCGGCCACGGAGGCGAGCGCGCCGCCGCCGGAGCCGCGCGCGGTCAATGTTTGGAATATCTGGCGGCCGGGAGCCTGCTTCAGTCAGGACTACGGCGGGATATACCGGGAGCCGGGCTTCGACCGCTACCTTCTCTACTATGGAGCCGTCACCGACAAGAGCGGCGCCCATAGCTGCGTGTCCACGGGGTACAGCGAGGACATCTGGCTCACCTGGAGCATGAGCGATGGCTACGAATTCGGGCAGAACGCGGCCGTGGACCCTCCGCTGCGCATCCTCTCGAGCAAGGACTTCGCGGACAAGTACGGCAAGGGCCCCGGCGGCTGCGAGACCTGCACCGGCTGGCATATCGGCGATTCAGCGGTAACGCGGGGCCCCGAGACGCTCACCTACTACTTGTTCTTCGACGCGCAAAGCTGCGCGGACGCGGCCGCGGGGACCTGGGCGGGGCTGTTCGTGGCCGCTTCCGCGAGCGCCTTTCACGGCTTCGAGATCCAGGGCGCGCCGCCCTTGGCGGGAAGACCGCCGTTCCACTTCGCCCGGACCTTCAAGGACCCCACGAACGGGCGCATGTACCTGTATTACCGGGATGCGACGACGGCGATCCGGGTGGCCCGGGTCAACGATGACGGCGTCGGATTGGACGTCGTCATGGAGAACGACGCGCGACCCGTGATCCCGGCGCTCACGGCCAACGTCGTCAGCCCGTATTATGCCGACGGGGCGTACTATGCGGTGGCCGACAATTTCGGTTCGGGGCATCTTCAGGATCTGCGGACGCTCTGGCTGCTCGGGCCGAGCGCGACGCCGTTCACGTTCGATTGGGACGCGCGCAAGGCAATACTCCGGGCGGGGTCCTGGTACGCCCACTCGTTCGGTTTTCCCTCCACGCTCTCGCCTGCGGCGACGACCGATCGCAAGCCGAGAATCTACTTCTGGGGCAGCGCCGGCGACGGCGACTCCTGCGGCGGCGCCGGCGCCACCTCGGCGGGCGCGTTGCTGCGTGAGTTCCCTCAAGCGCCTCTAAAGAGACGGGCTGACCCATGGTCCGGAACCCATGAAGAACAAGCGCTTTTCAGCTCCTCCCGAAATTGAGTGGACCGCTTCGGATCGGGCGGGTACGCTAGCGGCATGAAACGACGCGGGCGAGTTCCACGATTGATCGCGCTGACGATGTCGGTCGGGGGAAGCGATAGGGCGCTGGCGGCCTGGCTCGGCGCGACGCTGATCGCCGCTGCGTGGGCCTGGGGGAGCCGGGAACGCGCTCCACGTCCCGGACCGTCGCGGGTCGCCTTCCCGTCGCGCCCGACCGTCCCGGTCCCGCCGAGCCCCGCGGGCGAAGGGCTCGTCGGCGTGCTCGCCGGCGATCGTTTCGATCGGGGGCGCCCGGTCCGAGATACCGCGTCATCGTTATCGATCGGCTCGTTCGGCCGCCTCCGTTCGTTGACGCGGGCGGCTGCGCCGGCCGGCTCGCGGCTGCTCGCCGGGATGCCCGCCGCGGGAGAAGCGCCCGAGGCTGAGGCGACGCCGGGTCGCCGAGTCGCTCCGCCGCCGGACGCGCAGGCTCCGGCGCGCCCGAAGACGGGCGACGCGGGCGCGGCCATCGTCCGGTGGCGCGGTGAGGTCGACGCCGGACCCCGGGGAATTCTTCGCGACGGTCTGAACTCCCGGCCGGCGTCGAACGCCGACGGCGCGCGCCTCGCGGTCTCCCCCCGATTCGTCCCAATTCGCCGCGCCCCTCGGCCGACCGCCGCGCGGCTCCGGACGGGGGTGCTGCGCCCCGTCTCCGTCTTCGGCTCAAGGCAGGCGTCCGCGAGGTCGGAAGTCCCAGTCGAGACTCGGATCGGGGTCGCCGGCCCCTACCCGGGGCTCGGCCGAGCGCCGGGGGGCACGCTGACGCCGCTCGTCCGGCCGGCGGATGTCGCCTCGCCGGCGGACGTGGCGACGCTTGCGGCCGGGCGCAGCGGCGGCGCGTCACCTCGCGCCGCCCCGCCCGCAGGCGACATGGAGGGTTGTCTGCCCGCCGGGACGGACCTGGAGCGGCTTCGAGCCTGGGAAGGAAACGCGGTGGGGACTGTCCGAGTTCGAAACGCGCACTGGGGCGAGCAGTCGTACACGGTCGACCGCCTGATACTGCCCGAGGAGAGCGCGTACCGGACGATGACGCTACACGGCGGCGGCGTTTCGATAGCCTATGACCTGAAGAGCCCGGCGCTTTGGGGCGACCTCTGCGACGGCTACTCGGTGAGCGGCTATGATACGAGCGGCGACACGTCGGCGTTGAGGAGCTACACGGTAAGGCCCACGGCTCCGCGCAAGCTCTGCGATTTCCTGGCCGCGGCGGCGGGCAATCCGAGCCGGGTCTACCCTGCCGGCCGTCTCTGGCAGATGAGGCTCCTGCTCCCTCCCGGCGCGTCGGGCGTGGGCTTCAACGCCCCCCATCACGGCTGGGGAGAGCGTCTCTGGGGATTCACCGAGTCCGATGATCTTGACGCGCTGCGGCACTCGATCGCGAGCATCGCGGTCGGCATGCCGGGCTGGGGAGTGGGAGCGGACACGGTTTTGGCGGGGCATCTCAAGCTGCCGGGAGCCGCCGCCGCGCCTCGTTGGCTCTACCTCAACATCGCCGTGCCCGCTACCGCCCAGCAACAGGGAATCGAGCTGGGCCAGCTACAGTTCAACTTCGTCGTGACCGGCCTCGAGGCCTTCGAGGCCTGGCGCGAGCGCTGCGCACGCTAGGAATCGGAGCGGGTGCGTGCCGGCGGAAACATTAACCATCGAAGTAGCGGAAGCCCTTCCCCGGCACCGCCTGCAGCCGGTCGGCGAGCTCTTGGGGCAGCTTGCGGCGAAGGTTTCGCAGATGCGAGTCGACGAGGTTGTCGACGGCGACGGTGCGCCAGAGTTTGGAGAGGAAGAATTGGCGGCTCAGGATCTTCGGCCGGTTCTTCACCATGCAGTAGAACAGGTCGAACTCCTTGTTCGTGAGGTTCGCGATGCTGAGGTTCCGGAAGCGCACGAGGTTCGCGTCCGGGTCGATGATCACGTCTCCCGCGACGAGCTCTCCTCCGTGGCCCTCCTCGAAGGCGACCCTCTGGAGCAGTGCCTGCGCCCACATCGCGAGCTCCCGCGGCGCGACCGGCTTGACGAGGTATTGATCAGCCCCCGCGTCGAAGCCCGCCGCCTTGTCATCGAGCTCACCCTTCCCCGTGAGCATGATGATCGGGGTGCGCGCCAGGACTTTGTGCGCCCGCGCCTTGCGGGAGAACTCCAGGCCGCTGCCGTCGGGCAGGGCGATGTCGAGGATGACGAGGTCCGGGCGCTCCGACTGGAAGAGATGCAGTCCCACCGCGATGGTATCGGCCTCCAGCACGCGATGGCCGAGGCCCGCGAGCGCCAGCGCGGCGTAGCGGCGAGTCTCCAAGTCGTCCTCGATGAAGAGGAGGGTCTTGCCCCCGGCTGGCTTCCGAGGTCTGGGGACGGCGTCTCCTTCCGGTCCCATGTCCGCGCTGGCAGTATAGAGGGGGACCGCCGAATTCTCAAGACCCTCACATCGAGGAAATCCGAGCCCACGGCGAGAGTCGAACTCGCGACCTACCGCTTACAAGGCGGTTGCTCTACCGCTGAGCTACGTGGGCGATTGTGCTTATTGTACTGGAAGAATCCCGCAGACGCCAGGAGTCGCGGGCGGGCGTGTCGCGGGCGGGCGGGCGGGGTGCCGTACTTGGTGCCCTCAGAGTCCCAGCATTCTCCGGACCTCAGCGTCGAGCTGAGCGAGAAACACCGGATCGACGGCCCCAACCCTCGCCCCAACCCCTGTCTTGTCGATCGCACGAAGCTGCCCCACGAGAACCCCAAGTTCATCAATGTTCAAGGAAAGCTGACCGACACCGCGGGTAGTTTCTTGACCGGAATCAAGACCGTCACGTTCAGACTTTACACGAGTTCCACTGGTGCAGTTGGGACGCCGATCTGGACCGAGAGTCAGTCCGTGGCACTCTCGAGCGGCGTGTTCAAAGTCTCGCTCGGCACGACAACCACCTTGGACTCGTTGTCCTTCAGTCAACTGATATGGACGAGCCTGTCAACCCGACCTTGGTCTCCGTCGGAGAATTCTCTCCGATGCGGTCCGTCCCGGGAAAATCCAGGACAAGAGGGCGAGGCTGTTCTCGACGGTGAATCAACCTGATATTCGCGTGTCGTAAAGCCTCTTATCACGACCTCCCATTCCGCCTGAACGATTCACCTCCGTAAGAATGCCCCCCCGAAACCGCGCGGCGCAAGGCGCATCGCCGCGAGTCGGCCGCTTATCTGGGAGAGACCGCGGCCGCGCACGCGGGCGCAGGCGCGCCCGAACGCGCCGCCTCACGCCTCGGTCGCGGGGTCGGTCGGAGCTTGGACGTCGTCATCAGGGGCCGGCGGATCTATCCCTTCGTATAAGCCGGGACCCGCCTGGGGATCATCGCCTTCGGCCGCCGGAGGGCTCCGCGCCGGAAGGAGCTTCGGGAAATCCGTCGAAAGCCCGAGATGGGCGAGCACCCTTGCGATCTGTCTGTCCTCGGGGGCGACGAGGGAAGAACATCAGAGCGCCAACGCGAAAATCAGGCCCGCTTACCGGAAGGACACCATCGGCACGGTCCGAAATACGCATCGGAAGGGAATAACGCTGAAGAGCGGCAAACTTTTCCATCGCTCGCGCGCTAAGCCGGCGTGGTCGAGCGGCCCATCGCGATCCCCTGCTTGTGCTAGCGCGACGGCACTTACCGGACGGCCGACTACCTGCTCGGCCTGGCGCTGACGAGAGACCGCAGGGCGGTCGAAGTCCCCAAAGCCGACCCGTCACTTGATGTAGCGGCCGAACGACTTGCTCAACTGTAGGTTGAGTATCTTGTACGAGCTTAGCCCGTTGAAGAACGAGTTTAGAGGGGCGTCTATGAAGGATCCGGTCAGATTGGCCGATAGGCCCCAAGGACGGAAGGTCAAATTGACCCCGAGATGGATCGGATTCAGCGCCCGCAGGTATTGCTGCTCGGTCACCGGCCCGCCGAGAGTGTTGATCGGTTTTCCGTAGCGGAGCTCGCGCCCGTTGAGGAGCTCATCGGGATCAGTAACGGCGTTGACGGCGCTCGAGACGAAGGACGCCATAATGTCGGCCCTCAGGTATGGGTTGAGCCGGAAATGCTTCCCCAAGGGGATGCCCCCCTGGATCCCGAAGAAGCCTCCGTAGTCCACCGAGCTTCCGGTCCAATCCCGGGAGATGCACTTATAGCCGGCGAGCGTCTCCGGACATTCGGTGCTGTCAGCGGCTGAATACTGGCTCAAGAACAAAGATGTCCCGGAGGCGCGCGTGAAGTGGACCACCGGTCCCAAGAAAAGGCTTCCATGCAGTCGGTCGCTATTGCCGCCGCCGAAGTTTATGCCGAGTTGGATTCCAACAGACTGGCTCCCATGAGACTGCGCGCGCTGCAAGATGATGCTGTTGGCAGCTCCGACGAGCGCGGGCTTCGACGCGTAGGCGGCCCGGAAACCGTCGGTCGTCCGAGCTTCGATGCGTCCGGGGCCCAATCTCGCGAAGAGAACGGATGCGAACAGGGTCGTGTGATCCGAGACCGCGCGGTCGTACTGGGCGGTGGCGCCCCACCCCGCCATGCCCTGCGCCACGGTGCCGTCGATGATGCGGTTTCCCGGCACCAGCGCGAGCGGGTCTTGAAACTTTTCATCCACCGCGGGCTTCTGCAGGCGGAAGTAGTTGAGCGAAGTCGATAGCCTGTAGTCCCCCTCATTGAAGACCATCATGGGGAGGGGGGGATTCGAGTACAACGCCTGCAAGGCCACCTCGGCGTTGGTCATGGGCAGGCCGCCCTGGGCCAGCCCCGTGTCGAAGCCGAGGCAGGGCCTCGTCCATAGTAGCGGCAGGACCGAAAGCCATAGAGGAGGTCGCATCAACGCCCCAGTTTCGCCAAGTCGCCCTTGCCGGGCGACTTCCCCTGCACCAGCGTGGCGATGACGGTTCCATTCTCCCCGAATTCGGAAACCTCGATGACGCCGAGCTGTCTCTGCGTGTGTCCCGTCACCTTGCCGGTGGTAGGGCTGCGGATCTCCCGGCCGAGCCGGTAGACTTTCAGCCGGTCGCCGATGTTGAGGCCGGAGTCCTCTCCGGCGTCCAGATAGATCTTCTCATCCTCCACGTCCGCCACCCGGCAGGACCAGGGCTGCTTGTTGACCTGAGCTTCGATGTTGAGCGCGAGCCGGCTGATGGCGGCGCGGAGAGCGTCTCCCTCCAGCCTCTCCCCGAAGCCCGCCTGGGAGCCGAACCCCATGATCTCCCCCGTCTTGACCCGCGCGGAGCCCTGTCCGCTGTCCGCGTGGAGGACCCTCCCGGTCTCCGCGTCGACCACGCGCACGTCGACGGTGACCGTGGCCTCCTGCTTCTTGCTGTTCCCGAGGATGAACTCCTTGCCGCGCGTCTCCCTTCCGAAATTGGAGATTGTGCCCACCACGACGGCGTTGAGACCCAGGACGCTTCCCATCTTGGCCGCGGACTCGTCGTCGATGGCGCCGGTCAGGCCCTTGCGCTGCTCCGCCAATACCTGGTCGAGCTTCTGGCGCTCCACGACGATGAAGCTGCCCGTCTTGACCAGCTCCGTGGTCAGAATGTCGGCCGCCGCGCCGCCGAGTCGCCCCTGGCCGTAGGCGGTCTTGTTTTCGAACTCGACCACGCCAACGCGCCGGCGCGGGCCGCCGTAGCGTCCGGCGGCCCTCGTCGTCGGGTGGGCCGAAATCGCCTGCTCCATGGTGGTCTTTTGGGCCGTCCCGCAGGCCACGGGGAGCGCAGACAACGCCACGGCCAGGCATCGGAGCGCTGATCGGAGCCTCATTTGACCGTCACCTCCAGAGCCTCCTCGGTGACCCGGTCGATCGTGGCGTGGATCGCGGTCGAGTCCTCAATCCCCTTCGCGAGCTCCTTGGTTGAGATCCCCTTGAGCCGCGCGTCGAGCCGCGCGGAGCCGGCGACGAAGAAACGGAGATGAACCGCCGCCACCCCCGGGACACCGGCGATCGCCGCCCTAACGCGATCCACGGCTCTCATGTTGCTCGCCCCGCTGAGGAGTATCGTCACCGGCGCGTCGCCGTCGAGCGCCGCCAGGAGCGCCTGCACGAGCTGCTCCCCGGCTTTCTTGCCCGCTTTAGTGAAGGCCTTCATCAGCGCCGGCCGGCGCGTCGCGTCCATCCCGGAGGCGGCCACCTCCGCCGTCGCAAGGACCTCCTGGGACTCAGCCCGATAGGCCTTGGCCACGAGCGCGACCCGATGGCTGACGAGCGTCTCGTAGCCGGTGTCGGCGACGGGCGCGCCCTCGGCCGTGCCGACGACGAGGATCTCCGCGTCCAACCGCTTGCCCAAGGACGCCGCCCCGCTCAGGTCTCCCGCGGCGACCTGTTTGCGGAGCTCGGCCGTTTCGACGGCCATGAGGGCGCTTCGTTCGACGACGCTCAGGCCGGCCTCCTTGAATGCGCGGCTGACGGCATCGGCTGCGTAGGAGAAACTCTCGCCCTTGGCTCCATCCGCCGAGGATTCCTTCAGGACCACGGCGATCCGGGCGGAGCCCGCCGCGGCTCTCGCCCTTGCCTCCGCTCCCGTCTCGGCGGAGCTCGGCAAGAAGAGGGCCGACAGCAACGCTCCGGCGCAGAGGGCGGATAGGATCGGGCTCATTGCGGGAATTTATCCACCAGCTTCCGGGCGGCCTCCCGCGATTCATCCCGCAGGTCGACGTCTGATATCTCGTCGGTGAAGTCCGCCGCTCGTCTGGCCGCGCTGCCCGGCAGGAGTTTCTTCGAGCTGTCCTTGACGGACTTCACGACCTTGCCCGCGATGTTGATCGCGGCCTTGCCGACGGCATCGGGCCCCGCGCCTCCGGTGACGCCGAACTCATCCCCATCGAAGACGGGCTTTCCGTCCGAGGTATCGCAGTGGAGGCTCAAACGGACCCTGCTCACGCTCAACAGTAGGGCCGATTTGAAAGCGTACTCGAGCACCGTGCCGAAGCAAAGGACATCGGCGCGGACGGCCCGGCTGAGTTTCTTGAATGGCACCGTTCTGATCTCGCCGCCGTCACGGATTCCCAGGCGGTCGAGGGCCGCGTCGGTCTCCTTCTCGTCCTGGACACGGTACATGCGCCGGCGGAACTCAGCGGCCAAGTATCTGCGAACGATCTCAGGAGCTTTGACGCTGTTGGAGTTGTTTGTCAGGAGGAGCAGGGCGATGGTGCTGCCGCCATAGGGAAGGGGCTGCCTCGGAGCCGTGGAAGCGCAGCCTGTCGTGGCGCCTACGGCGAACAGCATAGACAGTCTACAGACTCTGCGCGACATCACGGCGGAGTTTAACAGGCGCCCCTGAAATCATCAAGTCGCTGTCGCCGCCACGGCAAGATAGTATGTTTTCGAGATCGATGGGGCCGGCGCCGTGCACCATCTGGAACTTCTAGGTCTCCGAGTCGTACGGGCAATTCCTGAAGTAGCGACGTTTCATCTACACTACTCCCGGCAGCGCGGTTGGGCGTGGCGGGAAACCAGCGGATTGCACTTCGGGAGCCGCCGGTCGGCGGCGCGGGCAGGATGCTGAGGCGGGACCCTCTTCGCAGGCGCGGAAGCGCCCGTCGGAGCATTCCCTCCGCCTACATCCCCCGACGGCAGGTTCTCGACGGGCTGAGCGAGTGCCGCAGCGTCGGGGGTCGCCGGCGGCGCCGCAGCGCGCCGCGGCGCGGGGCGCATGCGCTCAGGGTTCCCGCGCGATGAGCTAAGCAGGGTCCGACCCAGCATCACCGCCGCGGCCGTGGCAGCCGCGACGGCGCCGATGACCCACGCCCGCCTCGATCCTGGAGCGTGCGGCGCAGGAGCGCTGCCGGCCGCGGACGCCTGCGGAAGGATCGGCTGCGCCGGAGCGCCCGGCGCGAGCCGGACCGCGCGGGGGATCTTCAATACCGCCAAGCCACCTACGATTCGCGGCACGATGTCGCCAATCCTCTCCGCGGGAGCCTGTATCGATGCAGCGGCGCCCATCGCTTCGCGCCATTCGGGCTGGCGCTGCTGGAACTCGGCGTGGGTGATGCCCTGGAGGACCGGTATGAACGGCTTGGAGCCCTCGTGCGCGCGAACGACTTCCTTAGTCACCTGGTTCGAGCCGATGGACCGCGGCGTGACGAGCACGACCACCGCCGCCGAGTCCTCTACCGCCTGTCCGGTTTGCAGGAGATAAGACGCACCGGGCATGCTGTCGCGCTCGTAGTACCATGTCTGGTAGCCGGCGGACTCAAGGCCGCGGGCCAGCTCCACGGCGAGGGCCTCGTCGCTCCCCACGTGGCTGATGAAGATATGGCCCACGGGCGAAGGATAATCCACCGCCAGCGTCGCCGCAAGGGGCGCTTCACGGCGCCTTCAAGTGCTGCCGCGCCCGAACGATTGGCTGGGCGGCCGCGCACGCGGGCGCAGGCGCGCCCGAACGCGCCGCCTCACGCCTCGGTCGCGGGGTCGGTCGGAGCTTGGACGTCGTCATCAGGGGCCGGCGGATCTAGCCTCCGCAGAAGACCAGAGCGAAGCCCGCGGCGCAGCGGAGGCCCGAGACCCCCGCCGAACGGGCCGCGGACTGGAAAAAGGTCCGCGGGAATCCGGCCTATACGTTCTCCAACAGCAATCAAATCCGGCGCAAGGGGGGCGAGCCGATCCGTGTCGACAGCGCCGAGGGCAAGCAGATCCAGGTCATCCTGGACCGCCAACGAAAGGACCGCGATGCCAACAAGAAGCAGTCCGAACTGTTCTGGAAGATGACCCGCGCCAAGGACGCCTTCGAGGCGCTCGCCGTCCTGAAGGAGGCGAAAGCCAAGGACCCCGACGCGGGAACGCCCAACACCGTCTACAACAAGAAGTAGCCCGCCGGCGACGGTCCGCTTCCTCTCAGCGGGACCTACGGCCGCCGGCCTCCGCGGTGCCGCTTGACCCCTTGGCACGCGCGAAAGCAGGGGGCATCCTCCCTCTGATGCTCTCGCTCTTGATCTGGCTCTCCACGACCGGCTTCGCGCAGGAGCGCCTGCCCAAGGTCTACGGCTTCAACTTCCCGGTCTGGAACGAAACCGCCTACGAGAGCAAGACGGCGTTGAAGGGCCTGAAACGGCTCCGCAAGACCGGGGCCCGGTGGGTGGCGCTCACTCCCACCTGGTACGTCGACGACCCTCGTGCCTCGACGCTCTCCCGCTGGAACGCTCCGGAGCCGGGCGAGTCAAAGACCCCGAGCGACGACTCGGTCCGCACCGCGCTGATGTGGGCGAAACGCCTGGGCCTCAAGACGATCCTCAAGCCCCACGTCGACGTGAAGACCGGCGAGTTCCGCGGCTCGCTCTCTCCCGACGACGAGGACGCGTGGTTCGCGGGTTACGAAGCGTTCATCCTCCACTACGCCCGGATCGCGCAGCAGGAGGGGTGTTCGCTCTTCGTGATCGGGACCGAGTTGAGCAGCCTCTCGGGACTCGGGCACGGCAAACGGTGGGATCGTCTCATCGCCCTGATACGGGAGGATTTCTCGGGCCCGCTGACCTACGCGGCAAACTGGGACGCGGTGCATCTGACCCCGTTCTGGGAACGGCTCGACTACATCGGCGTCGACGGCTATTACCCGGTCCCGGGCGCCGACGCCGGCCAGATGCGTGCGGGTTGGGCTCTACACCGGACGCACCTCGGCCTCCTGGCGGCTCGCTGGGGGATGCCGGTCCTGTTCACCGAGATCGGCCTGAGCAGCCAGTCGGGGGCGAACATGCGCCCTTCGGAGTGGAAGCCTTTCGGCGACGTCGACACACAGGTGCAAGCCGATTACCTCAAAGCCTTCCTGGACGTCTTCGACTCTCAAGACTGGTTCGCGGGTTTCCTGTATTGGCCCTGGGAACCCGATTCGAAGAAGGGAGGTTCTCGGGAGCGGGACATGACCGTCGAGGGCAAGCCGGCGTCGGCAGTCCTCAAGAGATACTTCGACCGGTTCCGGAGCAGCCCCCCGTGAACGAGTAGCGACGTTGCGCCCGCAGAGCAAGACGCGGCGTTTCTCAACGACACGCGAAGACACGCAGGCGACTTCGCCGGGCTGAAGGCTTCGCCCATCGATGGCGTCAAGGGCCGAAAGGCCGGCAGGCGAGCAGACGTTCGCCTCGAGCCCGCGATGGAGCGCGCACCTTCGCACAGGCGCGCCAGCGCGGTGTTTACCGCCCTGGCACCCGCCGCCGCACTCGCAGCGCACGGGGTCGCCTCGCCGGACCCCGTGAGCCAAGCATTTTGGCTCTGGTCCGTCGCCGTGGCGGCCCGCCACTCGTGGGAGGAGACCCGCGGCGAACTATGGTCCTACTTCGGCCGGGTCAGCGGCAACCCGCTACTCAGCCGCCTCGGACCGGTCCCCGGCTTCGTCGTGATCGTGCTGCCCGCGCTCGCCCTCCAGGTAACGGCCGCGACCCTCGGCCTTCTCGGAAACGACCCGTTTTGGCTCGCGGTTCTCATCGGGGGACGGATCGGGGATGCGGTCTTCAGCCACTTCATCCCGGCGGCGAGGGGATTCACGCCGAATCCGGGCCTGCCGACGGCTTGGGTCTATCTCGTCGACGGTCTCGCGATAGCGCTGACCTTCAGCGCGGCGGTGGCGCAGGGCTGGACGGGGCTTCTTGTCGGTGCGGGCTTCTTCGCCGTGCTGGTCCCGGTATTCCGGCTCACGGGAAAGCTGTTCCGCCGAGTTTGGCACTTGCCCCGAGCCTAGCGGCGAGGCGGCTTGGAAAGCCGCTCCCTGCACGGGGCGGAGACCTGGCGGCTGAGGACGTCACGCGCTATCCTCCCCTCCGTGAGGGCGCTTCTCGTCGCCACGCTCCTGACGCAGCTCGCCTGCTCCTGGAAGCAGGTGGCCCGCGCTCCCCGCCCGCAGCCTGCGCCACCGCCGGCGGCCCGGACGCCGGCCGGCCCGCCGGCGCGGGCGGCCGCTGACGCGGCGACCGCCACCGATGTCAGGGTCCTCGAAACCCATGATCTCTCCCCGTTTGAATCGGGGGAACGGGGTGCGGGACCGGCGGTCGACCTCGCGGTGCACGTGGCAAGCGGCTGCTCCCTTCCGTGGGAGCGGCTCTCTGCTGGCGTTGTCGGCGCCCAGAGGATCTTCCGTGCCGCGGGCGTCCGCCTCCGCGTTGTCGGAGCCTGGACGATCAGTCTTCCGGAGGACTGGATCGACTTGGACGCGGACCGTTTCACGGGCCCTCTGCAGGACCCCCTCGCCGCCCGAAAACGCGAGCTCTACGACTACATCGCCCTGACGAAGTCGGCGCTTACGAGCAAGGCCGAACGGGTATTCGGCGCGGTCGTAGCGGGAGACCCGCCCGGAGAGCGGCGGCTCCACCTGCTCTGTTTGCGGCAGGTCCGGTTCACCATCCACGAGGAGGCGCCTGGGCGGGAACCGCCCTGGAAGGAGCAGCTCGTGGCTGCGGGAGGGCTGTCGTTTCCCCCCTACAAGTACGGCGACCGCTTGCCGAGGACCCTCCGCGGTATCGTGACCTTGAGCCCCACCCCGAGGACCCGGGACCCGGAGCGGGCCATTGCCCACGAGCTCGGCCATAAGCTTCTGAACGTCTCCCACGAAGGAACGGGCATCTGCCCGCAGCACGAGGTCAAGGGCGAACGCGATCTCATGGTCTACGGCTCGGGCACCGAGATCCCCTCGGGGCGCGAGGGCCGCTGGCACCGCGAGCGGCTTCACCGAAGTCCCTTTCTCTACCGGATCGACGGCGGCACGCGGGTCTACAACGCCGAGTACCTGGCGGGTGGGGAGTACGGCGATCCGATCTACGGGGATTACAAGGTCTTGCCGAGCTGCCCCTGAGGCGCGGGCGGCGAGGAGCACTGCTCGCGACGGATAAAGCTCGGCCTTCCCAGGAGCCCGGCCTGCCTACGGAACAGGCCGTCCGAGACGACCGCGTGCACGTGGAGATGCAGATTCAGCGTAGAGCCGAAGCGCTGAATGAAATGGATCTGCGCCGCGGTCCCCGCGCCGAGCTTGCGGGAAGCCGGAGCGCCTGTTACATATCCGGCATGATCCTCTCGGGGCGGGCCTTCCTGCTCTCCGCCGCGCCCGCGGGCGCGTCGGAGAGCCGGCGCGCCGACCTCGTCGGCAAGGCCGACGGGACCCTCTCAATGCTGTGGAGCCGCGGCGGAAGGACGATCCTGATGTCCCTGCCCGGCTCCAGGTAGGCGGGGGCTCGCGTGGACGGGCGTCCGAGGCGAGCGCTACTCGCGGGCGCCACCGCTGCGGCGCTGCTCGGCGCATTCGCCGTCTTCGCGCTGAGAGCCTCCCGGATGCCGCCACCTGAGGGCGAGACCGTCCACGAGCCCCTGTCTTCCGAGGCGCTGGCGGCGCTCCACGAGCGGGCGTTCGCCGACCCGGCAGCCGAGCCTCCGCTCGCGCCGACCCCGCAGCCGCTTCCGGCATCGCTCGAGCCCGCCTTCGCTGCCGAAGGCGCGCCGGATCCCGGGCTGCTGACGGGCTATTGGGTACGCGCCCGCGGCGCTCCGAATCCGCTCGGCGACGCCGGGTCCGAGCTTCGATTCAGGACGCCCTTGACCGACGACGGCTGTCTTCTGCACGCGGGCATGGGCGATCTGCTGGGGGTGGGCTGGCCCGGCACGGGAGAGACCCACGGCGGCGTGCGCGTGGAGGACGGCTCCGCGCGCTTCGACGTCGCGCGCCCGCTCGAGACCCGCGGCTTCCGCTTTCGCTGTCGCGTCCAGGACCCTCTCCGCGGCTACCGGCTCCTCTGCCGTGTGGCTTCGGTGGTCGCGACGGCTCGGGGCGTCGTCGAGACGCCGGAGGGATATACCGCCTACGAGCGCGGCTCGGGCGCCGCCCGCCCGCCGGCGCCCTCCGGCCCGCGGCCGGCGGAGCCGGCTCACGTGCCGTCGCCGCTGCGGGCTCGCAAGTCGAGCACGAGGTTCGTCGTAGCGCAGGACGTCGCCGAGCTCGACGGTGGCGCGAGCCTCGGCTGGGAGGAGGCGAAAGGCGTGGCCAGCGGCATCGACCCCGACGTGGAGGTCCCAAAGGGCGCGCGCGTCACCCGCCAGGGCGAAGGAGAGAACGCCATGCTCGTCATTCGCGTGCCGCAGGCGGTCCAGCTCGTCGGCTTCTTCCGACGGAACCTCGCCGAGAAGGGTTGGACGATCGTCGAGGACAAGCCTCGAGGCGGCTCCTTCGGGTCGGAGCCGGCCCGGCTCGCCGCCGTGAAGGAAGACCGAGGCATCCTCGTCGTGGACTTCGGCGACGGGTCCGCGAACATCTCGCGCGCGCCGGTAGCCGCTCCTTAGCCGGAGCGATTCCGGGCGGAGCCCCGCCAGGGGCTCGAAGGCCTCCACCGGCTCGGCGATCCCGGCCAGGGCGAGGCGGCAGACGGGGCGGAGCGCGAAGGCCGCCTGCTCAACGACGCCGCGGTCAAGCCGTAGGTCCGAAGACTCCCGGACGAGGACCGCTCGACTCATTCGCTCGGGTCGGACGGTCGTCTATCATGGGACTCCCGGCAGGAGAGTCCCCATGAGAATCTGGGTCGTTCTCGCCGGCCTCGCCCCAGCCCCGTCGTTCGCGCAGGAGTCCACCTCCGCGCTCTCGCAGTTGTCCCCGGACGCTGGAGCCGCGCAGGAGTCCGTGCAGCGGCTAGGCGGACGCGAGCGGATCCCCGTACGCAAGAAGTTCCAGACGGTTCAGGATGGCCGGCAGTTCCTTGACGGCTTCACGCTCGGCGAATGCCGCAACCGCCGCGAGATGCGTGACGAAAGCGGCCGCTCCGCCCCCGGGACGATTCGCGTGTCGCTCATGATCAACGCCTTTGTAGAATCGTCTTGGTGGCCTCACATCATGGTCGTCGATGGCGAGTGGGACGCCGTCACGCTGATCCGGTTCCTGCTCGAAAAGGACGGCCACCAGGTTCTCGAGGAGCACAACGGGGTGGACGCGCTCGCTGAGCTCGGCGTCGAGCCGAAGAAGGAAGGGGCGGCGCTGCCGGACCTCATCATCCTCGATGTGATGATGCCGCTCATGGACGGGTACGCGACGGCGACGAGGCCCATCCCGGTCGTAGCGGCCAAGTAGACATAACGCCTTATCACGACCTCCCGTTCCGCCTGAACGATTCGGCTCCTTCCAAGGTCGCCGCGACCCTGGCCGGACGCTGAGCCCTACTGCACCGGCACCGCAGGGGCCGGAATCTGGTGCTTGGCGTAGCAGGATTCGACGCCCAGTCCGTCGCAGTAGCCCCGCCGGCGGACCTGGAACTCGTCGAGGCGCCACTCCCCATTGACGTACTTGTAGGCGAGCGTCCCGTCGAAGACGATCGTGGCGCCGACCGGGATGGGCGTCACGCCGCTCGACTGCGCGCCGCCCTTCAGATCGTTCTGGTAGCCCGTGGAGAAGTCGGAAAGGTGCATGACGTTGCCGGGGATCTGGTAGTCCCCGATCGAGTACTGGATGTGACCTACCGGCTCTTGCCAGTACGTGTCGCCCGTGGACTTGAGGCCGTACCGGACCTGGATCGCCCAGTAGACGCCCGGCAACCCGGGCTTGCGCATGTCGTAGCCCTCGCTCGCCTGGAATTCCTCGAGGCTCCCGAGTTGGGTGAAGCGGTCCTCGACCGCGCGACGGGCCTCGGGCGCGCCGGGCCTGGGCTTGTCGGAGCAGGCGGCGAGGGCGGCGACGAGGAGCCCGGCGGCGAGGGAGCGGCTCACGGCCGTGATCCTACCCTTTCCGCTCTGGGGCGGCAATGTAAGTCCCGGGCGGATGACGCGCGACGAGCCGAACGCTCGGTGCCAAGGTTCGCATGACGGCACGAACGTGGCGTGGCGCCTGGCAGCCAGCAGGTCTATCGCCTCGGCCGGATCCGCGACTTTGCGATCCTCAGGGGCGGGGCTATGATCGATTCGATTGGCCTGCGCGCCGCGACGGGCTTCATACGATCCAAACGGGATACTTGCCGTGATAGAGGAGAGCCGCGGAGCCTCGGCAGCCCAGCCTGAGCCGCGCGGGACCCGCGGGATTGAAGACAACGCCGTCGTACCGCCGCGCCTCCACGATCCTAGTCAGAATCTTGGCGGCTCGCTCCGCCCGCAAGGTGAAGCCGGGCGATGGGGCCGCGTGCCGCCGGCGGAAGGCCGCCGGTCCCGTGAAGAGCTCGATGAGACCGCTGCGAGTTCGGGCCTTGAATCCGCCGGAGGGACTTCCCTCGTACAAGAGCGTGCTGGATAGAAGGGCGCCGCTGAGGGTCCGGATTCGATGGGCTTTCAGCTCGCGCTTCAGGCCCAGGATCGCTCGAACGAGGGATTGATCGCGACGGCGATCGGCGCCGCTGAAAGGGCGAACGGAGAGTTCATCGGTAACCGCCTTCCCGGTGAAGTGTTTCGACATAGACTATAACGATAAGCCCGCTCCCCTGCCAGTGGCTGTGGCGGAGAGGTCCTCTTGGAGACGCTCCAAGAGCCTTCGGGTCGACGACTCCGACCCGAAGGGAATGACGCCCGGGTCCGCCGCGAAGTAGTGGGAGCCGGAAGGGCCTTCCACCGCGAACCAGCAAAGCCCGCGGTGCCTGCCCTTCCATGCCAAAAGCGAGCCTTCCTCAAACCACCGTTCGCCGCTCTCGGTGAACAGGACGGGCCGGCCGCGATGCGCGAGCAATACGCCCGCGCCGTTCCAGGGAAAGAATCCTCCGTGGGTGTCGTTCGCCCGCCAGCACACATCGAAACAGCGACGGGGCCCGAGCGCCCGCGCGGCGTTGGAGAGCCGCCGGCGCAGACGCTCGCGTGCGCGCAGGGCATACACAAGGAAGAGGAGGAGGGCGACCGTCGACGCCAGGCCTGCCGCCCCGAGCCAGTCGAACAGCAGCCGGAGCGGCGTCCTTAGCCGCGCCGATCTCAGTATCGCCGCGGAGCTGTAAGCGCCTAGGCGTTCATCCGGATCGCGCGCGACCCTCTCGTAATAGGCTTTCGCCTCGGAGCGCCGTCCGGCTCGAGCGAGGAGGTCTCCCGCCTTCAGCAGGCAGGCGGCGTGGACGTATTTGAAATCGGGATCTGCCGCGTGCTCGAGCGCCGCGATCGCGATCTCGGGGTCCTTTTCGATCGTCCAGCCGGAGAGGACGTTAAGGATGTAGTCATCCATGAGGGAGTGCTCTAGGATGATGTCCGAATGGTGAAGCGATTTCCGTCCGTCGATCGCGCCGTAAAGATGGCGGAGCTCGTTATGGGTGGTCCAATCGAAGCCCTGGGCCGAGGCGAGGCGCTTCTCGTAGCGGGCGATCTTAGCCTTGATCTCGACCAGGGATTCGTCGCCCGCGGCGCACGCGGGGAGCAGCCACAAGACGGCAAAAGCAATTCGGCGCATGGCTCACGAAGGATAGGCCCGCCCCGTTTCCGATTCAAGCCCCCGTGACTGAAGTCGCAAGGACGAAGACGGCCGCTCGGGTGGAAGAGTCCAGGCGCGTGCGGCGGCCCCAAAGGTCGTAGACCGCCCTCATCCGGAACGACGAGCGGGCCAGCAGGCGGCCGAACTCGGCGGCGTCGTAGGTGCGCAGTTCGAAAGACTCCCGGAGGAGCCGCCCCCCGCAGGAGACGAACTGCAGCAGCTTCTCCCGCCGGCTGGGAGCTCAGCACGAAGATCGGCTCGCCCTTCCACCGCGCGGTATTCCTGGGGTTCGTGGTCTCGGAGGTCCATCCGTTCACGGCCGGCAACGGCCGAGCCACCCGCATGATCTCGGACGCCCACCTGCTGGCGGCCGGATTCTCGGGAATCGTGGTGACGACGCGCTCCCGGGACCTCTATCTGCGGGCCTTGCGATGCGCCTCTCGCCGCGACTCCTCCCAAGGCGATTGGCGGGCGTTCCTCGCCTCCACGATGGAAAGGCTCCACCGAACCTATCGCGACCTTCCGGTCCGGTCCACCGAGGAAACCCTGAGCTTCTGCAAGAGGGAGAACCTCGAGAGTTGAGGGCTCGAGAACGCCCAGAAGATGATCCCTTCGATCCGCTTCCGCCATGGCCACGACCCGTCGCACGCGCCAGGCAGCGCGTGCTCCTCCTGGAGTTCAACGGGCCCAGAGCGCGCGAACTCCTGGTGCAGGCATAACGAACAACGCAACGTGGATGCCGGCTCGCGCCGGCGCTGACGCGCCTGGTCCCGTAGGCACCACGTTGCGTTATTCGGTTGCGGTTGCGGTAAGGCTCAGTCGAAGCGGACGCCGGTTTCCTGCAGGCGCTCGATCGAGTGCGAGACGCGGTCCCACCGCGGGATGCGGGGCTCCGGGAAGTCCCGGCGCTCGCGGCACCAGAGGTGGCGCACCTCGAGCAGGTAGTACTCGCCTTCGCGGCGCGACGCGAACGCGCCGACGGCGCTGCCGTTGGCCGCCTCGGTGAAGGCGACCTTCCAGTCCTCGTTGCCGCGCTGCCAGGTCTCCTCGGTGACCCACGTGCCGTTGTAGCCGCAGGAGCCGCCGTTGCCGAGCCGGTTCTCGCGGGGTCCGTAGTACTCCACCTTCCTCGTGCTGGCGAGGTCGACCGACTGGCCGATCTCGTTGCCGCGGATCGTGAAGTTCCAATCCGCGTTGCGCCCGCTCACCCGCGCGGAGAACTTCGCGACGCGGCCTTCCTGCTCGAGCTTCACGCTGACCTTGCGGCTGCCGTCGGGTCCGAACTCGACCTTCAGCGGGCCCGTGAAGAACTCCACGGTCCGGCCGTCCTGGTCGGCGATCCTCAGCGGCGTCGAGCCCGCGAGCGTGAGCTGTCCGTTTCGAGTCTCTTCGCCGCAGGCGACCAGCACGGCGGCGAGGGCAATGCACCATCGGCTTCGTTTCATCGGTTGTGCGCTCCTAGGTCGTCGGCCGCGGTGGGAAAAGGATGGACGACGGGCCGGGGAATTTTCGGCCCCTTCTGTCTCCGGGACGACAGACGGCTCAGGATATTGCCAAAAGACCTAGAAACCCAAGGGCCCTCTGGCCCAGGCGCGCCTAGGGCGGAGGGCCTAGGTTGTTGGCCGGCCGCCGGTAAGCCGCTCGCTCAGCTCCCAGAGCCGGCGGGCCGCGGCATCGTCGAGCGCCGGGGCGCGCGGCGGCTTCTCGCGACGCTTGTAGAAGTACTTCCCGGTGGGCGAGCCTGCCTCGGGCGCGGAGGCGAGATAGACGATCGTGTCGGCCCCCTTCTCCGGGCTCAGCATGAAGAGCTGCCCGAGCCGCATCGCCGCGTTCAGGAGGCCGGTGGTGTTTAAGCCGAAGCCCGTGGCGACGACGCCCGGGTGCATCGCGTTCGCGACGACCCCCGTCCCCTCGAGCCGGCGCGCCAGCTCCCGGGTGAATAGGATGTTCGCCAGCTTCGAATAACCGTACGCGAGCCACATATTGTAGCCGCGCTCCGCGTTGAGGTCGTCGAACGGCAGCCCCGCCGCGGCCGCGCGGTGCGCGTCCGAGGACACGTTGATCACGCGGGCGGGAGCCGAGGCCCGCAAGCGGCTGAGGAGCAGGTTCGTCAGCAGGAAATACGCGAGGTGGTTCGTCGCGAACGTGCGCTCGAGGCCGTCCGCGGTCAGCTCCCGCTTCTGGTACATCGCTCCGGCGTTGTTGATCAACACGTCGATGCGCGGGCAGAGCCGCTCGACGAGCACAGCCGCGCCGCGCACCTCCTTCTGGACGGAGAGGTCCGCCAAGACGAGGTCCGCGCCGCCCCCGGCGGCCCGGACGGCCCCGACGGCTTCCGCCCCCCGGTTCCCGTCGCGGCAGACGAGGACCAGACGGGCGCCCATCGCCCCGAGCGCCACCGCCGCGGCCTTCCCGATCCCGGAGCTCGCTCCGGTGACGACGACGAACTTGTCCTTCATATCCATGGCTCAGCGAAGGTAGCGTTGCAGGTCGGAGGCCCCGAGGCTCACTAACGCGTCCGCAGTTGGCTTCCGGCGGTGGGGGCCGCGCCGCTCAAGTCGGCGGCGAGCATGTCGGTCAGCACCGCCACGCCCTCGTGCAAGACGATGTCGGGCGAAGGCGGAGCCTTCTCGTAGTCTTCCTTCTTCTCGCCGGGCTTGGGCGTGGGCGTGGGGGTCGGCGACGGCTTCGGGACGGGCTTGCCGTCGAGGAGCCCGATGGTGATGTCCGGGCCCTCCTCGAACGGCTTCTCCTTGCGCGCGGCGCGCTCCTTCTTGCGCTCCTGATCGCGCGCCTCCTGAGCCTTCTTCTCGGAGAGCCGCGTCGCCTCGTTCAACGACACCGTCTTGGTCTCGGTCTGCTTCTTGAAGGTCCGGACGTCCTCAACCACCCACGCGAACTCCTTGGAGGCCCGCACGCGCTCCTCCGAGGACTTTTTCAGCACCGAGACCGGCGGGAGGATGGCGTCGAGCTTTTGATGCGGCGCCGGCGCCACCTCGTCGTACGGGAGCGCGTTCTTCTGGGAGGACTCGCTGAAATCGGCCTCGTCGGTCATCGACGGGACGCGGATATCCGGGATCACCCCGCGGTTCTGCGTCGACGCTCCGGAGACGCGGTAGAACTTCTGGATGGTCAGCTTCAGCGAGCCGGGCTTGAGCGAGCGCATCGATGGCGGGAGATAGTTGGCGAGATCGACCATCGCCTGCACCGTCCCCTTCCCGAAGGTGCTCTTCTCGCCCACGACGACCGCGCGGCCGTAATCCTGCATCGCCCCGGCGAGGATCTCGGAGGCCGAGGCGGAAGCCCGCGACGTAAGGACCACGAGCGGCCCGCCGAACTCCGTCCCCGGCTCCGTGTCCTCGAGCAACTGGATCGCGCCCTGGGTGTCCTTGACCTGCACGACGGGCCCCTGCGGGATGAACAACCCGGTGAGCGCGACCGCCTCCTTCAGCGAGCCGCCGCCGTTGCGGCGGAGGTCGAGGATGAGGCCTTCGATCTTCTCCTGCTTGAGGCGCACGAGCAGCCGCTCCACGTCGCGCGTCGTGCTCTTGGCGTCGCGGCCGCCGCGCATGTCGGAGTAGAACTCGGGGAGCGTCAACAGCCCGACGCGGTGAGGCCTCTTGCCGCGGCCCGGCACCGTCAGCACCTTCGCCCGCGCCTCCTGCTCCGTCAACTTGATCTCGTCGCGCACGAGCGTGACCACGACGCGCGTCGCCGGGTCGAGGGCGTCGGACGGCAGCACGCGCAGCCGGACGGTCGTACCCTTCTCGCCGCGGATCATCTGGACCACGCGCTCGAGGTTCATGCCGAGCGTCTCGACCCAGGGGGCGTCGCCTTGCGCCACGGCCTCGATCCGGTCGTTGGGCTTGAGGCGCTTGTCCCGGTCGGCCGGGCCGCCCGGCACCAGCGAGACGATCTTGGCGTAGCCCTCCTCCGACCGCAGCACCGCCCCGATGCCCTGGAGGGAGAGCCGCATGCCGATGTTGAAGTTCTCGGCCTGCGCGGGGGCCATGTAGTCGGAGTGCGGGTCGAACGAGTGGGAGAGGGCGCTGAGATAGGCCTGGAGCACCTCATTGGTGTCGTACTCGCCGAGCGTGCGCTGGGCCTGCTCGTAGCGTTTGCGCACGGTCTTGATCTGCTCCTCCGGCGTGGCGCCGTTCAGCCGCTCCTGCAGCACCTCGTACTTGACGCGCAGCCGCCAGAGCTCGTCAGACTCCTGGGGGCCCGCGGGCCACGGCGCCTTGGTGCGGTCGACGGCGAACGTCTCGTCCGTCGTGAAGGTGAAGGTCGAGTCCAAGAGCCGCTTCACCAGCGCGACGCGCTCGTCCATCCGGGTCTTGATGCGGTCGAAGATGAAGTACGCCGGCGAGACGTCGCCGCGGCGCAGGCGGTCGTCGAGGGTGTTCTGGTAGAGCAGCTCGAACTCGTCGACATCCGCCCTCGACAGCACCATGTGGTTGAAGTCGAAGAACTCGATGTAGTTGCGGAGCATCTGGCGGGCCGCCGTGTCGTCCACGCGGGGCCGGGAGTAGTGCGCCTGCTCCATGAATCGCACCACGAGCTCGGCCACGATCGGCGCCGACGCGTCGGGATGGAGGCGCTCGGCCGCCGCCGCGGGCGCGACGAGGAGCCAGACCGCGAACGCGAACGTCCTCATGGCGGCGAGTCTAGCGGATTGGCGGAGTGCCCCGGTTGACGATCGCGTCACGAACCCTCCAAGATCGCCCGCAGGCGATCGGCGTAGCCGGTCTCGGGATCCAACGCGGTCTGCCCGGCCGTGTAATCGTAGACGCTCCCCAAAAGCGCGAAGTCGGCCGTGCGCCGCTCGGCCTCGTGACGCTTCCGCCAAGCGGCCAGGACGGCCTCCGCGCGGCCCTTCGCGTCGTCCGAGAGTTCTCCGAGCTGCGAGCCCCCGAGGGCGAGCCCCTCGGCGTCGACGGCGAGATAGGCCTCCATCTTCTCGAAGAAGCCGAGCTCCACCCACTTGCGGCGGATCTCCTGCGCCGCCGGGCTGTCGTTGACGCGAAGGCGGGCCTCGGCGGTCACGTCGCCCGCGCGCACGGCGTCCTCGATCCGGTCGAGCGCCTGCTCCAGCTCCTTGGCGCCGCCGCGATCGCGGATGTTCGTCAGCCGGCCTCGCGTCCCCGCCACCGCGCGGCCGACCTTCCGGCGCCAGTCCTCGGAGCGCAACGCGTCGGTGAGGGCCGCCTCATCGAGCGGCACCTGCACCTCGGCCCACTCCCCGAGCTTCCCCTTCAGCACGAGGAGCTGCGTCGAGCGCTCGGCCGGCTCGGGCGGAGGGAGCGCGGCGAGCAGCTCCATCGCCGAGCCCACCTCCGTGCCCACGTCCTGGTTGCGCGCGAAGGCCTGGGCCTGCCCGGCGGGGTTGGGGGCGGTCTCGACGTCCGCGAGGAGCGTGGCCAGCCGCGCGAGGCAGGCCCGGAGCGCCTGAAGCGCCGGGCGCGCGGCCTCCAGCGCCCCCCCCAGCAGGCGCCCCTCGGCGATCGCCGAGTCGAACGCGGTTCGCGCCTCGATGGAACGCTCGAGCATCGACCGGAGGGTCGCGGTCGCCTTGCCGGCCGACTTGCGAAGCTTCTCCTCGGGGGTCTTGGCCATGTTCAGCATCCGATGATATATAGTAGCAAGCCGAAGCCCACGAGGCCGATGCCGGCCATGATGAGGAACCCGCCGGCCGCCGGCCCGTCGCCCTTGGCGCGCGTCTGCCCGCTGAGCTTCACTTGCCGGCGGAACGAGGCCGGTTCCGGCATCTCCGCGTCCTTGCCTTGCAGCTGCTGCTCGACGCGGGCGCGCAGCTCGGGAGGGACCTCGTCGATTCCGGCGTACTCCTTGCCGTCGATAAAGATGCGCCTCCGGCGGTTTTCCATGGCGGTTGGCAACAAAGTATGGGGGCTTTCTCCCGGCTTGACAAGTGGGAACGCACGGACCATCCTGGCGCTATGGGGCGGCTGAAAGAGGCGGCGGCGCTTCTCCTGGCGGCGGCGGCCGCCGCCGCGGCTCCGACGGCGCAGCAGCAGATCAAGGCCCTCGAGCACAACGTCGACCAGGCGTTCTTGCTCCAGTACCTCCACCAGAACAAGGAGAAGGTCCACGCGGCGCCCGGGAACGTGCGGTCGATCTCGGCGCGCATCGTGAAGGCCACCGGCAGCGCCTTCCACCACAAGACCCATCTCTACACGGTCGAGGAGCCGCAGGTAAACGCGCTGACCTCGCCCGGCGGCAACATCTTCCTTTATAAGGGGCTCATCGGCTCCGGGCTGTCCGACGACGAGATCGCCGCGCTCTTGGCGCACGAGATCGCGCACGTCATGCACCTGCACTGGCTCCAACGGCTCAAGCGGAACCTGGAGGCCGCGAGGCTCGCCGAGTACAGCGCGCGGCAGTACGGCCGCTCGAGCGCGCAGATCTCCTACCTGCTCAACCGGATGAAGAACCTGAGCTACGACCGCGAGGAGGAGCACCAGGCCGACGCCACCGGGCTGCGGCTCGTGGCGCAGGCCGGGTTCAAGCCGCAAGGGATGGTGAGCCTCCTCAAGAAGGTGCAGGCCCTGCAGAGCCCGCAGCAGGCGGCGGCCGAGAAGAATCCCTACCTCGCCTCTCACCCGGCCATCGACGAGCGCGTCGTGAAGGTCCAGTCGCTGATCGACTCCGGCCAGGCCAAGCCCGTCAAGAAGCGGCTGTTCTAGCGCGTTTACCATCTCGCGCGTCGGAGGTTCGACGGGCGGCCGGGTCGATCTCCTCAGGCGGCGGTGCTCCCGGCGGGCTACCCTTACGGCGATTTCGGGCCGCGGGGGCCGCATGACCGGGTATGGCTCCCGCGGCCGGCTTTTTTGGGCCTGGTAAAACCCGGAGTCGGGGGTATACTCCGAAGTGGGCTCCCCATGACCCTCCTAACGGTTTTGGCCGCCTTGGTCCTCCCGGCGCCGGCGGAACCGCTCGTGTGCGCGCCCGGTCCCACGGCCGGGGTCTGCGAGAACCTCTCGCCCGAGGTCGTGCGGAAAGTGTTCGAGGGGGCGGTGAAGAAGCAGGGGCTCGAGCCCGCGCCGACGATCGTGCTCGCCCCGGAGCAAGAGTTCGTCACCTTCGACTGCGCCGCGGGCCGGGCGAAGGCGGGCGGCTCCAATGCCGAGACGAACCTCTGCGGCGGACAGCACGTGATCACGGTCGGCCGGTCCGTCGCCGACATGTCGATCGCCTGTCCGGCGCTGGGCGTGACCGCGGAGCAGACGCTGGAGGCCTGGGCCCTGCACGAGGGCGCCCACGTGAAGCACCAGCATGTGGCGTGCCGTCGCCTCGACCTCCAGCGGATCTGCGTGGCGTGGGGCGATCAGCCGGCCGGCCGGCGGGCCGTCACCCGGCTCCTCCGGGTCCAAGGCGTCGCTTCCGTCGACCAGCTCCCGCCCGAGGGCGTCGTCAGCTTCCGCAACTCCTTCGTCAGCGAGTGCCTGCGCGTCAAGGAGGCGGAATTCAACGCCTCCGCTCGCGAGCAGGAGGACCAGGCGGACGCCGAGGCGCAGAAGCTCTCTCACCCCCGCGCGATGGAGTGCGCGATGCACGGCGCCATCCTCTATTTGAAGGCGATCGGCGCGCAGCCCGGCCAAGCGCACAAGCGTCCGGAACGGCGTCTCTTGGACGCCGAGGAACGCGCCGCGGCCGCGATCAACTCCGCGCCGTTTTGACGGACACCGAGCCCATCAGCGATCCTCGATGAGCGGGATCGGGTCCCGCGCCACTCGGTCGAGAAGCTCCCGGTAGCTCAGCTCCGGAGGGGCGGCCTTCAGCCGGTCGACGACGGCGACGCTCTCCGCGTCCATCAGCGCGCCGAGCTGAAGGAGGCTCATCTCCTCGAGGGTGCTCCACCACAGGGTCTTCCAGCCCTCCGTCACGCCCACCCAAGTCCTGCGGCCGCGCTCGAAGGTGACGACGAGGCGGACGCCAGGGGAGCCCGGCAGGTCCCGGATCAGATCGATGCGGCGCCCGCTCGAGCCGGGCTCCTTGCGAAAGCCCTTCTTGCGCAGCCAGTACTCCGGGTTCATCAGGCTGGTCTTTCGATAGCTGTCGAGGACCGCGCGGATGTCGGAGGCCTTTACGGCTCGGCGCTCGAGCGAGAAGTTCCGGGGCATCCGCTTCTCCAGACGCTCGACGTCGGCCTTCGACAACGCCGGATTGACCTCCATCGGGAAGAGCTTCGTCCACGAGTGCTCGCCGCGGTCGACCGCGGCCTGCACCTCGGCCTCCGTCTTGTAGTAGGGACCGATGATGCGCCGGGCCTCGCCGGGGTCCAGCGTGTCCAAGAACCGGTTCACGCGGCGGTCGACCTCGTTGATCGCCCAGCCGTACTCGAGCATCATGAGCGGAGAGAAGCCCCGGCGCCGGTGCCGGACGTAGTCATTGGGGTGGTGCGGGCGATAGTCGAGGTTGTGCCGGAAGATGAGCCACAGGCGCTTGAGGCGGGACTCGTGGCCGAGCGTGAACCGGTTCACCGCCGACATGATGACGTGGTGGTAGATCTCGTCGCGGAACACGCCCTCCAACACCTTGTCGGTGGGGCTGCCGGTCTTCGCGTTCGCCTTGAGCATGAGGTAGGCTCCGGCGGCGCCGACCTCCGCGAGCGCGCGGTTCGACATGCCAGACCGGGCGGCGTAGTCGGTCCCTTCCCGCGGCAGCCTCGGCGCCTCGCCGGACTGCGTCAGCTTAGCGAAGCCGGGGAAGCGCGTCTGGTTGTAGACCTTCTCGAGGATCGGCCCGTGGCGGACCTCCTCTCTCGCCCAGATCGAGGTGTACGCCGGCTTGCCTTTCAGCGCCACCTGCAGAAGACGCTCTTGGAAGGTGATGCCGAGGAAGTGGGACATGCGCGGCATCCGGTTGTGCAGGCTTTGCGCGAAGGCGTACTGGTACTGGAGCGTCGGCTCCTCCATGTCCATCGTGCCCTTGAACATCTTCATGAGGCTCGCCGGCTCGAGCGACGACTCCGCGAAGTCCTGCGGACCCGCGTCCTTGAGCCGCTCGCCGTCGGTCCACTTGTTCACGAGATCGCTGTTGTTCGAGCGCAGGATCCCCTCCTGCGAGGACATGGCCTCGAGGCGGTTAAACGACCAGGCGAGGTCCCCGTCGGTGACCGCCCGGAGGATCTCGTCGACGCGCCGGCCGAAGCGCCGGATGCGGCGCGCCTTCTCGGGCAGCTCGCGCAGCGTCCGGATCGCGGCCCGCGCCAGCGACTCGTGAGGCGCGCCGGGGACGTGGGAAACCTGATGTTCGATGCCGCTCTCGTCGACCACGAGGTGCTGCTCGAGCTTCGGCGCCGCGAGGTCGGCGCGCCGAGCGGGCGCCGCCTCCCGCTCAGCGGCGGCGACCTCGCTCTCCGAAGCCCCGGTCCAGAACGCCCGGATGACGCCGCCCGCCACCCAATCCATGCGCGCCCTCCGCACGGGCGCCACGGTCGCAGCGGCGACCGGCGCGGGCAACCGCAGCGCGCCCATCGAGGGCGCGACGGCTCCCGCCGCTCCGGCGGCGCCGGCGACCGGCGTGGCCGGCAGCGCGAGCTCGATCGCTCGTTGAGCCTGCGCCGCCGGCCCAAGGGCCAGCGTCCCCGCGACCACGGCGGCGCGGATTATCGGTCGAAGATTATCGTTCATAGTCCCGAGCGTAACCGGCCGGCCGGCCCTCCGCATGCGGCGAACGACCCCCGCGCCTCGGAGGCTTTCGCCTAGTGTGATGGTAAACGAGCGTGACCCGGGCTATACTCCGGGCGTGCTCGGCGAGCCGCACTCCTCCGGCGGCTGGAAGGTCGACCGCGAAGGCGCGCTCCGCAAGATCCAAGCCTACCAACTCGAGAACCCGGAGCACTTTCTGCTCTCCTGGCTGCGCGGAGCCGTCGCGAGCGGAGCGCGGCGCATCAGCCTCGCGACGGGCACGAGCGGGTTACGACTCGGATTCGACGGACACCCGCTCCCGCCGGATCTCTTCGAGGACCCCCTCCAGGCCCTCCTGACCGGCGACGGCGGCCAGCCCGCGCGCTACCTCATGCAAGGCGCCGTCGCGTGCCATCGGCTCGGCCTCACCACGGTCGAGCTGTCATCCGGGGCCGGCGCCGGACGCAAACGACTCGAGCTGATGCCCGACCTGCGCCATCTCACGTCGCCTGCGAACGACGGCGCCGAAGCGACGGTCGCCGCGGTCCGTTCCAGCTTCCCTCTCTGGCCGTTCGGCGTGCGCGCCCGCTTGGCCGCGGCCGCGCGCCGGGCGGTCGCGGAGTTCGGCCTAGGGCGCTGCGCGTTTGTCTGCGATGGGAAAGAACTCCCCGAGCTCCCCGGTTCCGGCGCCCGGCTCGCCTTGGCGGGACGCGACGGGTTCGTCGCGGTCCCCGCGCGGCAGCGCTCGCGCGCGGCGGCGATCCTGTATCGGCACGGCGTGCGCGCCGCCGAGATCGAAGGGCCCGAGGACGTCGTCCCGGTCGAGCTGCACCTGCGAGATGACGCGCTGCCGCTCGACCTAGCGCTCAAAGGGGTCGTGCGCGAGCCCGAGCGTCTCTTCGACGGCGCCGCCCAGGAGGCGCGCCGACTGCTCGCGGAGATCTTGCCCGGACACGTGCACCACCTGCAAAACCTGATCCACTCGGAGGTCGTGCGCGCCCGCACCTGGGCCGGAGGCCGGTTCTCCCGCTGGCTCACCTCATGGAAATCGTACGGGCCGAGCCCGGCCTTCGAGCGAGAGTCGGACCGCGCGGGCCGCTGGATCCGCCTGTGCGCGCGCCGCCTCTTGGTCGGCCCGGGGCCCGACGCCGGAGACCCGCTGCGCAAGGCGCTGTGGGAGGCGCCGCTCTTCACGAACCTCGAGGACCGGCGGCTGTCCTTGCTCGACCTCTACCGCAAGACGGCGGAGCGGCCGCCGCTGCGCGCCATCGTGGGCCGCGTGCCGTACCCGTTCGATGACTCCGGGGCCGTCTGGTGCGCCGACAACGCGGACCTAGAGCTGCTGCGCGCGCGTATGCCCGCGGCGGTGGACGTCATCCACCGGATCCAGGGCTAGCTCGGACGGATGCCCTGAGCCCGCAAGTTGAGTTAGTAAATTGGGGACTGTCCCCACTTTACTCCGCGTGTGGCAATGCGGAGGGGAGGCGGCTATACTCCGCGCATGCGGACACGCGCGGCGGCGCTCGCGATGCTCCTTGCCGGCTGCATCAGCGTCAAGGACCAGGAGCGGCACCGGGTCGGCCCCGCGGCGGTGCCGGCCGAGAACCGCGAGGACCAGCTCCAGCGGACGAGCGTCGGCGGCGTGGAGCTGCGCTCGTTCGTCTACAAGCCGCGGCTCTTGCCGCTCGAGGACTTCTTCAAGCGCATCGCGCGAGGCGACCTCAAAGAGGCGATCCGGCGCGCGGATCTCCGCTACAGCCCCTCGAACGCCGACGACAAGGCGCTGAAGACCCTCCTCAAGCACGGGATCGCGCCCGCGTACATCGACGTGGCCAACACGGGCGGCGCGCCGGTCGACCTGTCCCGGCTTCGGCTCGCGCTGGCCGACTCCGGGAGCCGGTTCGAGCCGATCCCCAACGACCAGCTCCCCAAGGTCTTCGAGGAGTTCAACCCCAAGGCCGCGGCCGCCAACGTCTACAACACCGGCGCCGCGATCGTCGGCTGCGCCGCGGCGCTCGCCGTGCTCGCGGCGGGCGTCGTCGCCGGAGGCGACCCGTTCGGAGGCTTCGGCGTGCTCGGCGTGCTCGGCGAGCTTCCCGGCTTCCTGGACGACGAGGTCTACAACGAGCTCAAGAAGACCACGCACGTCGAGTACGACGGCCTGCTCTGGAAGCCCGGCGTCCTCGCGCCCGGCGAGCGCGCGCGCGGGCTGGTATTCTTCCGCGCGGGCTCGGCCGACTGGACCTCGGCCAGGCTCGCGGCCGACCTGACGCCCTAGGTTCCGGGGGACGTCATCGGTTGTTCCTGCGATCCCGCTCCGCCCGCTCCCGGGCGACCTCCAGCTCGATGATCTTGCTTTTGATCGCCGCAACGTCGGGCGAGCCCGCCTCGAGGATGAGGGTCCATCCGAGGAGGCGCTTCGCCGCGTCGAGCTGGCCGAGCTTCTCGGAGACGAGCGCGAGGCTCGCGGCCAAAACGGCGCCCAGGCCGCCCGAGGGGCTAAGGCGTCTCATGCGGCCTCAGTCGAGCCAGTCCTTTTCCTTGAGCTTTTGCGGCAGGTACTTCTTGGTCAGGTACTGGAAGTCCTTGTTCGCCAAGGCGTCCAGCTCGAACTTGAGCCCGCTCGAGAGCATCCGCTTGATCTCGACCTGCCACTCCTTCTTTTGGAACCAAGGGTAGTTCAGCAGCTCCTTCGCGCGGCCGATGTCCTTGTCGTTGAGCTTGATGCCGACGTTGCGCGGCAGGTCGTAGTGCTCCGGGTCGGCGCTGGAGAGGCCGACGAACTTCGCGTCCGGGATCGCCATGCGCTGGCTCTCGAACGCGAGGTTGATCGAGCCCTGCTTGACGACCGAGTAGATGTAGTAGCCCCAGGGGTCGTTGTCGCCGAGCACGTAGACCGGAAGCCTCTTCTCCTCGTGGAGCCGGCGGGCCAGCCGGCGCACGCCGCGGGGCGGCTGTCCGTTGCCGGTGAGGAGGACGCAGTTGTACTTCTTCCAGAACTTGTCCTCGGCGAGGCGGTTCCACTGCGTGCCCTTCTCGACGAGGAGGATGAAGTCGGCCGTGCACTTCTTGATCTTCACGTACTCGTCCTCGACGATCGAGGGGACCGAGTAGCCGCCCTTGCCGAGTTTGCCGCAGTCGACGCGGTCGCCGTCGTCCTCGAGCACGAGCGGCCCGATGACGGTGCCGCCGTTCTCGGCGCGGACATGGAGCTCCTCGCGCAGCGCCTCGAGACTGACCTCCAGGTCCTCGATCACGGGATCGGACTCGTCTTGCGTGTCGAAGCTGTTCTCGTGCGAGTCGCCGAGCGTGTGCTTCGTCCGGTAGTAGATCTCCCGGAGGCTGGTGGTGAGCTCGGCCTGCTGCAGCTCGTTGAGGGCGTCGGCCACGAGCATCGTCTGCATGAACTTCTTGGCCATCGCCACGTTGAAGAAGGAGCGGGCCTGGGTGTTGTCCCCCATCTCGATGATACCGCGCTTCTCGTTGAACTTCACGTTCGAGAGGGAGCGGACCGGGATCTCGATGGTCGGGTCCTTCTTCTTGTTGGCGGCCGCGATCACGAGGTCCGCGAGCCCGACGAGCTTCTTGGCGACGTCGCCGCCGCCGCGCGTTCTGGTGGCCATTTACTTTTTCCCCTTCTTCTTCGCCTTGGCTTTCGGCTTCGACTTCGCCTTCTTCGCCGTCTTCGCGCCCTTTGCGGCTTTCTTTGCGCCCTTCGCGTTTTTCCGTTCGTCCGTGAGCTCGGCGGCGGGCGTCTCGGGAACGGAGACGACCGCGACTCCGGGGCTCGCGTTCGCCTCGAGCGGAGTTTCCACAGGCACCTCGCCCTCGATCCCCTCGGGCGTTACGATGATCGAATGAGGCAGGCCCGCCGGCGCGGTGCTCTTGTCCGTGAGCTCGTCGGTCAGTTGGCCGCCGGTGCGCTTGTTGGCGATGTCGATGAGCTGGTCCCGGAGCTTCTTGTCGGCGAGCTTGCCGCCCTTGAGGCTCTTGCACGCGGCGACGACCTCCTCGATATAGAGCTCGAAGATGTTGCGGCGCTTGAGCTCGTGGTGCGCGCGCTCGCGTCGCTTGAGGAACACGCCGAGGCGCCGGCCGGCCTCCCGCAGGCCGAGGGTGATCTCCTTGCGGATCTCGTCGTAGTCGGCGATGGCCTCCTTCGACTCGCTCGTGAAGGGCACCCAGACGGACGCCATGTGGACCATCACGACCATCGGCCCGGCGGGAGGCGCCCCGCGCGACTGGGCGACCCCGTAGTTCTTCCACGTCGTGTCGAGCACCGCCTTGAAGGTCGCGCACGCCGACTGCTGGTACAGGAGCGGCACGCGGTTGGCGAAGCGGATCACGCGCGCGAGCTCGTTATCGTCGGACTCGTGGGATTCCCCTTCGGCGAGCGGCTTCTTCTCCGTCGCGGCCGCGGCGGCGGCCTGCTGCTCCGGGTGCTTGCCGAAGGCGAGGCCGACCTCGATGATGAACGGGTTGCCGCGATAGACGGCGGGCGGCCGGGTGACCGCGGTGTAGAACTCGCCCTAGATCTGCTTGTAGAGGCCGGACAGGATCGCCTTCTCGCCGATCGGCGAGAGGCAGTTCGTCGGCGGCGCCATGAGCTTGGTCGCCTGGATCGCCTTGTAGACCTTTTCGGCCTCCTGGCCGACGACGTCCTTCGGACGCTTGTGCGGGTTGAGCCCGGCGGCCTTGCAGATCTCCTCGGCGGTGGCCGCCGAGACGCGGCTGAAGTCGGTCGACAAGAAGCCGCTGAGCCAGTGGGACTTCGTGTCCTGCAGCATCTTGAGGAGCATGCCGAGCTCGATGCCGTAGGGGTGCGGCTTGATCTCTCGCGGCGGCTCCGGGAGCTGCTGCATCGTCCGGGGGTAGACCCGGGTCTCGCCGTCCGGCGCGACGTAGGTGAACTTCGCGTGCGGGTTGCCGATCGAGGTGAGCTCCATGTATTCGTCGACGGAGGCGCGGCCCTTCTGGTAGCGCCCCTCGAGCTCGATCGTGACCTGCGTGCCGCGGTGGGACTCCCACTCGATCTCCTTCTTCTCGAGGATGATCGGCTCGTTCTTCTTCGTGTCGATCTGGACCTCGAAGTAGTGCGCGGGCACGTTCTGGCCCGTGCGGGAGATGATCTTCACCGGTTTGCCGGTGGTGAGCTGGCCGTACATGCCCGCCGCCGAGATGCCGATGCCTTGCTGCCCGCGGCTCATGCGGAGGCGGTGGAACTTGGAGCCATAGAGGAGCTTCGCGAAGATGCGGGGCACCTGCTGCCGGACGATGCCGGGTCCGTAGTCGACCACGGTCACGCGGAACCGGGTCGCCTCGCTGATTCTAGGCGGCGGCGCGTCGCCCTCCCCGACCGCCTCGAGCTTCACCACGATCTCGGGGAGGATGCCCGCCTCCTCGCTGGCGTCCAGCGCGTTGTCGACGGCCTCCTTCACCGCGGTGAGCAGCGCCTTCCTCGGGTTGTCGCAGCCGAGAAGGTGGCGGTTCTTCGTGAAGAACTCGGAGGCGGAGATCTCGCGCTGCTGCTTGCCCATTTCGTCGGCGGAGAGGCCGGCGGGCCGCCTTTTTGGCGGTGCGGGGGGCGGCGC
>JACQPK010000028.1 GCA_016207565.1 Elusimicrobiota bacterium
CCTTCAGGCCGATGGGATCGAGCCTGTGCTCACGCTCGTCGAGGTCACCGGGCTCGAGGTCGAGATCGCCGGCCCAGTTGGGCATGACCCAGTCGTCGCTCGGCTCGCCCAGCCGCCGCCCGTCGCCAAGATAGAAGAGGTGCGATGAGCCCCGGTCCCAGCGCGCGAAGGCGCGGTCGATCGCGCTCGCGAGCTGCGCGAAGGTGTGGCGGCCGCCCACGAGGAGATCGCGCCCGGGCGCTGGGTCGAGTACGTCGTCACCCTTTGCTCGGAGTACCACCCGCACGATCAGCCAGCGCTCCTTGCGGTCGCGAGCCTTCCCCCGCGGCCGGGGTTCACCTGCCGCTCGACCTCTCCGCACGACGGCATTCTCTCGCGCGTTCGCCTCACGCCCCTGCGGGGTCACAAAGTGTGACTTTCCAGTTGAGACGATCCGCGAAGGATCAGTCGCCCACCTCGTCGAGCTGGTCTCCAAGCGGATCGCTCACTTGTCCTCGGAGCCACGGCGCCTCACTCTGCCGGACGTGGCCAGGCAGAAGACCGCATCCAGCAGCCCACGGCGGCCCCACATCGGCAGGCGCAGGCTCGAGGAGATGACCGAGCAGGCGACGGTCGACTGCTACAACGAGTCTGAGCAAGTCACGGGATGGTTCACGACGATCGACGAGCACCTCGCGGTCCCGTTCGAGACGACCGTCCTCGGCGTCACGGTCACCGTCGAGCGCGTCGAGCTCGACCACAGCGAGCGGATCGTCGCGATCTGCAGGCGCGGTCGAGACCGCCAGGCGGTGGCGATCCTGGACCTCCCGCTGCCCACGCCGACTCCCCAAGGCGCGGAGTGGATCGAGGCCTATCGCCGGTGGCTTGGCTAGAGTGGCGAACTCTGCGACCGGGCCGAGCGTCAAGCCGATCGGCCGCGCCGAGGCCGTCGTGCTGAAGGTGAACCGGCAGTCGGAACGCGTCCGCTGCCGGTCAGCGTCCCCGCGGCAAGATCGGTCTCTCGCTCGCAGGAACAACTCGAGGGCGTGCCGCCTTGTTCGGGCCCGAACCCGCGCCGAGCCCGGCGCGCCATGATGCTCCGATGGGGACGATCCCGCGCGCTGCTTCGGCACGGCCTCGATCGCTGGAGCACCGGATCGTCGAGGCGGCCGACGCCGCGCTGGCGGCGCGGAAGATCGTGACGCCGATCGATGCGCTCATGCGCATCGGCTGGCTGCCGCAGAGCGGCGTCGACCGGTGGCGGCAGGGACGCGCTGACTTCCTTGAGCAGGAGATCTCCGCGGACCCGACCAAGCTGTCGAGCGCGCTGCGCCTCCTCCACAGCTGGGCCGAGCGCCGCGGCCTGCGGCCGAGCGAGACCGCGTACGTGTCCGCCACGCGCGAGCGTCGGCCGCTGCGCTTCAGCAAGACCGGAGACCCGGGGACCGAGCGTGCCTATCGGACCCACTGGCTCTCGCGGGACCTCCGCGGCAAGGAGGCCGAGCGCGTGCGGGAGCGGTCCGCGAGGCCGCCGGACCTGGTCGTCATCTCCCCGATCAGGGAGTGGGAGTGCAGCAGCTGTGGGAGCGGCGATGGGTTCATGCGCATGGAGGACGGTGCTCCCCTCTGCCTCGGTTGCGCCGACATGGACCACCTCGTCTTCCTGCCCGCGGGCGACGCCGCGCTCAGCCGCAGGGCCAAGGCCGCGAGCGGCCTCTGGGCCGTCGTCGTTCGCTTCAGCCGCTCGCGGAAGCGCTACGAGCGCCAGGGGCTGCTCGTCGAGGAGGCGGCGCTGGAACACGCCGAAGCCGAGTGCCTCGCGGATACGGCCGTCCGCGCGCGTCGCCGTGAGCGCGAGGAAGCACGACGGGCGACGCATGACACGGAGTTCCAAGCGGCGCTGGCGCGTGAGACCACCCGGCTGTTCCCCAGCTGCCCGCCACAGCGGGCCGAGGCCATCGCGCGCCACACCGGCACCCGTGCCAGCGGACGTGTCGGTCGGACCGCAGCCGGACGCGCGCTCGACCCAGAGGCCGTCACGCTCGCGGTCATCGCGTCGGTGCGTCACCAGGACACTCCCTATGACGAGCTGCTGATGTCCGGCGCGACGCGGGCCGACGCGCGCGAGCGTGTCCGCGCGGTGGTCGACGCGGTGCTGAAGAGCTGGTCGGCGTCGCCCCAGCAATGACCGCGAGAACTTTGCGGGGCCGGTCAGGTCGAGCGCAGTCAGACCAGTATTCGGGCGACGACGACATCACCTGACGCTCAAGACCGTCGTCGTCTGAGGCCGTCAACTGGAGTCGACGCGGGCCGGGGACAGACCCCGACCCGAAACTAGCGGAAGACGGGAGTCCTCCGCGCAGCAACCCCACCGACTCCGGGTGGATGAAGACTGGGTCCTCCTTGCCGCGTAGGTTGCGCGGAGGCGCTGCGCGACGCGCTACGCGACATCAGGTCGTCGCCGTCTTCGGCCTCAGAGCCGCTCTCGGGTTGAGAACATCTCTTCTCGGACGACCACGCAATGGTCCAGGTTCGTGATGAAGAAGGTGCGCTGGAACGTGTCCGGACCCCAGAAGACGACGTCCTCAAGCTGCTCACCGTGTGCGAAGACGCTATCGAGCGAGAGCAAGAGAGTCGAGCCCGTGGCCAGCGCTCCGGCCAGCACAGTAGCGCGCGGGCCGCTCGCGGCCGTGGCTGCGTGAGGGCCTCGGAATCGGGTGAGTGCCGCTGCCGCTCGTGCCGCTCTATGACGCGGTCAATCTCGTCCCCACCGTCGCAATCGCCTGCATCACTTCGGCCCGTGAAGGGTTCGGCGCGAGCTGCGTCTCGGCGTAGGTTCCGTGTCACCTATCGATTCGCGGCTGACCTGGTCACCTCGGCGTGGGTGCGCTCCACAGTCGCACCGCGGTGTGCCCGTCGTCCTGGGCGTACACGCGCCGCAGGGCAGCCTCTTCGCGCAGCAGCGTGGCGACGCTGTGCGCGTCCAGGCGGTCGCTCTTGCCGCGCCGGCGCATGCCGGGGCGGCGCTGGGCGGTCCATAGGACTACGGAACGAGGACCAGCTTGCCCACGGCCTTCCGTTCGGCGAGGAGCTGGTGCGCGACGGCGGCGTCGCGGAGCGGGAGCTCGCGGTCGACGACCGGCCGGAACGTGCCGTCCGCGAGCAGCGCCAGGATGCGCTCGATCTCGCGTCGCGTGGCCCGGCTCGAGCCGATGATCTGCAGCTGTCGCCGGAACAGGGGGATGATGTCGAGGGGGACCACTTCGCCCGCATGCCCGCCCACGACGACCGCGATGCCGTCCGGCTTGAGGCAGCGCAGGCTGCGTTCGAAGAGCTCTCCACCGACGTGCTGCAGCACGACATCGACGCCGCAGCCGTCCGTTAGGCCGAGCACGACGTCGACGAAGTCAGCGCGAGTGTGGTCGAGCGCGTGGTCCGCGCCGATCTGGCGGATGCGTTCGAGCTTGTCGCCGCTCGAGGACGTTGCGATGACGCGAGCCCCGGCGAGCTTCGCGACCTGGATGCCGGCGCTGCCGACGCCGGAGCCGGCGGACTGGATCAGGACGGTCTGGCCGGGAGCGAGCCGCCCGCGCGTGAGCAGCACGTGCCATGCGGTCGAGAAGGCCACCTGTCCCGCAGCGGCGTCGCTGTAGGAGAGACCCTCCGGGAGCGGCAGCAGGAGCCGCGCGTCGGTGGTGACGAGTTCGGCGTAACCGCCGGGTCGAGTGACGCCGTGAAGCTGACGGCGCTCGCAGAGGTTGTCCCGGCCCGTCTGGCAGTACTGGCAGAGGAGACACGGCAGCGTGTAGGGGACCACGACCTTCTGCCCGACGCTCAGCGCGGCCGGTGCACCTGCCCCGAGCTCCACGACGTCGCCGGCGAACTCGAGGCCGAGGACGGCGGGAAGGCCGATGGGCATCCGGGAGATCCCGGCGCGCACGTCCAGCTCCACGTGGTTCACGCCGCACGCGCGCACCCGGACGAGCGCTTCTGCGGGGCCGGGCCGAGGATCCGCGGCGGACTCGTACCGAAGGACCTCGGGGCCGCCGAACTCGTGGAACAGAGCTGCCTTCACGGGCGGGTCGAGCCGACGGATCCCCTGAGCCGGCTCGTCGCGTCGCGATCGACGGCCGCGCCGTCGGCGGTCAGCTCGACGCCGTATGCGGTCCGAGCTCGTTCGCGGCTCACGTAGCCGAGGCGGACGTCGCGCCGGACGAGCGACGGGTCGCGCTCCGTCGCACGGCCGAGCCCTCCCCCGCCCGGCATGCGCACGCTGATGACATCCCCCTCCGACAGCGTGTGCTGGCCCTTGGATGCGAGCGGGGTCTCGTGGCCGTCCGAGCGCAGGACGATCGCCTCCGGGATGGAGGACCCGCCGCCCTCCAGACCGAACGCCGGGTACTTGAAGCGGTCCGCGCCAAGCTGCATGTCGACCGGACCGGTGAGCATCCGATAGTCCTTGATGACTCCCATGCCGCCGCGCGTCCGGCCGGCGCCCTCGGAGTCCTCACGCATCTCGTATCGCTCGATCTCGACGGGCGCGATCGTCTCCAGGACCTCGATCGAGTGATTCCCTCCGTTCCACGGCCACGAGACGCAGTCGACGCCGTCCTTGCCGC
>JACQPK010000311.1 GCA_016207565.1 Elusimicrobiota bacterium
AGCTCGTGCAGCGTTCCCAAGGCCCGCTTCATGAAGGCGTAGTCCAGCGTCTCGGGCGTGTCTTCCGGGGAGTGGTATGTCTTCGGGATGCCGGAGGTGGCGAAGATGAAGGGCACGCCGATGTCCCGCAGCGCCGCGTAGTCGCCGCGCGGGACCCGTCGCCCGAGGGGCTCGATCGCGTAGATCCCGAGCCGGTGCGCGTCGGCTTGGGCGGCGAGCGCCTGAGTCGCGGCGCTCGACTCGGCTCCGAAGAGGAAGAGCCGCCCGTCCAGCCCTTCGATGAAGCGCCCGCCGAGCATGTCCATGGCGATCCCGGCCTTCACCCTTTCCCGGGCGCACTCGGGCTCGCGCATGTGGCGGCGTGAGCCCTTGATGCCGCCCAGCGTCGGGAGGAGCGCGCCCTCCTCGTTGTCGGCGGCGAGGAACACGACGGTGCGATCCGGCCGCTCGGCCGCGAGCCTCCGAGCCAAGAGCAGCAGGACGGCGACGCCCGAGGCGTTGTCGTTGGCCCCGGGCTGGAGCTCGCCGCCCGCGCGTCCCCAATGGTCGTAGTGGGCGATGACGTAGACGCACTCATCCGGCCTCGCGCGTCCTTCGATCCTGCCGACGACGTTCGTGCCGATCTTGCGCCGGGTCAGCCGGCTGCGCACGGCCTCCTCTTCGGTTTCCACCCCCGAGCCGGAGAACGACTCGGCGATCAGCGCCCGCGCCTTCGCCGAGCCCTCGGAGTTCGGCGCGCGGCCGCCGAGCCCGGGCGCGGCCAGCCGGCGCACGATGGACTCGAGCTCAATTCGAGTCGCGGTCGAGTCGACGGACGCGGCGCCCCCGTCGAAGAGCGCGGCGGACTGGGCGGCCGCGAGCGAGGGGCCCAGGAGCAGTAAGGCGAGCCGGAGCATGGCCCCTACGATAATCCGGGGGGGCGCCGATGAACCTGAGTCTAGAGGGAAGGTTTGCGGGGAAAAAAGACGCGGGTCGCCGGAGGACCTTAGGGCCGGATCGGTCTCGGCGAGTGCCGCCCGACGGCTGAGGCCGCGCGCCGTACCGCCTCGCTGAGCTCCGGGTCCCGGGCGGCCGGCGCGGGGTGTTCCTTCCCTCCGCCGCCGAGGCGGTAGCGCCGGTACCTCACGAGCCAGTCCTCGAGGGAGCCCTTCCAGTGCCGGGCGCAGCAGTCGAAGCGCGCGGCCTCCGAAGCGGCCGTCTTGGGATCGATGCCCTCGAAGATCACGCGCCACGCCGCGACGACCGTGCCCGTGCGGTCCTTGCCGTAGGCGCAGTGAACGAGGACGGGCTGCTGCGTTTGGTCGGCGAGGACGGCGAGCGCGACGTCGACTTGGTCGAAGCGGGGGAAATCGCGGCCGTGCATCCCGACCGAGACCGAACGCAGCCCGAGCCGGCGGACCTCCTCGGTCTCGCCGCGAGCGCGCCAGAACCGCAAGGACAGCACGGTCTTCACGCCGATCTGCGCGAGATGGGCGAGCCCCGCGCGATTGGGTTGCCCGGAGCGGTAGACGCCGGGAGCCACGTTCGCGAAGCGCGGCAGCGGCTCCTTGCCGTCGATGCCTTGGACCTCGACGTCGAGGTCCTCGTCGACGACCGTCTCGGCGCCGGCGGCGCCGAAGAACAGGGGTATGAAGGCCAGTGCGAGCAGCAGCCTCATGGCCCGCATTCTATCGAAAAACGCTATCCTCCCGCCATGTGGCTCGCCGCGCTCGCCGTCGCCGCGCAGGCCGCTTGCGTGCCCGACTTCCCTTATAAAGGAGACTGGCTGGGCGGGGACGCGGCCTACAGCGTGCTCCTCGCGGATGGGCGGTCGCTGTGGCTCTTCGGGGACACCTTCATCGGCGCGCCGGGGGCCGAAGGTCGCGCCGGCGCGGCGATGATCGCGAACTCCGTCGGGCTGTCCACGTGCTCGGCGCAGGGGTTCTCCATCGACTACGTCTGGCGAGGGTCGACCGCGCCGCGGGCGTTCTTCGAGACCGGCGAGCCGGGCGTGCGCTACTGGCCGATGGGCGCGTTCGCGCACGGCGCCGACGCCTACGTCGCGCTCTCGAGGATCCGCACCACCGGCCCGGGGCCCTTCGATTTTCGGGCGGAGGGAGCCGACCTCGCGCGCGTCACGCCGTCCGCGGGGCCGCCCGCCGAGTGGCGGGTCCGCTACTCGACGCTGTCCGCGGACGCGCGCTGGTCGGTCAGCGGCGCCGTCGTGGAAGGGCGCTACGCCTACTTCTTCCTCAACGAGGGTGGCGCGGGCGGGCGGCACCGCGTCCACCTCTCGCGCGCTCGGTTGTCCGGCCTGGACCGGCCGGCGCTTTCGGAGCCCCGCGCTCTCTTCGAGCCGGGCTCGAGCGAGCTGTCGGCCTCGCGCCGCGGGGAGGGGTGGTCCGTCGTGTACTCGCGGGAGGGCCTGCCGTCGCCGGGCGTCGTCGAGCGGCGCGCGCCCCGGCTCTCGGGCCCTTGGTCCGCCGAGGAGACCTTGTTCGACCATCACCCGAGGAAAGGCGCCTTCTGCTACGCGGGCAAGGAGCACCCGCAGTTCGGCGCGAAGCCGAGGGTCGTGACCTATGCCTGCAACGCGTGGAAGTTCGAGGACCTGGCGCGGGACATGACGTTGTATCGTCCCGAGGTCAGGCTCGTTTCGGAGTGATCCCCGTCCCGACGCGCACGCGCGCCACGTCGTAGGCGCCGCCCCGGCCGAGCCCGGGCCCGCGCATCGGGTGCCGGGCGAACCAGAGGGACGTATCGAGGTCGACGAAGGAGAACCCGCCGAGGCCGCCCGCGAACTGCGCGGCGCACCACAGCGCCAGCGGCGACTCGATCATCGCCCCGATCATGAGGCCGAGCCCGGCCGCTTTCGCGACGGCGGCGATCTCCAGGGCCTCGGAGATGCCGTACTTCATGAGCTTCACGTTGACGACCGAGGCGGCCTTCGAGCGCGCGAGGCGCCAGGCGTCCTCGCGGCTCGACACGGTCTCGTCGGCCGCGACGGGCACGCCGCCGTCCCGGTCGACCCGCGCCATGCCGTCCCAGTCGTCTTTCGCGACCGGCTGCTCGAAGAGCGCGGGACGCACGCCGCGCCGGCGCAGCGCCCGGAGCATGCCGAGGGCCTGGGCGGGCGTGTAGCCCTGGTTCGCGTCGAGGATGAGCCTCGCGCGCGGCGCCGCGCCGACCACGGCGAGGACGCGCTCGACGTCGGACTCGACGTCCTTGCCGATCTTGATCTTGATGGTGCCGATCCCCATGCGCGATATCCGGCGCGCCGCCGAGGCGGCCGCCTTCGGGCCGACGATGGCGACCGTGACGTCGGTGTGGAGCAGCGCCTCCGCGCCCCCGAAGTACGTCCAGAGGGGGAACCTCGCGTGCCGCGCCCAGGCGTCGAGGGCGGCCATCTCGAGCCCCGCGCGAGCCGCTCCCCGGCGGCCGAGGCGGTGCTCGAGCCGGCGCGCGACGGCGAGCGGGCGGGCCGCGTCCTGACCGATGAGCTCCTCCGCGGCGCGGCGCACCGCAGCCAGCGTCGAGGCCTGGTCTTCGCCGTTGAAAGCCGGGAGCGGCGCGCACTCGCCCCAGCCCCTGGCTCCGGACTTCAGCCGGACGCGCACGAGGACGTTCTCGACGCGGCTCTGCGTCCCGCCGGCGATCTCGAACGGCTCGCGCATGGGCAGCGTCAGCGGCGCGGCGCTGACCGCGGTGATCGTCGTGGGGCTCACGGGGAGAGAGGGACGTCGGAGAGCGGGTAGCGGTCCCAGCCGCGCGCGTCGAAGTGCCACCACTCGGTCGAGAGGCCGGTGAAGCCGTGCCGCTGCATCACCGCCTCGAGGGTCTGTCGGTTCCTCAAGGCCGCCGGGGACGCCCCCGCCCAATCGCGGTGGGCGCGCTCGGAGAAATCGTCGTACTCCGTCGGCATGGGCAGCTCGGTGCCGTTGAGATCCACGAGAGTCACGTCGACCGCCGCGCCGCGGTTGTGGCGCGAGCCCTTCGCCGGGTTCGCCACGTAGCGCGTGTCGGGCACGAGTTCCCAGAGCTTTTTCTGGATGCTGAGCGGGCGGTAGCAGTCCCAGACCTTGAGCCCCAGCCCCACGGCGGAGAGGTCCGCCTGCGCGAGGCTGAGCCTCTTGGCCACGCGGCTCCGGAGCATGCAGCGGGCTTGCGGGTAAAGGACCGTCTTCGTGAAGTTGGACGGGGTCGCGTAGCGGATGTCGACTCGGATCCGGGGATCGAGCCTCGTGACGTCGACCATCGGCTCGTCGGCGCGCGCGCCGAGCAGGGCGCACGCCCCGAGGAGGGACGCGAGGGCGGGCAGCAGGAGCCGTCTCATCCCTTCGGCGCCTTCGCCTGGCAGCGGTTGGAGAACTCGAAGCCGAGCGCGCGGCTGTCTTCCGTCTCGGGCAGGATCGTCAGTTCGTGCATGTCGTCGTCCTCGTTCTTCGTGACGGCGAACATGCGCGTCTCGCGGGCGCGCACGAAGCTGCGGTCCTGGTCGTCCCATTCGACGTCGGGCCCCGCGTTGCCGGCATGCAGCCAGAAATCGTCTTGCTTGAGGAAGATGCGCCCCGCGCGGCCGGTCTTGCCGAAGAGCGCGAAGCCCGCCGCGCCGCGGTAGATCACGCGGGAGAAGGCGTTGAGCGCCGGGTTGTCCATGTTGAGGCGGAGCGCGTCGCGCTCGAGCATCCACTTGCCTTTGTAGCCGGTCTCTCCGTCTCGCGCGGCGATGAGGTCGCGGCCCCTCTCGGGCGTGAGGTTCCAGTTGATGCTCCGGCCCCGCCGCGATCCGAGATAGACGGGAGGCGTCGCGTCGCGGCAGTCCTTGGTCGGGAGATCGTCGACCAGCGGGAGCGTCTCCGGAGCCCAATAGCGGTTGAAGCGGTTCAGGGCCTCGCGGATCTCGGCCTCGAACTCGCGGTAGCCGCCTTCCCCGACC
>JACQPK010000304.1 GCA_016207565.1 Elusimicrobiota bacterium
AGGTTCGCGGCCATGGAGTTGACGTTGTCGGTGAGGTCCTTCCAGGTGCCGGCCACGCCCTGCACCTTGGCCTGGCCGCCCAGCTTGCCCTCGGTGCCGACCTCGCGCGCGACGCGCGTCACCTCCGAGGCGAAGGAGCCGAGCTGGTGCACCATGCGGTTGACCACGCGGGCGATGCGGCTGAACTCGCCCTTGAGGGCCCGGCCCTCGATCTCGAGGGACATGGTCTGGGAGAGGTCGCCGCGCGCCACGGCGCCGATGACGCGGGCCATCTCTGTGGTCGGCCGCACGAGGTCGGCGATGAGCGAGTTGACGGCGCTGACCTTGCCGGCCCAGCCGCCGGTGGAGCCGCTCAGCGCGGCCCGCTGGCCGATCTTGCCTTCCTTGCCCACCGCCTTGCTGATCCGCTCGAACTCGACGACGCAGCGCTCGTTCAAGTCGATGATGTCGTTGAGGGTGTCGGCCACCTTGCCGGCGAGGCCGGCCCGGTCGACGGGCATGCGCGCCTTGAAATCGCCCCGCTTGACGGCGGTGAGGACCCGGAGCAGCTCGGCGGCGTCGAGGGCGTCCTCGGCCGGCCGGCGGTCGTTTCGCGATGGCAGGGCGTGGGTCAAGACATCCGGCATCGAGCCTCCCATAGGAACGTCACGGCGAAGAGACAAAAGAGACCAGCATTATAGGTAGTCGGGTCCGGCCCTCGCCAGTCACCGGTGGGTGAATCTATTGTGACGAACGGGTGACGATTTTCGGGCCTGCGGGGCAGGCCCGAAAATCGTCACATCCCGCTCCAAAGAACGGCTAGCCTGGAATCGGCGTGAGCCGGCGCGGTTTGCGCTGGCGCACGCGGATTCCAGGCTAGCGGAGGCGGCGGAGTTCGACGCGGAGGTCGGATTTCGGCACTACCCGAAAAGCGGAGGCAGGACCTAGATTTTCCGGGTCCTCCCGGTACTCGATCACCAGGCGGCCGCGCTCCGGGAGCGCCCGGACGATCTCGATGGCGGCTGGGCCCGACACCGCGACGACCATCTCGGAGGAGAAGTCCACGGCGGGGAGGGGGCCGGTCTTGCCCAACCGCCGCCAAAGGGCGTCGAGCTCGCCGAAAGACGAGGCCGCGTGGGCGGCGGGAGCGGCGGAGGGCGCGCGGGCATCCGCCTTGGCCTTCGCGCTCCCCCGGTCCGCAAGGGCGGCGGGCGACGGCCCTTTGGAGCCGGAAGAGCCTCCCGAGAGCCCCGAATAGCCCAGGGAGCTGACGGGCGCCTGCGCGATCCCCGCGGAAGCCTCCAGCTCGCCTCGGCTGGGCCGCTCGTTTCCGCGCGGCAGGCTGGCCGTCTTGTCGAGGGCCCCGTCCATGGAGCGCCCCCGGGGCCCGGTCGGCGCGGGAATATCGGCGGCGAGGGGCCTTCCCGCGGAAGCGGCCGCGGGAGCCGACGGCTCGCTCAGGAGGCGGGGCTTGGTCCCCTCGCCGATGGGCACGGCCTCCCGGAAATTGCCCATGGCGCGGCGCTGACGCGCGACGTCCTCGGCCATCTGGCGCATGAACGAGCGCGCCTCGGCGGCGTTCATGGGCGGCGCCGAGGCCCCCCCGCCCGCGCCCGCCGAGCGGCCGCCGCCGCGGGGGACGATCTCGGCGATCCCCAGCTTCTTGCGCTCGGTCTCGAGATGGGTCTGGAGCTCCTCGTTGGTGTAGTCCCTGGGGACGGAGTCGAGGACGCCGATCGGCGAGCCGGGGGCCTTCTCGAGCTTCGCGGCCGACCCCCGCTCGGCGGAGAGGGGCGCCGACGCGGCGGCCTGGGGCGCGGAAGCCGGGGCGGCGGGCTCGTCGGCTTCCTTCGCCAGGCGGCTCGAGGCGGCCTTCTCGACGTCGGCCTCGAGCGGCGCCGCGAGGCGGCCCGGGCCCTTCAGGGCGTCGTAGGCGACGAGGCAGACGACGGCGGCGGACATCCCGAAGGCGAGCATGCGGGCCGGCTTCGGAAGGAACCAGCGCGGGGGCTCGCGCTCCGCCGCGGCCTCGGAGCGCCGGCGACGCTCGAGCCGCTCGCGGAAGCCCACGGGCAAGGGCTGGGCGGGCGAGGCGGCCAAGAGGCGCGTGAGGGACCGGAGGTCCTTGAGCTCGGCGCCGCACTCCGCGCAGCGCTCCACGTGGGCCTCCACCATGCGACGCTCGGCATCGGGCAGCCGGCCGTCGATGAAGGCCGAGAGCCTGTCCTTCGCGTGTTCCTTCATAGCAGCCTCTTCAGGCGGCCTTTGAGCGCCTCGCGCGCCCGCGACAGCCTCGATTTGACGGTCCCTTCCGGGATCCCGAGCGATACGGCGATCTCCTCATAAGACTGGCCTTCGATATCCCTGAGCACCACCACGGCCCGGCTCTCGGCCTCGAGCTCCCGCAGCGCCCGCGTCACCGCGGCCGCCTTGTCGCCGCGCTCAAGCTCGGCGTCCAGCGGGGGCTCGTCCGCGGCGAGCCTCTCGGCCTCGGCGGGCTCGTCCTCGTCCTCCGAGAAGAAGCCCAGCGAGACCGTCCTCCAGAAGCCGCGCCGCTTCTCGGAGCGGACCCGGTTCTTCCACGTGTTGACCGTGATGCGGTAGAGCCACGTCGAGACCTGGCACTCGCCCCGAAAGCGCGGCAGGGCCTTGAGGGCGCGCAGCAGGGAGTCCTGAGCCAGGTCCTCGGCGTCCTGCGGGGTCCCGACCAGCCTCAAGGCCAGGTTGTACACCAGGCCCGAGTGACGCTCGAGGAGCTCGGCCTCGGTCAAGGACCGCGCGCCCTCCGCCGGTTGTGACACCGCGGAGGGCGCTCCGGTTCCAGCCGGCGGCGCGGCCTGCCCGGGCGGGAGCGCCGTGGCCTCTTCGGGCCTCTCTGGGTTCGGCACCGGACGTAAGTGTACACGTCCTGCGCGTCCCGCGCCAGACCGGGCCCGGCGGCGTCAGCGGGAGACGGGGGTCTTGAACTTGAGCCGCAGCTTGCGCGCGACGAAGGGCGCGACGATGCCGTCCAAGGGGGCGCCCATCCGGGCGACCTCCTTGACCATCGACGACGAGAGGTAGGTGTACTGCTCGTCGGGCATGAGGAACACCGTCTCGACCTTGGGGTAGAGCCGGCGGTTCATCGACGCCATCTGGAACTCGTAGTCGAGGTCGCTGACCGCGCGCAGGCCGCGGATGACGGTCGTGGCCTTCTGGTGCTTGAGGTAGTCGACCAGCAGCCCCGAGAAGGTGTCCACCTCGGCTTGGGGGATGGCGCGCACCGCGTTCTCGAGCATCGCGATCCGCTCGGCCACGCTGAAGGTGTGCTTCTTGCTCGAGTTGTTCGAGACCGCGACGACGACGCGGTCGAAGATGCGGCACGCGCGCTCGACCAGATCGAGATGGCCGAGCGTGACGGGGTCGAAGCTTCCGGGGTAGACGGCCGTGGTCATGGGCGGCCAATCTACTACATTCGAGGCCGGCCCGTCACCGCGGGCGTCTAAATCGACAAGGTTATTGGTTGACAGGGCCTTACGGCTTGCGGTCCACGGTCAGCCAGCCCGGGCCCTCCGGGGTCTGGACCCGCACCCACCATTCGGTCACGGGGAGGCTGAGGACCTCGTAGGGGCCGGGAAAGTACTGGGGACATTCCATCTCGAGGAGGCGCTGGCCCCGGTTGCGGCGCACCAGGCACGAGCCGCTCGAGACCGCCGCGAGTATGTCGAGCGTCTCGCCGGGCTCGAGGGCGGCCCGCTCCGCTCGCCCGGGGCCGCCGGCGTGCCCGCCGTGGAACGCGCCGTGGTCGCGCGCCTCGATCTCCAGGCGGCGCCGCACGACGGCGGCTCCCGCCCGGCGCGTGAGCACGACCGACGCGTCCCAGGCGAGCTCTCCGGGCGCCAGGCGCGCCTCGCGCCAGAGGCCCTCGCCGCCGGGGCCTTCGAAGAGCCTCGCAGGCCCGCCCTTCCAGCGCACGCTCGGCCGCTCGTCGCCGGGATAGCCGTCGTAGCGGAAGAGCGCCCGGCCCGGCGGCGACGGGGGCGGGGCGAGCGGGCGCGGCTCGGGTGCGGCGGGAAGCGGCTCGGTCGCGAGGACGGCCGCCGCCTCCAGCCGCGCGACCAAGCCGGCGGTCTCTGCGCCCGGGCGCGCCGCGAAGCGCCGGTCGGAGGCGAGCCTCTCGAGAAGGCGGCGGAGCTCGCGGGCTCCTTCGGCGTCGCGCAGCTTGGCCAGCTCCTCGCCCGCGGCGACGACGACCGCGGGATCGCGGGCCTGGAGGGTCCGGCGGAGCTCGTCGAGCGCGTTCGCCGCGTCGAGCCGGGCGAGGACGCGCGCCGCCAGGACCGCCGAGCGGCCCTTGCGCCGGCGGAGGATCTCGAGGACCGGCTTCACGCTCCGCGGGCGGACGGCCGGGGGCGGAGCCTCCGCGAGCCCGAGGAGGGCGTCGGCCTCGGCGTCGGACTCCGGCCCGAGCTTGGGGAGCAGGTCCAAGAGCTTGGCGTCGGCGCCCGCGCGGGGAGAGCGGGCGATCGCACGGACCGCGCTGCGGCCGTCCAAAGGCCCGAAGCCGTCGCGCGAGGCCGCGCGGAGGACCGCGTCGGGATCGGAGGTCCCGAGCTCGGAGAGCAAAGTCAGCGCCTCCCGCCAGACCGGCGCGGGCGCGGCGGGATCGGCCAAGGCCCTGTCCATGACCCGCCGCTTGGCCAGGCGGCCGGCGCGCAGCAGGCCCAAGGACTGCAGCGCCGCCGAGCGCAGGCCCGCGTTCTCCCAGGGGTCCAGGGCCCGCGCGCGCAGCGGCTCGAAGCCCCCGGGGTCTCCGTGCATGCCGAGGAACACGGCGGCGTACACGCGGGCCCTGAGCGGGCGGCTCATCTGTCCGAGGGCGGCGCTCAAGCCCGCCACGGCGTCGGGGCCCAGCAGCCGGATCTCCGCGCCGTAGGCCCTGAGACGGGCCTCGAGCTGGCGGGCCTCCAAGGGATGGCGGCCCTCCACCTCGCGGGCCAGGCGGTCCATGTCCTCGAGGATGGCGTCGATCCTGGCGGGAGGCTTCGGAGGCTCGGCTCGGGCGAGCCCGGCCGCAAAGGCGAGCGCAAGGAGGGGGATCGCCCCGGCCGGTCTCACGCCCGTCCGGCGACGGCGTCGCCGACGGCGAAGTAGCGCGCCTGCGGGTGGTGGAAGACCAGCGCGGAGACGGAGGCTTCGGGCTCCATCATCCAGCCCTCCGTGAGCTCGACGCCGATATGCTTGTCGGGCTCGAGCAGGCGGAAGAGCTTCTCCTGGTCCTGGAGGTTCGGGCAGGCCGGATAGCCGAAGCTCACCCGCAGGCCGCGGTAGCGGGCCTGGAACTTCTCCTTGAGGGTCATGCCGGCCGGGTCGGCGATGCCCCACATCGCCCGCAGCCGCTCGTGGAGGAGCTCCGCGAAGCCCTCGGCGCTCTCGATGGCGATCGCCTGGAGCGCGTGGGACTTGAGGTACTCTCCGCTCTCCCGGTAAGCCTCCGAAAGCTCGCGCACCCCGGCTCCGCAGGTGACGACGAAGAGGGCCACGAAGTCGAGGCGGCCCGACGCCTTCGGCGCGACGAAGTCGGAGAGGCACAGCCGCTCGTGCCCGGCTTGCCGGGGGAACTCGAAGGTCTCGAGCGGCCGGCGCTCCGATGGCGAGGGGTAGAGCAGCAGCCGCTCCCCGTCGGCTTGGGCGGGGAAGAAGCGGAAGACGGCGCGCGCGCGCATGAGGCGGCGGGCCAGGATATCCTCCTGGATCGCCGCGACGCGCTGGTAGAGCTCGACGGCCTTCGGCTGGCGCTCGGCGTGCTGGCGCTCGGGGCTCTTGAGGCCCAGATGCTTGCCGTAGAGCATGATCGGGTTGATGTAGCCGAAGACGTCCTCCACGCGGAAGTCGTCGAGCACGTGGAGCTTGAGGTCCGGGGGCAGCGGCGCGTCCGCCTCGTGCGACACCACGACCCGTCGCGCGCCGCCGTTGGCCGCCGGGGCGGGCGGCGCCGGGGCGTCGGCCGCGAGATAGTCCTGGATCTCGCGGTTCTTGAGCAGGACCGCCTCCCGCCGGGCCGGGTCCTGAAGACCGTTGGCGAGGTCGAGGCCCAGCATCGCGTCCTTGGCGTAGAGGACCGGGCCCTCGTAGCGCGGCGCGATGCGGGTCGCGGTGAACTTCGAGCTGAGCGCGGCTCCGCCGACGAGGACCGGGGTGCGGATGCCGGCGGCCCTCAGGTCGTCGGCGGTCACGACCATCTGCTGGGCGGATTTCACGAGCAGCCCCGAGAGGCCGACGATATGAGGCGTCACCCGCCGGATCGCCTCGATCAAGACCTCGGGCGTCACCTTGATGCCTAGGTCCGTGACCGCGTAGCCGTTGTTCTTCAGGATGATGTGCACCAGGTTCTTGCCGATGTCGTGGACGTCGCCCTTCACGGTCGCGAGGATGACCTTGCCACGCGCCGCCGCCGAGGCCTGGTCCATGTGCGGCTCGAGCTGCGCTACCGCCGCCTTCATGACCTCGGCCGACTGCAGCACCTCGGCCACGATCATGTCGTTGGCCGCGAAGAGCCGGCCCACCTCGTCCATCCCCTTCATGAGGGGTCCGTTGATGAGCTCGAGCGGCTTGCGGCCCTCCGCCAGGAGGGCCGCGAGGTCGGCCTCGAGCCCCTCCTTGGAGCCCTCGACCACGTTGCGCGCCAGGCGCTCGTCGATGGGGAGGGCGAGCCGGGAGGGCTTGTCCTTGGCTTGGACGACGTTCCTGAACTTGTTGGAGAACTCGGCCACGGGGTCGAGGCTCGCGGGAAAGGCCGGATCGCCGGGGCCCTTCCAGCGGAGCAGGGTCTCGGCCAGGCGCCTCTCGTCCTCGGGCAAGGCCGAGTAGCGCGCGAGCTTCTCCGCGTTGACGATGGCCAGGTCGAGGCCGGCCTCCACGCAGTGGTGGAGGAACACGGCGTTGAGCACCTCGCGGCCGGCGGCCGGCAGGCCGAAGGAGACGTTCGAGATGCCCAGGACGGTCTTCGCCCGCGGCAGGGCCCGCTTGATCAGCCGCACGCCCTCGATCGTCTCGATGGCCGAGCCGAAATAGTTCTTGTCCCCGGTCGCGCAGGGGAAGACGAGGGGGTCGAAATAAAGGTCCTCGGGCGCCAGGCCGTATTTCTCCGTGAGGAGCTCGTAGGAGCGCCGGGCGATGGCGAGCTTGCGCTCCCGGGAGACGGCCATGCCCTGCGCCTTGTCCTCGTCGATGGCGCCCACCACGACCGCGCCGCCGTAGCGCTTGAGCAGGGGCACGACGCGCTCGAAGCGCTCCTCGCCGTCCTCCAGGTTGATCGAGTTGACGATGCACTTGCCCGGACAGCGCTTGAGCGCCTCCTCGAGCACGTCCGCGTCGGTCGTGTCGATCATCAGCGGCGTCTTGACCTTGCGGGTCAGGAAATCGAGGAAGCGGCCCATGTCCGCGTCCTCGTCGCGGTCGGGGTTGGCCAGGCACACGTCGAGGACCTGGGCGCCGTGGCGGGCCTGGCGGCGGCCGATCTCGGAGGCCTCCTCGAACTTCTCCTGGACGATGAGGTCCTTGAAGACGCGCGAGCCGATGACGTTGGTGCGCTCGCCGACCAGCACGGGCCGCTTGTCGTCCTCCACGACGAAGGACTCCAGCCCCGCCACGGCCGCGCGCCGCGGGGGGACCGGCGTGCGGGGCGCCTTGCCCTGCGCCATCTTCGAGATGAGCCGGATGTGCTCGGCCGTGGTCCCGCAGCAGCCTCCCACGACGTTGACCCAGCCCTCGTCGCAGAACCGCTCGAGCTTGCGGGCCACCATCTCGGCCGTCTCGTTGTAGTCCCCGTTCTCGTCGGGCAGGCCGGCGTTGGGAAAGCAGGTGATGAAGAAGCGCGAGAGGCCGGCCAGCGTGCGGAGATGGTCGGTCATGAAGTCCGGCCCGGTCGCGCAGTTGAGGCCGACCGAGAGCAGGTCGAGGTGGCCGACGGAGTCGTAGAGCGCCTCGGCCGTCTGGCCCCCCAGCATCACGCCCATGGTCTCGATCGACACCGAAAGGACGATCGGGATGCTGCGCCCGAGCTTCTGGAACGCGTCCTCGATGCCCAGGATCGAGGCCTTCGCGTTCAAGGTGTCCTGCTGCGTCTCGAGGAAGAAGAGGTCGGAGCCTCCCTCCATCAGCCCGAGGGCGGCCTCCCCGTAGTGGCGCCTCACCTCGTCGAAGGTGATGCCGCCCGTCACCGAGATCGTCTTGGTCCCCGGCCCCAACGACGCGCCGACGAACCGGGGCTTGTCCGCAGTTGAGAACTTCTTGGCCGCCTCGGCCGCCAGCCGGGCCGCGGCGCGGCCGAGCTCCAGGGTCTTGTCCTCGAGGCCGTACTCGGCCAGGACGTGGCGGATGGCGCCGAAGGAGTCGGTCTCGATGATGTCCGAGCCGGCGGCCAGGTAGCTCTCGTGGATGTCCCGGATCACGTCCGGCCGGGTCAAGACGAGGTGCTCGTTGCAGCCCTCGAGCTGGGCGCCTCCGAAGTCCGCGGGGCCCAGATGCCGGGCCTGGATGGCCGTGCCCATCGCGCCGTCCATGATGAGGATGCGTTTGGCGAGCAGCTCGCGCAGCTCCTGGACCCGTCCGCGATTGTCCATGGCTATAAAAAATCCCGCGCCGACGGCGCGGGAGTCTAAGTGCGTCCCTGTTTAGCCCACCGTTGCGGCCGGGGCAATTCGGGATAAATCCTCGCCGAGGCTCCCCAGATTATAGCGGCTTTCCCCACGGGAATCAATACAAGCGCTTCTTGACCGGCTTCGCCTGGCCCGAGTCGATGAGGCCTTGAATGCGGGCGATCCGGTCGTCAAGAGCGAAACGTCATCAGCCCGCTATGGGTCGCGGCTGGAAGAGGTGCTACTTTCCCTAATAGGCACCCGCCATGAACGGGATTCGCGCGCGCATCGCCCGGGCGCAGGCTTTCTACTACCTGATCACGGGGCTTTGGGCCCTTTTCGAGCTCGACAGCTTCGAATGGGTCACCGGGCCCAAGACGGACGACTGGCTGGTGAAGACGGTCGCGGTCCTCGTCGTCGCGATCGGAGCCTCGCTGCTGGTCGGCGGCCGGCGGGCTCCGGGACCCGAGACCGCCGCGCTCGGCATGGCGTCGGCCGCCGCCCTGTTCGGCATCGACTGCTGGTACGTCTGGGCCGACGAGATAAGCGAGATCTATCTGCTCGACGCCTTCGCCGAAGGCGCCCTGGTCATCGCTTGGCTGCTCCCGAGCCGTCGCCGCTTCCGCGTCGGCATCGTCCGCCGCGCCGCCCCCCACTGGCGCAGCCACGAGAAATTCTGAAGGCCCGAAGGGCCTTCGGAATTTCCCGGTCCTTCAGGGACAGCGGCGGAAATGAGATGCCCCGGAGGCCGAAAGGCCTCCGGGGCTAACGTCACCTCCCGCGTCCGGCGGTTACGGTTCGGTCGGGGTCGCAGGCGTCGCCTCGGGCGCAGGCCGAGTCTTGCGCACCTCGGCGAGGCTGCCTTCGATCTCGCCCTTCACGGCCGGGTCCGTCTCCTCCTTGAGCTGCGCGAGCAGCAGCTCCTCGCCGGACGCTATATCGATCCCCTCGTTCTTCACCGCGTCCGGGATGATGCGCGCGACCATCCGGCGCACCGTCGCGTCGGGATGCCCGGCGCGCTCCTTCACGGCCTTCGCCGTCGCCCGCGCCAGCCGCGGCCGAAGGTAGACGACCTTCAGCGCGCGCTTGAGGTCCGCGCCGTCGGCGACGCGGATATGCTCGGACAAGAGCCGTCCGCTCATCCAGGGCAGCTTGCGATGATCGCCGAGCATCCCGGCCTCCTCGAGCCTGGAGAGTATCCGGCCCATGAGCTCGGGCTTGCCCAGGTTCTGCAGCTCGACCACGCAGGCCGAGAGTCCTTGCCGTCCGAGCTCCGTGTCGAGGAGCGTGATCAGCTCGCCCTCGGCCTTCTTGCCGAGCGCGCGCCGGATCACGGCCGGCTTCTTGGCGTCGGGGACCACGTCGGTCTTGGCCAGCTCGGCCGCCTTCGCGCGGATCGCCTGGCCGTTGACCGCGCCCGGCGAGAGCCAGGCCTGGAGCGCCTCCCGCTTCCACGAGTCGGTCGTCGAGCTCAGGAGCTCGACGGCGAAATCGCGCGAGGCGTCGGAGGCCAGATGCGCGATCGTCAGCCTCACCGCGTGGCGCTTGAACTCGAGGCCCTCCGGGCCGTCCTCGGGCGCCGACTGGAACGCCGCCACCAGCGCCTTGGCCGCCTGCTCCCGGGCCTCCGGAGAGAGCTCCTTGCCCAGCTCGCCGCGCACCACGCCGTCGAGCACCTCGATCACGGAGAGCCGCGTGCTCATATCCGGCCGCTCCAGCATCGGGAGCGCGGCCAGCACGTGGTCGTCGGCCGTCATGGCCGGCGGCTCGTCGGTCTGCGCCAGCTCGAGCGTCCCCGCGCCCGGGGTCAGGAGATCCACCCCCTTCTCGGGCTCCACCGCGCTGAAATACAGGGCGCCCGTGGCGCCGAGCAGTCCCAGCAGCAACCACTGCCTCATTCGGTCTTCCATCTCATCCTCCATGGGCGCGCCTTTCACGGTCGTCCGCCCTCGCCCTAGATACGCGGGACGGGCCGGGTTTATTTCACGCGTTCAGGGCCCGTTCAGAAAGGTCCCCGGCGATCTTCAGGCCTCCCGGCCACCCTTCTGGGGAAGCATGGAGGCGTCTATGGTGGCCCTGCTCAGTCACGCGATCGAGGAGTTGCGCTCCGTCCTTCGCCTCGGCGAGGAAGAGGCGCAGGCTCTCCTGGAGCGCCAGGTGCTGCGCGAGGAGCTGGAATGCCCGCGGTGCAGCGAGAAAAAGCTCTACATCCTCGAGGCTCGCCGCCGGTGGCGCTGCTCGAAATGCCGGTACACGTTCGGCCTGCTGGCCGGACGCTTCGTGAGCCGCCTCCGCATCCCGGCGCGTTCCTGGCTGGCGGCGCTCAAGGCCTTCGAGGCCGGCTTGCCGGCCGAGAGCGCCGGGCAATTGGCCCAACTGTCCCGGCCGACCCTGTACAAGGCGCTCAACCTCATCCGCGTGAGCCTGGCCGCGAAGGACCCGCGCTGGTCCGAGGCTCTCGCGGAAAGGCCGCAAGCCGCCGAGGCGCCGGCCGTGTTCGGGGTCCGGCGCGAGGGGGGCAAGGTGGAGCTCGCCCGCATCGAGGACGCGGAGGTCAAGCGCCTGGCGGCGGCGCCCCCCAAGATCGTGCACCGCGACGGCGTGGTCTTCACCGCCCCGCACGGCCGCTACGCGAGCTTGGTGGCGGACGGCCGCGAGCGGCTCGGCAGAGGCGGCGCCGACCAGGAGGCGGCGGAGCCGTTCCTCAAGTTCCTCGAGATCCAGACCTCCCGGCACTACAGCATCCCCCGCAAGGCCTTCCCCCTGTACTTGAT
>JACQPK010000314.1 GCA_016207565.1 Elusimicrobiota bacterium
CGCGAGCGCCTCGAGGAGCTTCTGGAGATGCCCCGGGCCCCGGCCGTACGGCACCTCGCGCTCCGGCGTGAGTAGGCGCACCTCGGCCCCCGCGTCGATCCCGGCGCGGCAGGCCCCTGCCGCGGCCGCGATGGCCCGCTCGACGTCGCGGGCGGGCGCGAGGCGGACCGTCCGGCGGCCGCCTCCCGGCGCCCGGTACTCGTTGACGAAGACGGAGCCGGTTCGCGCGGTCAGTTTCCAGTTGATCCGGCGGGGGTCGTCGTAGGGGTCGTAGGGGCGGGCGCCGTGGAATTCGTCGCCGGGAACGCCGATGACCCCGCCGCCGCCGTCGCGGGTGTCCCCGTACGCCTCGGCGTCCGCCTCCCCCCTCCGCGGCGCCTCCGGGACGGCCAGGAGCACCGGGGCGTTCGTGCGGCCGCGAGACCGCCAGAGCGCGAACGGGAACTCGCTCTCGAGGAAGAGCTCCGAGAGGCGGTTGAGTCCCCGATGAGGCAGGGCGAGCCTCACCGCGACGTCCCGCGAGGCCCCCGCCTCCAGGCGGCCGACCTCGGTCTCGGCGCCCTGGATGCGGACCGCGAATCGGGGACGCGAGCCGCCGTTGGTGAGGCGGAGCGGGTAGCGGCCGAGCCGGCCCTGGGTGGCCCCGGGCGCGTCGAGCGCCGAGAGCTTGAGCGAGTGGAGGTTCCAGCGGCCGATCGCCGCCGCTACGACGAACAGCGCGAGCAGCTCGCTGTAGAGGAGGTAGAGGAGGTTGTTGCCGGTCGAGAGCGCCGAGAGGATGGTCAGCAGGCCGGCCAGAGCGCACGCCACCCCCAGCCGGGTCGGTCTCATCCGGGGGCGGGCACTCCCTTGAGGAGAGTCTCGACGATGCCTTCCGATTCGGCGATCCGCGCCACGCCGAGGAGGCTCGTGTCCAGCAGGAGGCGGTGCGCGATCACGGGCACGGCGATCGTCTTGAAGTCGTCGGGGATGCAGTAGTCGCGCCCTTCGATGAGCGCGAGGGACCGGGCGGCGCGGCAGAGGGCGATCGCGCCGCGCGGGCTCAGGCCGAGCTTCACGCCCGGGTGCCGGCGGGAGGCCTCGGCCAGCGCGACCGCGTAGTCGAGCAGGGCGTCCGAGACGCGCACGGCCGCCGCCTCGGCCTGCAGCGCCCGCACGTCGGGCAAGGACAGGATCGGGTCGAGGGTCTTCACGCGCTCCGCCGGGTCCACGCCCTGGAGGATGCGCTTTTCATCCTCGGGTGCCGGGTACCCGATGCGCACGCGCAGCAGGAAGCGGTCGAGCTGGGCCTCGGGGAGCGGGTAGGAGCCGTGGTACTCGACCGGGTTCTGCGTGGCCAGCACCAGGAAGGGGTCCGGCAGCGGCCGCGTCGTGCCGTCCACGGTGACCTGCAGCTCGCTCATGGCCTCGAGCAGCGCGGACTGCGTCTTCGGCGTCGAGCGGTTGATCTCGTCGGCGAGCAGGATGTGGCTGAAGACCGGGCCCGGGCGGAACTCGAAGACGCGGTCCGTCTGGTTCAGCACCGAGACGCCGAGGATGTCCGACGGCAGCAGGTCGCTCGTGAACTGGATCCTCCGGAAGCTCGCCTCGACGGAGCGCGCCAAGGCGATTCCGAGGAGGGTCTTGCCGATGCCGGGGACGTCCTCGATCAAGAGGTGCCCGCGCGCCAGGAGGGTCACGACCGTGAGCTTGACCACCTCCTCTTTGCCGACGAAGACCTGTTGGACCTGCTCGAGGAGGCGGTGGACGCGGCGACCGGATGAGTGGAGGGTTTTGGTCGGTGTCATGCGGGGCGGCCGGACCCCATAAATGTAACCGGAATAGTCGGAAAAATCAACGTCGGGGCGCCCGAAAGGCTTCGGGCCGTCTCGCTCGCCCTACGCCTCGACGCCGTCGAACGCCCGGAGCTTGGCGGCCATGTCGGTGGGGACGCGGATGACCTTGTTGTTGGGGTAGTCGAACCAGACCTGCACGGTCTTGGCCTCGGCCACCAGGCGGCCCGACGCCTTATCGGTGAGCCTGTAGGTCGCCTCGAAGCTGGCTCCCCCGATCTTGGAGACCCGCATGGCCACGACGACCGTCTCGCCGCAAAACGCCGGGCTGCGATAGTCGATCTCGACGCGGGCGAGGATGAAGCTGACGCGCCAGTCGGAGATGCCGAGCACGTCTTTCGCGTACTTGAACCGGGCCTCCTCGAGGTAGGAGAGGTAGCGCGCGTTGTTGGCGTGCCCCATCGCGTCGGTGTCCGAGAAGCGGACGGGAAGCTCCACGGAGATCCGGTACTCGCTCACGAGGACCGCCTCCGGCCCGAGGCGCGCCGCCCGTGCTTGCGGCGCGGCTTGGCGCCGAGCCCGAGCGCCGCCAAAAATGCCGGGATGTTCGGGACGCCGTGGTACGCCGCGGCCCGGTCGACCGGCGACGTCAAGGTCAGGAGGCAGCCCGCGCAGACGTGGACCCCGTGGCGCTCCAGGACCTTCACGAGCTTCGGCTGGTCCTTGAGAAGCGAGGCGAGGTCCGTCACGGCGCGGCGGCTCATCCCGGGATGAACGGCTCCTCGGTCATGTGACGCTCGACCGGCTGCCAGTCGGGGACGCGCAGGCCGTACTCGTCGCAGCGGAGCTTGATCTCCGCGGCGAACGCCTGGCGGACCTCGTCGTTGTCGCGGACCTTCAGGCCGAGCCGGCGGTAGACCTTGTTCTTCGGCGAGTTCGGGCGCCCGAAGATGTTCATCGTGCGCGGGTACCACTTGTCGAGGGCCTCCTGGGCCGGGCCCTTCGTGTTCGGGTCGGCGGCGAGCTTCTTGACCCACCAGTCGCCGTGGGCCATGTGCATCGCCTCTTCCTTGAAGATGCCCTCCATCACGTCCGCCCAGGGCTTGTAGGAGCAGTGCTTCGCGTCCTCGAGCTGGTGACCCGCGCCGCGGTCCATGCAGAAGTTGAACATGATGAAGTCGTACCACGTCTCGATCGGGTAGTAGAAGATGTTGACGCGCTTGTCGTCGGCGACGCGCTCGGTCCCGATGTCCGAAGTCTCGACCCGCAGCGTGAAGTTGTGCTTCTCGAAGTAGCCCTGCGTGTCGAAGCCGAGCTGCTCGAGCAGGCGGAACATCACGTGCGCGTGGCGGACCTCGTCTTTGACGATCTGGCTGACCGTATACGTCTCCTGGATCGACGGGGCCTTCGCGATCCACGGCACGTAGCCGTAGGCGCCGGCCAGCTCGGAGTCGGCCTGCATGCCCATCAGGTTCGTGAGATGCTCGTAGTACTCGTCGGTCATCTCCGAGCGCTTCGAGACGCTCTTGGGGGCGAACTCGGCTTGGATCGTCATGTCATTCTCCGGTGAACTTCGGCGCCCGCTTCGCCACGAAGGCCGCTAGGCCTTCGTGGTGGTCTTTCGTCGTCCCGGCCTCTTGCTGGACGAGCGCTTCGTAGTCCAGGAGCTCCGGGAGGTCGCTCGCGAAGAGAGTCCGGTTATATAGCTGTTTGATCAAAGCCAAGGCCTTGGCCGGCCCCTCGACGAGCGGCTTCAGAAACGCCTGGGTCTCGTCGAGGAGCCGGTCGGGCGGCACCACGCGGTTGACCATGCCCCAGCGTTCGGCCTCCTCGGCCGTCATCGCCCGGCCGGTCATCTCGAGCTCGAGCGCCCGGGAGTAGCCGATCTGCGAGCCTAGCCAGAAGAGGTTGCCCGAGTCCGGGGCCAGGCCGATCTTCACGAACGACGTGAAGAACTTGGCCTCGGGGACGCAGAGCCGGAAGTCGCAGGCCAAGGCGAGGCTCATGCCGGCGCCGGCGGCGGAGCCGTTGATCGCGGCGACGACGGGCTTCGGGAGGCGGCGGACCTTCAGGATGAGCGGGTTGTAGCGCTTGCGGAGCTCGTCGATGAACGCGGGCTTGCGCTCGAGGTGCTCGCGCAGGTCTTGGCCCGCGCAGAAGGCCTTGCCGGCGCCGGTGAGCACCACGGCCTTCACGGAGGGGTCTTTGGCGGCGGCGTCGAGGCCCGCGCCGATCGCGTCGAACATCGGGACCGTGAAGCTGTTGTGCGCGTCGGGCCGGTTCAGCGTGAGCCAAAGAATCCCGCCCTCGGTCTTTCGGAGGAGCGGCTCGGCGGAGGCGGTTGGCGTCATGCTATTTCCCGGTGAACTTGGGCTTGCGCTTCTCGACGAAGGCGGCCATGCCTTCCTTCTGGTCGGCCGTGTCGAATAAGCTATAGAAGCGCTCGCGTTCGTTCGCGAGCGCTTCCAAGACCGGTTTATCGAGATTTCCTCGTACCGCCGCCTTGACTTGTCTCACCGCCTCCGCGGGCTGGGCGGCGATCTCGGAGGCGAGGCGGAGCGCCTCCTCCAGCGCCTGGCCCGGCGGCACGACCGCGTTGACGAGGCCCCACTCGAGCGCCTGCCGCGCGGGCAGGCGCCGTCCGGTGAGGAGCAGCTCCATCGCCCGCAGGCGGCCCACGAGCCGGGGCAGCCGCACGGTGCCGCCGGCGCCGGGCATCACGCCGATCAGGATCTCGGGCTGACCGAAGACCGCGTCCTCGCCCGCGATGAGCAGATCGGCGTTCATGGCCAGCTCGCAGCCGCCTCCCAGCGCGAACCCGTTGACGGCGGCGATGAGCGGCTTCGCGAGCTTCGAGAACCGGTCCCACTGGCCCAGAGGGTCCTTTCGGGCCATCTCCGCGGCCGTGGCCTGGGCCATCCCCTTGATATCGGCTCCCGCCGCGAAAACCTTCGGCCCGCCCGTCAGGACGTGCACGCGCACGGCGTCGTCTTTGTCGGCGGCCTCCAGCTTCTGCAGGAGCTCGGCGATGAGCTCGTCGGACAGGGCGTTGAGCGCCTCCGGGCGGTGGATGGTGTAGAGCGCGACGGCGCCGCGCCGCTCGGTGCGGATCTTCTCGGTGGTCGTCTCGGCAGGCATATGCGTTCCCATCATCCTACCGTTTTTGCCGCCGGCCCGACAACGAAAGTGGAGTTAGTGAAGTGGGGACTGTCCCCACTTCACTAACTACAGTTGCTTTTCGGCGAGGAGCTGGTAGGCCCAGGGGCCGAAACGGACCCTGCGCACCCGTACCTCGAGAAAGCGGCCGTCGCGCGCGATCAAGGTCGAGTTCTCCTGGTCCTCGCGCAGGCGCGACTGGAACTGGCGGGCGCTGCGCCGGCTCCTCCAGACGTGGCCGTTCTCCATGCTGAGCGTCTGCGAGCGGTAATCGACGTTGTAGGCTCCGTTGAAGCACCACACGCCGTCGGCGACGGCCGATTTGGCGTGCAGCGTTCCGGGGCCGTTGTACTCCCAGAGCTCGAGGCCCATCGCGGCGAGCTCGCGCTTGCGCAACTCGTAGTGCGCCTGGGTGTAGGCGTTGTCGGAGGATTCGAGCGAGTTGGTGATGATCGTGACCTTCACCCTCCGGCGGATCGCGTCCTGGAGGGCGCCGCGGAACTCGGGCGTCAAGACGAGGTAGGGGGTCGTGATGGTGAGCGTGTCCTTCGCCCCGCGGATCATGGACAGGAGGTTCTCCTCCATCCCCGGCTTCATCCGCGCTCTCCAGTACTCGCGGAAGAATCGCTCCAGCATGCCCTTTCCGGGGCGGGCGCTGCGGAGCGCGTGGACGAGGCTCCCGAGCCTCCCCTTCGCGTCGCCCTTCTTGCCGACCGCGTCGTGGACGTAGCCGACCCGGTCGACCTCGATGGGCTCCTCGGGCGTCTCGGTCCGAGGGCCGTAGCCGCGCGACTTGATCCAATTGTGGGCCGCGATCTCGCGCCAGCGGGCCGCCGCGTCGTCGAGCCTGCGGCCGGCCGCCTCGACCTCCTCGCGCGTCACGAGGCGCACTCTAGGCTTGAGGAACACCCCGCGGGCGTCGATCTTGAAGCCGACGAGCGAGAACAGCTTGACGATGATCCGGTTGCGGAGCTCGTACCGGCGGCGGTGGCGCGCCACCTCCTCGGGCGAGGCGACTCGGATCTCCGGGGTCCCCACCCAGGCGCTGTCCCACAGCTTGTCGAAATGCCGGGCCGCGGCCCGCGCCGCCGGACCCTTCACGAGCACGTCGCGGCTCGTCATCCGCTCGTGGTCCCCCCACTGCAGGTACTCGTCGCCCGTGTTCGCGTCGCCCGCGAAGTCCTCGACTCCGTCGATCCCCGCGCCCTTCTCGTGGTAGCGGATGAAGATCCGCCAGAAGCGGCTCAAGCGGAACGGGTTGAAGTCCCGGACCTGCACCCCGCGCTCGCGGAGGTGGACGATCATCGCCGGGTCGAGCTCGTCGTGCAGGTCGTCGGCGAGCTGCCGGACGAGCACTCCCCGGTCGGCGGCGGCGCGCAGCGCCGCCAGCTTGATCGTGCTCGCGTCGTCGTCGCGGATGATGAAGTCGCGGAGGTCGAGCCGGCGCGTGGCCTTGGCGTAGCGGTCCATGCGCGTGTAGAGAATCTTCTCGGGCGTGTCCAGGATCGCGACGGCGTGGCGGCCCTGCTCCGCGGGCGGCGCGCGCGCCTGGACGTCCTTCATCATCGCCGCGAACCACTTGGCGAGGTTGTGCTCGGCGACCTGGCGCGAGGCGAGCGCGGCCTTCGCGCTCCACGCCTCGGAGACCGCGAGCGCCGTGGCGAGCGCCTGCGTCGTCTCGCGGAGGTCGTTCGGGTTTCGCAGCTCGATCGCGCGGCCCTCCAGCTCGCCGAACGCGCCCATCTTCGCCGAGGCGACGATCACGCCCGGCCGCACGCGCCGGGCGTGCGGCCGGACGGAATCGAGGAGCGCCGGGTCGTTGGCGACGGCCATCTCCTTGGCGACGAGGTTCATCCCGTCCGCCTTGGAGTTCACGAGGCCGACGTCCATCACCGCCATCGTCGCGAGGACCTCGGCGTTGGGGACCGCGGTCATGCGGACCGTGACGGCCGGCACCTGGTGCGGCGCGAGCGCCAGGAAGGCGCGGTGCTTCTCGTGGCCGTCGACGATGCCGTCGAAGCCGCGCGCAGCGGACTCGGGGCTGAACTCCCGATTGATCTCGCGGACGATCGTCCGGATCTTCTCCTGCAGGCCCCGGTACGCGGCGTTGCCTTCGCGCGAAGGCTGCAGGATCCCGTAGAACATCACCTGGCCGGCGAGGAACGGGCGCATGCGCAGCAGGCGCCGGTAGGCCTCGAAGCCCTCGAGGATGCCCTTGGTCGGGTCCATCCGGTCGACGCGTAAGATGAGCTTCTTGCCGGCCTTCACCTGCTCGAACCGGCGCATGTGGTCGAGCGCGGCGGGGCTCCGAAGCGTGTTCAGGATCGCGTCCGCGTCGAGGGAGATCGGGTACGCGCGGACCCAGACCTCCCGGCCCGCCCAGCGGATTCGGCCGGCCTCCACGTCTGCGTCCGCGCCGAGCACGAGGGCGGCCGTCTTGAGGAAGCGCCGCGCGAACTCGGGGGTCTGGAACCCGACGATGTCGTTGCCGAGCAGCCCGATCATGAGCTCGCGGAGTTGGTCGGCCGGCACGGCGCGGGCGATGTACTCCGGCTCCGGCCACGGGATGTGCACGAATTGCTGGACGACTCCCCCGGTCGCGCGCTCGCGCCGGAGCATGCCCGGGAGCAGGTAGAGGTGGTAGTCCTGCACCATCAGCCTCGCGCGGGAGCCGTTGCCGAGCACGCGACGCATCTCGCGGGCGAAGTGGCGGTTGGCGACGCGATAGCCCCGCTCGAACTCGTCCTGCATGTCCGGCGGCGTTCCTCCGGCGAAGTCCTCCGACATGCCGTGCTGCGCCGGCCAGAGGATCGAGTTCGCGTAGCCCGTGTAGTGCTTCTCGAAGACGTCCTCCGGCATGTCGACGTAGCGGAGGTAGGCGCCTTCCCCCACCTTGAGTATCTTCCCCGCGCGGGCCAAGGACCGCTCCAGCGGCGTCATCGCCGCCGCGAACACCAGCCCGCCGCCCTGCGACTTGAGCGCGTCGTAGATCGCGGGTGCTGCGCCGCCGGCGGCACGCTTGATCTTCGCGGCGCCTCCCTGGGCGTCGAGCGTGAAGATGGACCGGTTGATCGCGAACGCCAACGGCTCGGGACCGAGCGAGGCCTCGAGGTCAACCCGATCCGCCTCGATGTCGAGCACCGCGACCGCGTCGCCGTCCGGGGTCTCCTTGAGCTCGCGGAGCCGGGCGAGGTTGAGCGCGTCGTCGACCGCCCGCGTGACGTCGCCGTCGACCTTGCGCTCGTCGAAGCGGAGCGGCCGCACGCGGAGGAGCGTAAATCCCGCGGCCTCGGCGGTCGCCCGAGCCTCGGACCGGTCGTCGATCAGGACGTCGTAGCCGAGCACCGAGAGGTCCTTGGCGAAGGGGTCGTCTTCGACCCGCGAGGCCAAGACGGGCCGGCCGACCGACTCGCCGGGCGTCGGCTCCATGTAGTTTTCGTGCGTGATGATCCGGTCGAACTGGGGCGCCAGCGCGGGGAAGCGGTCCAGGAACCGCTCCACCCACCACCGCTCGGCCTGCGTCCAGAGCACGACCTTGATGCCGCTCGCCTTGAGGCGCCCCAGGTCTCCCTCGATGCCCGGCCGCAGCCGGAACGTGTCGCCTCCGGTCTTGTCGTCATGGTGCTCGATCGTGTCGTTGAGGTTGAGGACCACCGTGAACCGGCCGTCGGCTTTCTCCGAGGCGACGAAGCTGCGGTCGTAGATGCGGCCCTCGACGAACGCCCGCGGTCCGGCGGGGGCCCGCAGGCCGTTGCGAGCGAGCGATCCGCCGTCCGAAGGCGCGGGGTCCAGGGTCGCGAGCGCCTGCTCGCGCTCGTTGAGCCAGCGCTGCCAGCGCGTCTCGGGGGCTCCCGCGGCGAGCGGCAAGGCGGTCGCGGCGCTCTCGGAGCGCGCGGGCTCGGCGGCGGGCAGGGTCGTGCGCAGCGCGCGGCCGAGAGGCGACGGCTTCGCCCCCGTCTTGGCGAGGGCGGGCTGCGCCAGGGCTTGGCGCGCCACCGGTGATACGCTCCGGAGGAGCGGCGAGGCGGGCGCCACCGCGGGTGCCGCGCCAACCCCGACCACGGGAGCCTGCACCGGAACGACGACAGGAGTCTTGGTCTGCGCGTGGGACACGGACGCCAGGAGGGCGACGGAGAGGACGCGTACGGCGATCCGGACGGGACCCCCCGGGATGGGTCTCATAAGGAAGAGTTTAGGGGCGGAGAGCCCCGGCCGCCTGAGGCTAATGGCACATTTCCTAGGCCCTTTGGTCCCGGGCCCTTCAGCCCGTGCCTTGATTTTGTAACAGGCGGCGGCTAAACTTCGGGCATGACCGCCTTGCGCCGATCGCTCGCGCTCTTCCTGGTCCTCGCCCTCGCGTTTCCGGCGGGGCCTTCGAATTCGTTCGCCCAGGACGAGGGCCAAGAAGGGGGCGAAGCCCCTCCCCCGCCTCCCCCGGAAGGGGGCGGCGAGGGCGGCGAGGACGGCGGCGAGAGCGCGGCCAACGTCCCCGTCATCGAAAACCCGGCCCAAGACGGGCAGCAGCAGCCCGACGGCGCCGATGTCTCCGGCGGGGGCGAGGTCATCGCGGGCGGAGACATCCCCGCCGACACGGGCCCCGACAGCGGCGGCCTCGTGGAGGGCGAGGACGGCCCGGTCTTCAAGGCGAAGGCCCCCCCGAAGAAGCGCAAGAAAGGCCGGAAGGCGCGCCGCCGCTCGGCGGCCCTGCAGGCCGCGGTGACGCCGTCCCCTCTCATCCCGTCGGGGAAGGTCCCGCTCGAGAAGGTCAAGCCGATCGAGCCGCTGCCGGTCGTCGCGCTCAGCCCGATCGCGCCCTACAACCCGTAAAAGAGTAAACCCTCGGGACAGTCCCCAAGGTTTACTCTTTTGACTAGAGGCCGGGTTTGGTCATCAGCTCGGGGCGGATCCAGGCGTGGAACTGCTCCTCGTCCACCAGCCCGAGCTTCAGCGCCGCTTCCTTCAGCGTCAGCCCTTCGGCGTGCGCCGTCTTGGCGATCTTCGCGGCGTTGTCGTAGCCGATGTGCGTGTTGAGCGCGGTCACGAGCATGAGGCTGCGCCGCATGAGCTCATCGATGCGCTTCTTGTCGGCCTCGATGCCGACGGCGCAGTGCTCGGTGAAGCCGCGGCAGCCCGCCGCCAGCAGCTTCGCCGAGTGCAGGAAGTTGTGGATGATGAGCGGCTTGAAGACGTTGAGCTCGAAGTTGCCGGACGCGCCCCCGACGTTCACGGCCGTGTCGTTGCCGAGCACCTGCGCGCAGATCATCGTCACCGCCTCGCTCTGCGTCGGGTTCACCTTGCCCGGCATGATGGAGGAGCCAGGCTCGTTCTCCGGGATGCGCAGCTCGGCCAGGCCCGCCCGGGGCCCCGACGCCAGCCAGCGGACGTCGTTGGCGATCTTCATCAGCGAGCAGGCGAGCGTCTTCAGCGCTCCGTGCGCGAAGACGAGCGCGTCGTGCGCGGCGAGCGCCTCGAACTTGTTCGGCGCGGGCACGAAAGGCAAGCCCGTGAGCTTGGCGATCCGCTCCGCGGCCTTCTTGTCGAACTCGGGATGCGTGTTGAGTCCGGTGCCGACGGCGGTACCGCCGATCGCGAGCTCGTAGAGGCCCGGCAGCGCGGCGTCGAGCCGGCGGAGGCCTCCGTCGAGCTGAGCGACCCAGCCGGACATCTCCTGGCCGAGCGTCAGCGGCACGGCGTCCATCAGGTGCGTGCGGCCGATCTTGACCACGCCGTCGAACGCCTTCGCCTTGGCGGCGAGCGCGTCCCGCAGGCCTTTGACCGCCGGGATCAGCTGGTGGACGACGGCCTCGGCCGCGGCCACGTGCATGGCCGTCGGGAAGGTGTCGTTGGACGACTGGGACTTGTTGACGTCGTCGTTGGGGTGGACGGGCTTCTTCGAGCCGAGGACTCCCCCCGCCAGCTCGATCGCGCGGTTCGAGATGACCTCGTTGGCGTTCATGTTGGACTGCGTGCCGGAGCCGGTCTGCCAGACCACGAGCGGGAAATGCTCGTCGAGCTTGCCGTCGACGACCTCCTCCGCGGCGGCCACGATGAGCTTCTCCTTCTCCTTCGGCAAGAGCCCGAGTTCGGCGTTCGCCTGCGCGGCGGCCTTCTTCAGGACGCCCATCGCGCGGATCATCTCGCGGGGCAGCGTGTCGCGCCCGGCGCCCGCCTGGAAATGGTGCAGGGAGCGCTCGGTCTGGGCGCCCCAGTAGCGGTCCGCGGCGACGGCGATCTCGCCCATCGTGTCCTTCTCGACGCGCGTCCGCGGCGTGTCTTCGGTCTTGGTCGTCATCAGAAAACCCTCTCCAAGTGCTTCGCTTCCATCCAGCCCTTGAGCCCTTCCTTCAGGACTCCCACTTCAATCCAGTTTCCGGACTCGCCGAGCACGACCACGCGGCGGCCCTCCGGCGCGTTGAAGCCGACCGGGAAGTTCCGCCCGGGCCCGGACCGGGCCTCGGCGTTCGGCTCGAGCACCACCGCGACGGGGCCACCCCCCGTCAGGGTGCGGGCGGCCCACCACCCGCCGAACACCGCCCAGAATATGAGGACGAACAGCACCGCCGGCTTCAGCCGCTCTCGCAACGCGGGTGCCAATAAGAACGCCGAGCCCAAGAGCAGGCAGGCCCAGTAGCCGAACCACTGCAGCCCGAGGAGCTCGGACCGGCTGAGGTAGTGGAAAAGGCCGAACAGCGCCCTCGGCGTGCCGGCCGGGACGAGGGCCTCGCCCGCGCGGGAGAGGGCGAACTCGAGATTGTGTCGGACGTCGGGGTCGCGCGGCGAGAGCTCCCAGGCCCGCAGATAGCCCGCGATGGCCAGGCCGAGAGCGTGCGGTGCGCCTTCCTTGAACCGCGCGTTGGCCAGGTTGTAGTGGAGGTGCGCGTTGCCGGGCGCCGCGGCCGTCAAGCCGCGGTAGAAATCGGCGGCCTCGGAGTACTTGCCCTGGCGGTAGAGCTCGTTGGCTTGCTGGAAGCCGGGGGCGCTCGCCCAGGCGGACGTGCCGAGCGCCAGCGCGAGCAGCAGCGCGGTCTCACCCGGGCCGGGACGGCCCGGAGAGCCCTTTAGGGTCGCTCCGTTGCGTCCCGTAAACGAGCCGATGTCGCGGTCGAGCTCCTTGACGAGCTCGGCGACCCCGTGCGCGAGCAGCACGGCGTGGCCCGCCCCGGACTCCGAGCCGCGGGAGAACCGCAGCTCCTCGACCTCCTCCCAGAGCTGCTTCAGGCGCTCGATCCGCTCGGAGCCCACCGACGGGAAGCGCTTCCGAAGCGCCTCCTGCGCCTCGCGCAGGGTGAGCCCGGACGGCGAGCGGCCGAGCTTGTCGGCGATAAACCCGGTCAGGGCCTCGGCGACCTTCGCGGCGGCCTTGCCCGCGTCGGACTCCGCGAAGGACTCGGCTTCCTGGAGGATGCCCTCCGCCCGGCCGGCCGCGCGCCTAAACCGCGCGCCGAGGGGGTCGAGCAGCAGGCGCTCGCGGTAGCCGCCGATGGTCAGGGAGGCGAGGAAGACGGCGAGAGGGATCAGGTGGATGAGAGACCGGCTCGCGACGGCGGCCAGGAGCGCCGAGCCCGGAGGCTCGGAGCTCTCTTTGATATACCGGATGTCCTCGAGGACCGTGGTGACTTCCCCTCCGCCGCCGGAGGGCGCGACGTAGGTCGGACCGGAGCCGCCGGAAGCCGGAGCGACCTCGACCTCGATCGGCGCGGTGCCCGCGTTCACGTAGGCGCGCTTCTGCGGGTCGAAGTAGCCGAACGGGATCGACGGGATCGTCAGAGTGCCGGACACGCGCGGCACGAGCACGGTGCGGAACACCTTCGAGCCCTTCACCGCGTCGCCCGTGCGGCTGAGGTTCAGCGAGCTCACGGTCTCGTACGCGCGAAAGGACGGGCTGTCGGGGATCTTGATCGTGCCGAGGGCCTTCAGGTTGCCCGTGCCCTCGACCGTCACGATGAGGTTGAGCGCGTCGCCCACCTTGAGCGATTTCTTTTCGACGGTCCCCGTGATCCGGAACTGGCCGACCGCGCCGGAGAACGCCGCGGGTTTGCCTTCGGGGAGCGGCTCCGCCGTGACGACGATGGGGTCGGTGCGCAGCTCGCGCGTCTGCGCCGCGAGCAGGCCCTGCGAGAAGAACTTCTGGAAGAAGTCGGGCGCGAAGGGATCCACCGCGACGCCGGACTGGACCTGCGCCTGCACGAGCGCCGGGCCGATCGTGAGCTTGCCGGACTGCGCCGGGAACAGCGCGGTGCGGATCTCGGAGTACCGGTAGACGCGTCCGTGCGCGCGGACGGTGTCGTGATGCGCGGGCGGCAGGTCCTCCGAGAGGAAGCCGTTGAGCGTCGGCGGCGTGTACGACGGATTGCCGAGGAGAGTCACCGCCGTGTGGAAGCGGACCGTGAGCGTGACCTGCTCGTTGACGTAAGCCTTCGGCTTGTCGACTACGGCCGTGACGAAGACATCGGGTCCCGCCCCGCCCGCAGGCGTTCCGCCCGCAGGCCCCCGCGGGGCCGAGGGAGGCCGGGGGCCAGGCGCCGTTTCATTAGGTCTCAGCACCTGCACCGCTATCGGCGCGGTCTCATGGCGCCGCCCGTCGACGGTCACCGCGATCGGTCCGATGACGCTCTTGCCCACGAAGCGGGGCTGGAGCGTGAACGTATGCACGACCGTGCCGGTCACCTGCCCGCCCGTGAACGCGATCTCCTGGTTGCGGCCCGACGAGTACACCTGGAAGTTCGGGATCGAGGGCAGCTCGGGCTCCGGCAGATCGGCGCGGCTGCCGGCGATCGATACCGTGAGGACGATCTGCCCGTCGAGCGTGACCGCTTGCCGGTCGACCTCCGCCGTGATCTGGACGCCGGGCTGCTGCGCCCACGCCAGCGCGGCCGCGAGCCAGAGGGCGCTCACCAGTCCTCCTCCTGCGGCGGAGGCTTGACCGCCTTCTGCTGGGCCTGCTGCTGGCGCATCGTCGCCTTTTCCTTCTCCTGGATCGCCTGGAGGATGCGCTCCGCGTCCTCCTGGCTCATCTCGCCCGCCTTCGGGCGCGGCTTAGGCTGGGGCGGAGGCGGCTGCTGCCCCTTGTCGTCCTTCTTGTCCTGCTTCTGATCCTTCTGGTCCTGCTTCGGCGGCGGCTGCTTCTTGGCGCGAAGCGCCAGCACGAGGTTGAAGCGGCAGTCCTCGTCTTGGGGGTCGAGGAGGAGGCAGCGGCGGTAGGCCTCGGCGGCCGCTCCGTAGTCCTCTTGCCGGAACTTCGTGTTTCCGAGATTGTACCAGGAGCTCGGCGCCACGCGCTTCGGCGTCTGCGGGGCCTCGGCCACCTTCGTGAAGGCGTCTGCCGCGGCCTCGAGCTCCCCCCGCTTGTAATCGGCGGCGCCCGAGTTGAACCCGGGCCGGGCGTCGTGCGGCGCGGCCTTGCCCGCCTCGGCGTAGCGCTTGGCGGCCGCCTCGTACTCGCCTTTGGCGTACGAGCGGTTGCCTCCCCACAGATCGAAGGCGGCGGGGGCGCCGCAGCCGGAGAGGAGGAAGGCCAGCGCCGCGAGCGCGGCGGGCTTGCCTCCCAAGACGGCCGGCCGCTTGCGGCGGTCTTTTTCGGGCGGCTCCGCCTTCGTGCGCTCCGGCACCAGCAGCTCGGCGACGAGCAGCAGGATCGCCAAGAACAGCGGCAGGCGGTAGCGGTTCTTGAACTGGTTGGCGCTTCCTCCCTGGATGCGCGAGCGGTCGAGCTCGGAGAGATGCTTGAGGATCGCGGAGGTCTCGCTCTCCTGCGGCGTCGCGCGGTAGTAGGCGCCCTCGCCCGCGCCCGCCAGGCGGATCATCGCCTGCTCGGCGAGGCGGCTGACGACGGTCTCCCCCGCCTTGTCCTTCAGGTAGCCGGTGAGCGCGCCCGAGGCGTCGCGGTTGGGGATCGGGCCGCCCTCGGGCGTGCCGACGCCGACCACGAACAGCCGGACGCCGGCCTTCACGGCGTCGCGCGCGGCCTCCACGGGGTCCCCCCGCCGGTCCTCTCCGTCGGAGAACACCACGACGGCCTTGTGTCCCGGGTACTTGCCCAGGATCTTGGTCGCGAGCTCCAGCGCGTCGCCGATCGCGGTCCCTTGCTGCGGGATCATGCCCACCTCGACCCGATCGAGCATCGTCTTGGCGGCCTCGACGTCCGTCGTCAGCGGGCACACGAGCTGGGCGCGTCCCGAGAACGCGATCACTCCGACGCGCTGGCCCTTCAGCCCGTCGATGATGCCCCGCATCTGGTTCTTCGCCTTCTCCATGCGGCTCGACGGCGGGACGTCCTCCGCGCGCATCGAGTTGGAGGTGTCGACCGCGAGCAGCACGTGCGAGCCCTTCGCCTCCGTCGTGACGAGCTCGACGCCCCACTGCGGCCCCGCGAGCGCGACGAAGAGCAGGCCCGTCCCCGAGAGCAGGAGCCCCGTCTTCCACGAGCGCCGGAACGCGGTCTCCGGCGGCGTGAGGCGGGAAAGCGTCTCGGGCAGACCGAACGCGCGGATCAGCCGCTCGCGACGGTTCGAGGCGAAGCGGACGACGGCGAAGGCGAGCGCCGCCCAGCCCGCCAGCCACGCCAACCACGAAGGGCTCCGGAACAGGTCCACGTCAGGGTATCCTAAGCAGGAGCGTCCGCGTCAACACCAGCTCCCCCGTGAGGAGCAGGAGCGCCGGGATCACCAGCCACGCGTAGAGGTCCGAGAACGACACCGTCTCGGGCCGGTCCACCGCCACCCGCTCCATGCGGTCGATCTCGTCGTAGATCTGCGTGAGCTGCCGCAGGCTTTCGGCGCGGTAGTACCGCCCGCCCGTCGCCTCCGCGACCTGAGTCATCAGCGGCTCGTCGATGTCGTCTTGGATCGGCACCAGCACCTTGCCGCGCTGAGGGTCGACGAGCGGGATGATGCTCTCCCCCCGGCGCGCGGTCCCGATCGTGTAGATCTTGATCCCCAGGGAGGCGGCCGCCCGGGACGCCGTCAGCGGGTCGATCAGCCCCGCGTTGTTGCGGCCGTCGCTCAGCAGGATCAGCACCTTGCTCGCCGCTCGCCCCGCGCGGAGGTGGTTGACCGCGGCCGCGATGCCTTCTCCGATCGCCGTGCCTTCGACGCCCGTCATGCCGGCGTCCATCGCGTCGATCGAGTCCAAGACGGCGTCGTAGTCGAGCGTCATCGGGCAGGAGAGGATCGCCGCGCCGCCGAAGTTCACGAGGCCGATCCGGTCGGTGAGACGCCCTTTCACGAAGCGCTTCGCCGTCTCCTTCGCCGCGGCCATCCGGTCCATCGGGTCGAAATCGAGCGCGCGCATGCTGGTCGAGGTGTCGAGCGAGAGCATGATGTCGATGCCTTCGGTGAGCCCCGCGGCCTGCCGGCGGACGGCCTGGGGCCGGGCCAGCGCGACGGCGCACAGCGCGAGCGCGAGCGCGC
>JACQPK010000306.1 GCA_016207565.1 Elusimicrobiota bacterium
AACGCGAAGGACGGATCGAGGGAATATTTCGCTTTGCGCGCCTTTCTGTTACTTCCTCTGCGTGCCTCCGCGTTGCTTAGTTCGTTACGCATCAGTTTGGAGGTGCACTAGAGGCGCCGGATCGACTCGATGACGATAGGCTCCTGCGCGGTACCGTCGCCCGTCGTCGGGACGCCGCCCATGCGGTCCACGACGTCCATCCCGGAAATCACCGCGCCGAAGACCGCGTAGCCCGGGTTCTCCGGCGAGGCGTAGTCCATCCATGTGTTGTCCGCGATGTTGACGAACCACTGGACCGTCGCCGTATCCGGCTCTCCCCGCGCCATGCTCACCGTCCCTCGCCGGTTCTTGAGGCCGTTCTTGGACTCGAGCTTGATCGGCGCGCGCAGCGGAGCCTTGACCGACCGGTCCTTGTTGAGACCGCCGCCCTGCACGAACGAGCCGCGATAGATCCGATGAAACGTCGTCTGGTCGTAGAACGCCTGATCGACGTAGAACAGGAAGTTATCCGCCGTGATGGGGGACTTCTTGCGGTTCACGCGGAACGTGAACGAGCCCGTGCTCGTCCTCACCTCGACGGCCGGATACAGGTCCGGGAGGCGTTGGCGCGCCAGCTCGATGGTGCCGGCGTCGTTGATCGCTTCCGCCAGCTCCAAGGAGCGTTCCCAGTACGGGCGGGCCTTCTCGTGCTTGCCGTCGGCGGCATACGCGGCCGCGAGCTGAAACGTGGCCCCGTAGTGCTTCGAGTTATGGTCGAGGACCTTCCTGAACTTCTTGGCCGCCTCGCCGAACCTCTTTTGCGTGAAGGCCGCGATCCCGTCCTTCATGAGCTTCTCATCGGGAGTCTCGGCGGCGGCGGGCCGAACGAGCGCGAGGACGGCGAGCAGGACGGCCGCTCTCATGGCGACTTCCGTCCGCTCTCGTGCCACAGCTCGGGCGGAGGCATGTCGCGGGGGCCCATCTCCCCCGGCTCCTCGTTCTCCGACGGGGGGCCTGGGCGCTTCCACGGACCGTAGCGGCGGCCGCCGCCGCGCCGCGGCCCCGGCTCCAGGCGCTTGCGCATCCGGACGGAGATCTCGTCGAACCCTTCCTTTTGCTCGTCATCGAGGAGCGCGCGAACCTGCTCGTGCTGCTTGCGCATGAACTTCTTCATGCGCTCTCGGAGCTCCTGCATCTCGCCGCGCAGCCGGTCCAGCTCCGGCTGGCCGTCCTTCAAGACGGACTCGATTTTCTTCTGCTGCTCGCCCTTCAACTTCAGGCGCTTCTCGAGCAGGCGGAGCAGCCGGTCGCCGTGGTCCGGTCCGGGCTCGGCCTGCGCCGGCTCCAGCATGTCCTCGTCGTGTTCCGGCGGCGCGGGCTGAGCGAACGCCGGGACGGAAACGAGCGCGAGCGCCACGACGGCTGCGAAGGTGCGATGCATGCGGACCTCCTGGTTACTTGTTGGGCGAGACGGGCGGAACGGGATCGAGGAATCGGTAGCCGACGCCGTGCACGGTCTGGATGCTCACGCCCGCCTCGCCGAGCTTGCGGCGCACGTTCTCGACGTGCTTGTCCAGCGTGCGGGTCTCCACGTCCTCCGGATAGTTCCAGACCGCGTCCAAGAGCTCCTGGCGGGGGAGCACGCGGTCCTTGTTCCGGAGCAGGTAGGCGAGCAGGTCGAACTCCAGGCGCGTGAGCGGCGCGGGGCTGCCGCGGACGAAGACCGCGCGCTCGACGAGGCGGACCTCGACGGCGCCGCCCGACAAGGTCGTGCGGACGGGCTCCTCCTTGAGCGCCCCGCCCCAGATCTGGCGGCGCAGGAGGGCGCGCACGCGCGCGAGGAATATCTGGCCGTGGAACGGCTTGATCAAGAAATCGTCGGCGCCCGCGTCGAGCAGCTCCACCACGTCCTGCGGCCCGGCCTTCGGATTGATGACGAGGATCGGCAGCCGCTGCGTCGCGGCGTGGCCCCTCAGGGAGCGCACCAGCTCCTCCGCCGCCTGGCGAGAGGGGACTCCGTCGATGATGACGAGCTGCGGCTGCTCGGCGAGGAGGCGGGCCGAGGCCTTGGCCACGTCGGCAATGAGCACGACGCGATGGTTCTGCTGCTCGAGGAGCTCCTCGAGCAGGAGGCAGAACTTCGAATCGTTGCCGACGATGGCGACGTGCATCAGGATTGCAGGACGGGGTACTCCCCGAAGACCCCCTTGAGGCTCTCCACGATCTCGCCCAGCGTCGCGTACGCCTTCACGCACTCCAGGATCGGGGGCAGGAGGTTCGCCGGCCCCTTCGCCTCATCCGACAGCCTCTTGAGCGCGCCTTCGACGGCGGCGTTGTCGCGCGTCGCGCGCAGACGCTTGACGGCCGCCACCTGGTTCTGCTCGACGGTGTCGTGGATCTTCAGGATGGGGGGGAGCTTCCCTTGCCCCTGCATGACGTTGACGCCGACGATCTTGCGGCGGCGGCTCGCGATGTCGACCTCGGTCCGGTAGGCGGTGTCGGCGATCTCGCGGTGGAAGAAGCCTCGCTCGATCGCCGGGACGACGCCGCCCATCTCCTTGATGCGCGTCATCAGCGCCGTGGTCTGGCGGTCCACCTCGTCGGTGAGGGACTCGAGGTAATACGAGCCGCCGAAGGGGTCGACCGTGTCCGCGATCCCGGTCTCGCTGGCGAGGAGCTGCTGCGTGCGGAGCGCGAGCATCACGGCCGAGTCGGTCGGCAGCGCGAGCGCCTCGTCGAACGAGTTGGTGTGGAGGCTCTGCGTGCCGCCCGCGACCGCCGCCAACGCCTGGTACGCCACGCGGACCAGATTGTTGAGCGGCTGCTGGGCCACGAGCGTCACGCCCGCGGTCTGGCAGTGCATCGGCAGCATCCACGAGATCTCGCGCTTGGCGCCCATCGTCTCCTTCATGAACCGCGCCCAGATGCGGCGTCCGGCCCGCAGCTTCGCGATCTCCTCGAAGAAGTGGTTGTGGACGTCGAAGAAGAACGACAGGTGCGGCGCGAAGTCGTCGACGTCGAGCCCGCGGGCGGCGAGCCGCTCGACATAGTCGACGCCGTCGGCGAGCGTGAAGGCAAGCTCCTGCACCGCGTTCGCCCCGGCCTCGCGGATGTGGTAGCCCGAGATCGAGATCGGATACCAGCGCGGCACCTGCGACACGCAGAACTCGATCGTGTCGAGGACGAGCCGCATCGACGGCTCGGGCGGGAACAGGTACTCGTTTTGCGCGATGTACTCCTTGAGGATGTCGAGCTGGAGCGTGCCCCGAAGCCGCTTCCACGGCACCTTCTGCCGGTCGGCCACGGCCAGGTACATCGCCAGCATCACCGGCGCCGGCAGATTGATCGTCATCGACGTCGAGACCTTCGCCAGGTCGATGCCCGAGAACAGCTCCTCGAAGTCGGCCAACGACGACACCGCCACGCCCTCGCGCCCGACCTCGCCCTCCGCGCGCGGGTCGTCCGCGTCGACCCCCATCAAGGTCGGCAGGTCGAACGCGGTCGACAGCCCGGTCTCGCCGTGCGCGAGCAGGTACTTGAAGCGCTCGTTGGTGTCTTTCGCGCTCTTGTGTCCGGCGAACTGCCGCATCGTCCACGGCTGGGTGCGATATCCCGACGCCTTCAGGCCCCGCGTGAACGGGTAATGCCCGGGCTCGCCGAGGCGCCCGGCCGGGTCGAAGCCGGAGAGATCGGCGGCCCCGTACTCCAGCTTGACGGGGATCTCCGAGAGCGTCGCCCCCGGAGTCGCGTCCGAGCCCTCGGGCTTCCGGTCCGCCGCCGGCTTGGCCGTCACGGGATTCATGGCCCTCGCCGCTCGCGGCGGTCGCGGCGCCCGCCCCGGCGGTCGCGCCCGTTCTGCCGGCGGTCGCCCCGCTTGTCCCGCATGTCGTCGCGGCGCTCCAGCCCCCGCTGCCGGCGCTCGTGCATCTGCTTCAGCCGGTCGCGCAGCTGTTGCTGCCTCTCGGGAGGCATGTTCTGCAGGCGTTCGCGCATTTGCTGGCGAATCCGCATCCTTTGGCCCGGCTCGAGCCGGCGCCAGCCGGCGCGCAGCCCGGGGAGCCGCCCGCGAAGGTGGACCATCCGCTGGCGGTGCCGGAGGAAGTGCTTGAGCTTCGCGCCCGCCCTAGGGGGCTCCCCGCGCCGCACCTCGGTCTCGCGGTTGGGCTCGAGCATCGTCTCTCCCTCGCCATCTTGGGACGCGACCGAGACGGAGCCCTCGTCGAAGACCGCGACGCGCGTGCGGCCTTCCTCGGCGGCCACGTCGACGCCGAACTCGGTGCCGCGGACGGCGGCCACCGCCGTCGGCGTGTGGATCGAGAGCCGGTGCCCGCGCGACATGTGCTTGAGCTTCGCGAAGAACGTGCCCAACGAGAGAAGGAACGACGGGGCGGCCGGCTCCAGAGCCTTCACCGTGAACTCGGATTTCGGGCCGAGCTCGAGGATGCCGTCTCCCTCGATCCCGATCTCGACGCGGCCGTCGGCGCCGGTCTGGATGCGGTCGCCGGCCTCGAGAGGCTGCGCGTCCGCCCCCTCGATCGGAGCGCCCTCGTCGGGGCTGTCGTGTTGGAAGAGGAATACCTCGCCCTCGGCGGAGACGATCCGCGCGTCGGCCGGACCAGATCCGTCGGGCTCCTCGGCGCGGACGGGCGAGACGCAGACGCAGGCGGAGAGCAGCACGGCGAGCGAGGCGGTCATGGGGCCTCCTGCACGACGGAAGACAGCGTACTCGCTTGAAATGTCCATTTCAAGACTCCTTGACCTTGACCCGGAGGAACCGGTGCTTCCCGACCTGGAGCGTGAAGAGGCTCTGCGGTGGTCGGGAGGCGACCGCCGTGTCGGCCTCGATGACGGCCCCGTCGATCTTCACCGCGCGCTGGGCGATGAGCCGCTGTGCCTCTTTTCTCGACGGGACCGCGCCGAGCTTCACGAGGAGCTGGCTCCACGTGCCCACGGTCGGCTCCACCTCGACGGGAGCGAGGTCGGTCGGGAGCTCCTTCTGCGAGAAGGTCCGGTCGAAGAACCCCCGTTCCTCCCGGGCGGCCTCGATCCCGTGGTAGCGGGCCGTGAGGCGCTCGGCCAGGCTCTTCTTCGCCTCCATCGGGTGGAGCGCCTTCGCCTCGTCGAGGTCGACGTCGGTCAGCAGCTCGTAGTACATCCACATCAGCTCGTCGGAGACGCGCATGACCTTGCCGAACATCTCGCGCGGCGGCTCGTTGAGCCCGATGGAGTTCCCGTAGGACTTGGACATCTTCCTCACCCCGTCGAGTCCGACGAGCAGCGGAGAGGTGATCGCGACCTGCGGCTCCTGGCCCGCGTCCTTCTGCATCTCGCGTCCCATGAGGAGGTTGAAGAGCTGGTCGTTGCCCCCGAGCTCGACGTCCGCCTTGATCGCGACGGAGTCGTAGCCTTGCAGCAAGGGATAGAGCATCTCGAGGAGGGTGATCGGGCTGCCCGCCTTCGCGCGCGCGGCGAAGTCCTCGCGCTGCATCAGCTGCTGGACCGTGCAGCGCTTGAGCGCGTCCATGAGGCGCTCCCGCATGAACGGCTCGAGCCACTCGGAGTTGTAGCGCAATTCGGTCTTCAGGGGATCCAAGACCTTGAACGCCTGCTCCTGGTAGGTGCGGGCGTTCGACTCGATGGCGGCCTTGTCGAGCGTCGGCCTCGTCGAGTCGCGGCCCGACGGGTCGCCGATGCGGGCGGTGAAGTCGCCGATGATGAGGACCGCCGTATGGCCGAGGTCCTGGAACGCGCGCAGGCGGTTGAACGCCAGGGTGTGCCCGAGGTGGAGGTCGGGCGAGGTCGGGTCGACCCCGAGCTTCACCCGCAGAGGCCGTCCCAGCTTGAGCTTCTTCTCGAGCTCCGGGCGGCTGACGACCTCCACCGCGCCCCGGGTGACTTTCCGGATCTGCTCCTCGGCGGTCATACGCCGCATTTTAGATTAATTCGGGGCGACTTGAAAATTTAACACCCGGCTGGTACGTTTCTTCTGCACTATTATGGAAGAGGCCCGTCCCGACATCTCGCTGGGCAACGTCGACTCGATCCACAACCTCGACACCGCCCGCATGGCGCTCCGCTGGGCGCTCGAGCGGCTGCACGTCCTCGAGTCGGCCAAGGCCGAGGCCTCCGAGCGCTCGGGGCGGGAGGCGAAGTGGCGCGCCCAGGCGGAGGAGGAGGTGCGCCGCCTCAAGGCCACGCTCGCGGTCAAAGCGACCCACCACGAGGAGCGGGAGCGCTACTACAAGAAGATCGAGGAGTTCCTCAGCCTCCGTCTCGCGGGCCAAGTGGACGTCGCCGCGCTCGCGCAGAAGGCGGCCGAGGTGGAGCAGGTCCGCGCCGACCTGGAGGGCCGGCTCGGCCAGCTCGAACGGGAGTTCTCCGCGCGCCGGCAGACGCTCGAGCTCGAGTACCAGCGCCTCAACCGCGAGGCGCGCGAGGCGGCCCAGTCCGGTGCCCAGGAGGCGCAGTCCTGGCTCCACAAGCGGCAGGAGGACTGGGAGAAGGAGCATGCCTCCAAGCTCGTCGATGTCAAGGAGCGCGAGCTCCGTGTCGCCAAGCAGGAGACGGAGTTGGCCGAGCGTCAGCGCCGCTTGGACGAATTCGCGTCCGCCCAAAAGGCCCGCCTCGACATCCAGGCCCGCGAGCTCGAGGAGCAGGTCCAGGCCCGCCTGAAGATCGCCGAGCGTCTCCTCGAGGAGCGGCAGTCGGCGGCCGAGTCGGGCTGGACCCGCGAGAAGGCGCTGCTCATGCAGGAGATCGCGCTCCTGAGACGGAAGGTCCAGGAGCTCAACCCCGCCTTGCTCGAGGCCGACCGCCGCGCTTCGGACGCGGCCGAGGCCGTGGTCCGGGCCCAGGAGGCGCAGCGGCGCGCCGAGCAGAAGACGAGGCTCGGCGAGCTCGACCGCCAGGCGGACGTGGACCGCCGCGCGGAGCTCGAGGCTCAGCTCGAGGGGGAGATCCAGCGGCGCGCGGAGCTCGAACGCCGACTGAACCAGGCGCTGCAGGCGGCCCGCGCCGCGGAGTCCGCCTTGGCCGAAGAGCGGCTGGCGCTGGCGGACCAGGCGCGCGCGCTCGTCCGCGAGCGCGAGGCGTTCCGCATCGCCGAGCTCGAGAAGGACGCCCCCCAGCGCGCCGCGGAGCTCAAGCGGGAGTTCGAGTCCCGCCTCGCCGCGATGCAGTCCGCGCGCGAGCTGGAGACCGCGGCGCTGCTCAAGGAAGTCCGCGAGCGCGAGGAGCGCATCGCGCGCCTCGTCGTCGATCACGAGCGCGGGCTCGAGGAGCAACGGGCGCGGTGGGCGGCCGAGGCGGACGCGAGGTTCCGGGAGCAAGAGGAGCGCACCGCCGCCTGGGAGAAGGCCAAGCTCGAGGAGACGGCCTACTGGCGAAAGCGGGTCGAGTCCGAGTCCCAGCAGGTCGGCGAGCTGGAGCGCGCGCTCGGTCAGGCCGAGGCTCGCGCCCGGCTCGCGGAGGAGAAGGCGAAGGCCGAAGCCGACCGGCGCTCCGAGCTCTCCGAGCACGGAGCGATGGCGGAGGGATTCCTGCGCCAGGAGTGGGAGGGCGAGCGCAAGACGCTCCTGGCCAAGATCGTGGCGCTCGAGGACTCCCTTCAGCGCGTCCGCGGCGAGGGGGAGGCCGAGCTGCGGCAGGTCGTCGCGGCGGCCGAGGCCGAGCGCCTCCAGCGTGAGGAGAGCCACCGCCGCGACGTCGCCGCGGCCCGCGCCTCCCAAGAAAGCTGGGACGAGACGCATGTGCGCGAGGCCTCCGAGTGGCGCCGGCGCGCGGAAGAGGCGGCGGCTCGGGTCGTCGACCTGGAAGGCAAGCTCGCGGAGACCGAGCACAAGGCGCGCGAGGCGCAGACCGGCGAGGCCGAGTTCCGCCGCCGGGCCCAGGCGGCCGAGATCCGCTCCGACGAGAACATCGAGCGCATGTCCGCCGACCGCCAGAAGGAGCGCATGGACTTCGAGCGCCTCCTCTCCGAGCGCGACCAGACCGAGGCGAAGTTGCACGAGGAGCTCCGCATCGCGAAGCTCGCGCTGGAGGACGCGGAGCGCCGCCAGAACGAGACGCAGGAGGAGCACCGCCTGCGGCTCAAGCAGGACCTCGACCAGGCGTGGAAGGCGCGCCTGGCCGCCGAGGAGAGCTTGGCCGAGAAGGCGCGCGCCGCGCTCGAGCGCGTCTCCGAGCTCGAGAAGGTCCTGGCGGAGAACGATTCGATCGTGCGCCGCGCTCAGGCGGCCCTGTCCGACGACGCGGAGCGGCACAAGCGGCTCCAGCAGGACGCCGCCGAGGCGAGGCAGCGGCTCGAAGAGGAGAACGCCGAGCTGCGCCGCACGCTCGAGCAGTCCGAGGCCGCCGCGAAGCACTCCCTCGAGGAGCGCGAGGCGGCGCTCTACGGGCAGCTCGCCGAGCGCGAGGCGGCGCTCGCCCGGCGGACCCAGGAGGTCGAGACGGCCATGGCCCGCGCGGCGGCCGAGTACCGCCAGCGGCGCGAGGAGCTGGAGCGCCTCAAGACCGAGGTCGAGCGCTCCGTGACGGACCTCATCAAGAAGGCCAAGTTCGGCTGATCCGGTGGATCGAAAGACCCAACGCGAGCTCGACCGCCTCCTGGGCGACGTGAAGCAGAAGATCGCCGGGCTCCGGCTGGACGTCCCCGAGCTCGAGGCGCTGCCGCCTCCGCCGCCGCCCAAGCCCCCCGAGCCTCCGCGCCCGCCCGTCTGGATCCCGTCGCCCAAGGTCATGGCCGCCGTCACGGCCCTGACGGCCGCCGTGGCGGCCTACGCGTTCGGCGTCCGGCCGCCCGCGAAGATCTCCTCCACCGTGCTCGCGATGGACCGCGCCGTCGGACTCGTGCGCCAAGGCGACCGGCTGCTCACGCTCGACCCGCTGCGGGAGCTCCTGGTCTCGCTCGGACCCGACGGAGAGGCGCTCGGCGTCTCACGGCTTGGGGAGCGCGACGCGATCGACTTCGTCGCGGCCGACGACGGCTTCTGGACGTCGGCGGCGGGGGGAAGGATCGTCCTGCGCGGGAGCGAGCCCGGCTACCCGGTGAAGAAGGCCTTCGCGAACCCCGGGCGCTCGCCGCAGGCGCTCGCGTGGGACGGGATCCTCTTGTGGGTCAGCGACCCGGTCGCCGGGTCGGTGTACCAGTACGCGCCGCGCGCGGAGCTCGCGCCGATCCGCGAGCTCCCGTTGCCGGGCCTGAGCCCGGTCGCGCTGCACCGGGACCGCGGGCTGCTGTGGATCCTGGACGGGCCCACGCGCTCGATCCGGCGCTACCGGGTGGGGCCGCTCCCGGCCCCCGTCGACGAGCTCGCGCTGGATCCGTGGCTCCCGCCCCAAGCGCGTGTCGCGGGGATGGCGGTGAGCGACGAGTCGCTCTGGATCCTCACGCAGTCTCCGGTGACACTCCACCGCTTCAAGCTCTCGCGGCTTCCTTGGCGCGCCTCCGCGAAAGCGCTCTAAAGGGGACAGTCCCTTTGTCAACATTCGTGTCAACATTCTCCAGACCTCTCGTCGGAGCAGGGAACTTTTTTGCCTCATTTGCGTATCTATGGGTATGCCTAGAAAAAATCGCTCCCATGATCCGGGTTCTTTCGTTCATGTGTACGGGCGCGGCAACGGACGCCAAGACATCTTTATCGATCGCGCCTCTCGCGTTCGATTCCTTCGGCTCTTGTTCGTGGCGCTGCGCAGGGGAGGGCACGAACTCCATGCCTGGTGCCAGATGACCAACCACTTCCATCTGCTCGTGCGCGTCGGAACGGCGGCACTCGGCAAGATGATGAAGGAACTACAGCACCGGTACGCTCAATACCTGCACAAACGGCGCGGCACCGACGGGCATGTCTTTCAGGACCGCTACAAAGATCCCCGTTGCCGGAATGACCGCCACCTCCTGAACGTGCTCCGCTACATCCACCGGAATCCGGTGAAGCACGGAGCGGTCGCCGATCCCGGCGACTGGGAATGGTCGAGCCACCGCGCGTATCTCGGGAGGAAGTCCGCGCTCGTCCAGACGAGCTATCTCCTATCCATGTTCGGACCGGGCCGCGATCAGGTCGAGGCGTATCGCAAGTTCATCGGCGCCAAGGCTGACTCGCCTTGGCCTCACGGGCGGCGTCAAAACCGATCACGGATCGCCGCGGCCTCGCGCAAGCGGGAGCGTGGCTGGCTGCCTCCCCTCGCCGGGACGATCGAGGCTTTCGCCGCGGAGCATGGCCTTTCGCCGGACCAGCTCCGCGGCCCGTCGAAAACGCCCCGCTTGTCCGGACTTCGCCGGCGGTTCGCGCTCGATGCGATCAGGGACGGCTACTCGATAAGCGAAGTCAGCCGAGAGTTAAGCCGGTCTCGCCAGGCGCTCCATCGCCTCGTGAACGGCCCCACGGGGGAATGTTGACACGAATGTTGACAAAGGGACTGTCCCCTTTCAGCGGAAGACGTAGCCGAGCTTTGAGACGGTCTGGATCCTCGCGCCGAGCCGGCCGAGCCGGCGGCGGACCCGGCTCACCATCACGTCGACGGCGCGCGTCTGGGCCTTGGGACTCATCCCCCAGACGGTCTCCAGGAGGTAGGCGCGCGTGAGGACGCGGCCGGTCTTCCGCATCAGGATCTCGAGCAGTTCGAACTCCCGAGGCTGTAGGAACACCGGCTTGCCCCGCGCCACGCACAGCCGTTGGCTCGGGTCGATCTCGACCCCTCCGACCGACAGCGGCGCGCCCCAATGCTCGGCGCGCTCGAAGCGCCTCCGCAGCACCGCCCGTATCCGCACGATCAGCTCGCGGGGATCGACGGGCTTCGCCAGATAGTCGTCCGCTCCCAGATCGTAGGCGCGCACGACCGACTCCTCCGTCTTCTTCGCGGCGAGCACGACCGCCGGGAGGTCCCGGCCCGCCTCCGTCTGGCGCACCGCCTGGAGGAAGAGGAGCCCGTCCACGTCGTCGAGCTGAGCGTCCAAGAGCACCAGATCCGGCTTGCCCTTCTCGAGGCGCTCGAGAGCTTGCCGGGCCAGGCGGCAGGGATCGACGTCGAACTCCGAGCGCAACGCGGAGGCCATCGCGGCCTGCTCGGTCGTCTCTCCGCCTACCAATAGGAGCCGGTACGGCATCGTCCGGAGAGTATAACAGACGAACGAACCTTTGTTTACATTTTTATTACATCGCTCTTACATCCGGTATACAAACTCCCTACACACTACCCACGTATTAGGAGGTAGATGTGTACAGGATACTGGCAATCGACGACGACCCGATCATCCGGCGCCTGCTCCTGCAGTCGATGGCGGCCGAAGGCTTCGAGTGCGTGGAGGCCTCGACGGTCGCCGAAGGGCTCGCGGCGGCAGCCCGCTCCAAGCCCGACCTCGTGCTCCTCGACGTGAACCTCCCCGACGGCGACGGCATCTCGACGTGCCGCCGGCTGAAGGCGGATCCGTCGCTCAAGCACATCCCGGTCCTCATCCTCACGGGCGAAGCCTCCGACGTCGACCATCGCGTCGACGGCCTGGAGGCGGGCGCCGAGGACTACGTGCTCAAGCCGTTCCTCCCGCGCGAGCTCGTGAGCCGCGTGAAGGGGATCCTCAAGCGCAGCGCGAGGCCCACCCGCTAGATGCGCCGCCTCGCCTTCCGCTTCGCGCTCGCCGCCGCCGCGGCCCTCACGGGGGCCTCGGCGCACGCGGGCGCGAAGCTGGACGGCAACGATCGCGACATCCTGCGCCACGACTTCGCCTCCGGCGGACAGCCGCTGGCGTCGGCGGGGCTCAAGCTCAACGGCCGCCTCGGCACCGTCGGCACGACGGAGTTCGCGGGCGGCGCCCTCAAGGTGCGCAGCGGGCTCATGCGTATTCTTCCCCAGCCCGGGACGATCACGCAGCTTCAGCTCGTCACGAAGTCGACCGGCACGCTCGACCTGGCGTGGACCGCGCCCGGCCTCGACGGCTACCGGGGCAACGTCACCGGCGGCCGGTACCGCATCGACTACTCCTCGGAGACGGGCCACCTCTTCTCGCCGACGACGTACCAGATCGAGCTCGCGACCAACGTGGTCGTGGGAGCGACGGAGAGCTACCAGCTCACCGGCCTCTCGCCGAACTCGACGTACTTCGTGAAGATCTACCTCGCGGGGCCGGACCGCTTCTACGCGGAGGACTCGAAGCGCCTCGATGAGCCCACCCTGGCGAACGTCCCCGTCAACCCGTTCTTCTCGATGGTCGGCCAGTCGAGCGTCACGATCTCCTGGCTGATCCCCGTCGGCGGCGCGGCCGGCTACGACCTCCAAGGCGCGAGCACGACGCTCGGCCTGAGCCTGGGCGGCGGCAGCGTCACCTCGTCGCAGACCGCCAACGGACAGCTCCTGTCGCTCACCCTGGAGGGCCTGCGCAACGGCACGACGTATTTCTTCAAGGTCGCGTCCCTCAACTGGGAGAGCGAGCGGACGTTCACGACCGTCATCAGCACGCTCACGCGGCTCGGCAGCGATCCGCTGCCGGTCGAGAACCTGGCCGCCTTTACCGACGACCGCGGGCGCCGCGTGGGGCTCACGTGGACCGTCCCGCCGTTCCTCGGCCAGCAGGGCGTGCTCGTCCTCCTCTCGACGAGCCCCGCCGCCTTCCCGGTCGTGGACGGGACCGGCCTCGCCCCGGGCCAGACGCTGACGGACGCCTCGGTCGTGCGCTCGACGCAGCTCGCCGCCGCCTACAACGACCCCGGGCCCCTCCAGCTCGACACGACGCTCTACTACCATCTCTACACCTACGGCGACGCCGTCGCGCCGTTCACGTACTCCGTCGTGGTCTCCACGCAGGTCTTCCTCGACCTGCCGCCGAACGCGCCGGCGGGGCTGTCCAGCTTCCTCTCGCCCGACCGCAAGCAGTTCGCGATCAGCTGGAACCCCGTCGTATCCAACGACGACGGCACGCTCTTCGCCTCCACCTCCACGCCCAAGACGGTGGAGGTCACGCGCTACGACGTCTTCCGCTCCACCTCCGTCGAGCGCGGCGGCTGGACGCGGGTGAGCTCCTCGCCCGTCTCCGGGAACTTCTTCACCGAGACGATCCCCGACCCGAACCAGACGTTCTTCTACCGCGTCGCCTCCGTCGATTCCTTCGAGCGCAGCCAGCGCTCGCTCGTGATCGACACGCAAGGCGAGTTCTACGTGCTCTCGCCCGACGACATCAGCCGCTTCCGCTTCACGTCCGCCTTGTCGAAGGAGCTCCTGTCCGGCGGCAACAAGTACGCGTCCGATCTGACCATCCGCGCCTCGACGCTCTCCGCGACCGGCCAGGACCGGGTGTTCAAGGCGACCGAGTTCGACGTCGTCAAGCTGCCGGGCAACGAGCCGGTCAAGGACTTCACGTTCTCCCAGGCGAACGCCGAGCTCGCGCTCCACTACGACGTCGTCAACGGCTTCGTCGTGCCGTCCGACGCCGCGGCCGCGCTCGCCTCGGGGGGAGCGGCCCCGACCGGAGAGCCTCTGGGCGGGACGATCCGCGCCGGAGAGGCCGACCGGCAGCTCGGGATGTACTGGAACAACGGCCAGAAGTTCGTGAAGCTCTTCGGCCGCGTCGACACGGGCGCCCAGCTCGTGCGCATCCAGACCTCGATGCCGGGCACGTACCAGGTGCGCGGCCTCACGCGCCAGAGCGCCTTCGACTTCGACCTCTCCGGCATCAGCAACAAGGCGATCACCCCCAACGGCGACGGCCGCAACGACCAGGTGATCTTCACCTTCGACAACCCGCGCGACTCGCTGATCTCGGGGGAGGTCTTCGACGTCAACGGAGCGCGAATCGCGGCGATGACTCCGGGCCCGCTCGGGAACACGCTCAAGTGGGACGGCACGGCGAACGGCCGCGCGGTCCCCAGCGGCGTGTACGTCTACCAGATCCGAGGTGAAGCGAAGACCTTCAACGGGACGGTGGTGGTGATCCGATGAGGCATCTCGGATTCCTGCTGCTCCTCGCCGCCTCCCCGGCGCTCGCGGCGTTCGAGGAGAAGGGGGCGGGCGCCCGCGCCCCGGGCCTCGGCAACGCGTTCACCGCGATCGCCGACGACGTCTACGCGATCCACTACAACCCGGCCGGCCTGGCGCAGCTCGAGCGTCCGGAGCTGGCCACCGGCTACAGCCGCCTGTTCATGGGGCTCAGCGACAACTCGAATTTGAGCCAGTCGTTCCTCGGCTACGCCCACCCGCTGCGCGGCGGCGCGCAGGGCACGACGGCCGCCTCCTGGGAGCAGTTCTCGCTCAACAGCAACCTCTACCAGGAGCAGGTCTTCTCGCTGGGCTACGGCCGGCGCCTCATTCCTAGGCTCGGCCCGGGCGAGCTCCTCGGCGGCTTCACCGGCAAGTATCTGCGGCGCTCGTTCGGGACCTTCCCGGAGGCCGACAACGCGATGATCGGCAACGGCCTGCAGGTGGGCGTGGGCCAAGCGGACCCCGTGCTCAACGGCCGGCGCTCGATGGGCGCCGTCGACGGGGATCTCGGCCTGCTCTACCGCCTGCCGCGCTACTACACCTTCGGGCTGCAGCTCGCCCATCTCACGCAGCCGAACGTCGCCTTCGACCGCTCGGACTCGGACCAGCTGCCGCTCTCCGTGCGGCTCGGCGCGGGCTACCGCACGCTCCTGTCGGTGATCAGCCTCCAGCTCGAGAACCAGAAGTCGCCCCTGGGCGGGCTCGACCAGCGGGTGACGATCGCCGCCGAGCGCTGGTTCCCGCGCCTCTTCATCGGCGACTTCGCGTTCCGGGGCGCGTTGTCCAACGGCAGCCGCGACTTCCGGCAGATGACGCTGGGGCTCAGCTGGCGGACGAAGCGCATCGGCGTCGACTACGGCTTCGCGCTCCCGATCACGGGCGTCGCGGGGACTCAAGGCACGCACCGCGTGAGCCTCGGGGCGCGGTTCGGCTCGATGAGCGAGCAGGACGAGTCGGTCGAGATGATCCTCGAGGCGATGCGGAAGCTGAAGGCCGGCTCGATCCCCGAGCTCCGGGCGCTGGGCCCCGGGCTCATCCCGTCGCAGAAGGTCGTCTTAGACGAGCACGTGGCGCACGCCCGCTCTCTGCAGGCGCAGGCGCAGTACAAGCAGGCCCTCGAGCGGCTGAACGAGGCCCTCACGCTCAGCCCCGGAGACCCCGAGCTGCTCAAGGCCTACGGCCGCCTCAACTTCGTCGCGCAGTACATCCCGTCCTTGCCGGACTACAAGGCCGACCCCGTGCACGCGGCGCTGCACCAGGGCATCCTGGCCTACCTCGGCTCGAAGGACCAGGAGGCCGTGGAGAAGGTCACCTACGCGTGGAGCCTCAAACCGAACCACAAGGGCCTCGAGACCTTCCTGAAGCAGCTCGAGCTCGCCACCGGCCTGCGCCGCGCCGCCACGAAGGCGCCGGCGGATTACTGGGTCGAGGAGCAGCTCACCCGGGCGGGGACCGCCATCGACGAGGGCCGCTACCGCGAGGCGCTGTCGATGAGCCTCGAGGTGCTGAAGAAGGACGAACGTAACGTCGCCGCGTGGGAGAACATCGGCACCGCCTACTTCGCGATGGCCGACTACCCGCGCGCGCTGAAGGCGTGGCAGCGCGTCTACGGCCTCCAGACCGATCCCACCCGCCGTTCGGCCGCGCGCGGCTACATCAAGGCCATCGAGCGCGTCATGAAGCGGCGGACCGAGGAGCCCAAGCCTGCCAAGCCGCTCATCCAGATCCCGGCCGAGGAGATCGAGCGCGAGTACAACCAGGGCATCGACCTCTACACCGCCGGACGGCTCGAGGAGGCCAGGAAAGCCTTCGAGCACGTGCTGACGCTCGATCCGAGCCACGTCCCCGCGGCCAAGGCGCTGCGACGCGTGAACGAAGAATTGGGGGCCCGCTGATGCGCATCCGAACGAAGATCACCTTGTGGGTCATGGCCTTGATGACGGCGGTCGTCGCCGCCGTGACGACCAACGCCCTCTACCTCGAGCGGGGCCGCGTCGTCGCCGAGTCGCAGGCCCGTTTCGACGCGCTCCTTGAAGGCGTGCTCCGGATCGCGCGCGAGTCGCTCGCGGCCCGAGACGAGCTGATGCTCCTGGGCTACTTGAAGGTCCTCCTCGCGGACTATCCCGAGATCGAGACGATCGTCGTCAGCCGCGCGGGCCACTCCTCGATCCTCGGCCAGGCGACGTCCGAGCTGATCCTGCGCCGCTTCAGCGTGACCGCCCCGTCGGTGGCGACGTTCAAACCGGTCGAGGCAGGCGTGCCGGCGACGGCGGCAGCCCCGGCCCCGGCGGCCGGCAAGACGGACACCCTCGGCATCGAGGTGGGCTTCTCCAAGGCGGCGCTCCAGCGGCAGATCCGCCAGGCGCAGACCGCGCTCATCCGGAGGGTCGGCGGCGTGGCGGCGGTGGGGCTCGCGCTCGGCATGCTCGGCTCCTGGTGGCTCGGCTTCGTGCTCGCGCGCCCGGTGGGGGAGCTCGCCGCCGCGTCGCGCCGCCTCGGCGACGGGCAGCTCGACGCCACCGTGGCGGTGCGAGGGCGCGACGAGTTCGCCGAGCTCGCGCGACAGTTCAACGCGATGGCGGCCAAGCTGCGGGACTCGATCCGGTTCAAAGAGGACCTGATGAGCACGCTCACCCACGAGCTCAACAACCCGCTCTCGGGCCTCAAGGGATTCTTGTCGTTCCTCCACGACGCCGGCCCCGAGCAGCGGGCCGAGGCCGTCCGCACGATGGAGCAGGCCGTGCAGCAGATGGAGGTCTCGCTCCGCAGCGCCCTCGACCTCTTCCGGACCGGCGCGCAGCCCAAGCTCAAGCACGAGCGCTTCGATCTCCGGTCCATCGTCGAGGAGGTCATCCGCCTCTTCGAGCCGTCGGCGCTCAGCCGCAAGCAGGAACTCTCGTTCGCGTCCGCCGGGCCGGCGCTCGTCGAGGCGGACCGGGAGCTGATGCGCCGCATCGTCATCAACCTCGTCTCGAACGGCCTCAAGTACACGCCGGCCGGCGGGAGGGTCGACGTCCGGCTCGAGCGCGCCGCCGACGGCACGACGCACCTCGCGGTCGCCGACACCGGACCCGGCGTGGCCCCGGAGGACCGCGAGAAGATCTTCACGAAGTTCTATCGGGCCCCGGGCCCCGGCGGACGCGCGCAGCGCATCCCCGGCTCGGGCCTCGGCCTCGCGATCGCCAAGCAGGCGGTGGACCTGCACGGCGGCCGCATCTGGGTCGAGAGCGTCGTCGGGAAGCGTTCCGTCTTTCACGTGTCGTTGCCGAGGTCCGGAGGAACCCATGTGGTTCACGCGAAATAACCGGGCAGCACCTATCTGGGTCGCGGCGCTGGCGGGCTGGACGCTCGCGGCGTCGCCCGTCTCCGCGGCTCCGCCTCCCGGCCAGATCAACTTCCAAGGCCGGCTGACGGACGACAACAACAACCCCGTCCCCGACGGGCCGCACGACTTCGTCTTCAAGATATTCGACGACCAGGCACCGCTCGGCACCCAGCTGTGGATCGAGACGCAGGACGACGTCCCCGTCGTCAACGGGGTCTTCACCGTCCTGCTCGGCACTTACACGTCCATCCCGGCCTCCGTGTTCGCCGGCGGCGCGGCATACCTCGACATCGTCGCGGACGGCCAGCAGCTCTCCCCGCGCGAGCGCTTCCTGAGCGTCCCGTTCGCGTTGAGCGCAGAGCAGCTTTCCGGAAGCGGCGCCGGAGCGTTCGTCTCGACCGCGACGACCCAGGTGATCGAAGGGACGAAGACGTTCACGGCTCACGCCGGGCTGCTTTCCGGCCTGACCGCCTCCAGCGCCACGCTGACCGCCATCGGGGCCGGACAGTACAGCCTGCTTACGTCCTCCGGCATCCGGGTGCTCGCGGGCACGCTGAGCGTCGTCGAGGCGGTCGTCGCGGCGAGGTTCATCGGCGACGGCTCAGGACTGACCAACCTGGGCGGCATCTCGGCCGGGGCGGTCGACTCGGCGAAGCTCTCGAAGGCGTCCGTCGACAGCGAGAAGCTCGCGCTCGGCGCGGTGCAGAAGGGCCAGCTCGCCGTCGGCGCGATCGAGACGGACCGGCTCGCCTCGGGCGCGGTGACGGCCGACCAGCTCGGGGCCCTCGCGGTTCAGACCGCCCACCTCGACAATTGCGCGGTGACCGGGGCCAAGATCGCGAACCTGACCGTCGACTCGGCCAAGCTCGGGGCGTTCTCCGTCGACAGCGAGAAGCTCGCGCTGGGAGCCGTCGGCAAGGCCCAGCTCGCGGTCGGCGCCGTCGAGACCGACCGGCTCGCCTCCGGCGCGGTGACCGAGAACGCCCTCAAGGACGCTTCGGTGACCGCGGCCAAGCTGGCCCCCGGCGCCGTCTCGGGCGCGGCGCTGGCGCCCTTGTCGGTCGACTCGGGGAAGCTGGCCGCCCTCTCGGTCGACAGCGAGAAGCTCGCGCTCGGCGCGGTGCAGAAGGGCCAGCTCGCGGTCGGCGCGGTCGAGACGGACCGTATCGGCTCGGGCGCGGTGACGGCGGGCAAGCTCGGGGCCCTCGCGGTGCAGACCGCCAACCTCGACGATCTCGGCGTGACCGGCGCCAAGCTGGCGAACCTGACCGTCGACTCAGCCAAGCTCGCGGCGCTCTCGGTCGACAGCGAGAAGCTCGCGCTCGGCTCGGTGCAGAAGGGCCACCTCGCCGCGGGCGCCGTCGACACGAGCCGCCTCGCCTCCGGCGCGGTGACCGAGAACGCCCTCAAGGACGCTTCGGTGACCGCGGCCAAGCTGGCCCCCGGCGCCGTCT
>JACQPK010000317.1 GCA_016207565.1 Elusimicrobiota bacterium
CTGCCGGCTGCTCGTCCAGGAGCCGGACATCCTGCTCCTCGACGAGCCCACGAACCATCTCGACGCCGAGTCGGTGCACTGGCTCGAGCAGCATCTCCGGCAGTACAAGGGCACGATCGTCGCCGTCACTCACGACCGCTACTTCCTCGACAACGTCGCCGAGTGGATTCTCGAGCTCGACCGCGGCGAAGGCATCCCGTGGAAGGGGAACTACTCCTCTTGGCTCGAGCAGAAGCAGAAGCGGCTCGCGCTCGAGCAGAAGCAGGAGGACCAGCGGCAGAAGACCCTGAGCCGGGAGCTCGAGTGGATCCGCATGTCGCCCAAGGCCCGGCAGTCGAAGGGCAAGGCGCGCATCACCGCCTACGAGAAGCTGCTCAGCGAGGAGCACGAGAAGCAGCAGGCCGATCTCGAGATCTTCATCCCGCCCGGTCCGCACCTCGGCGGCCTGGTCGTCGAGGCGAAGGGCCTGAGCAAGTCGTTCGGCGACAAGCTGCTCTTCGAGAATTTCGACTTCAAGCTGCCTCCCGGCGGCATCGTCGGAGTCATCGGCGCCAACGGCGCGGGCAAGACGACCCTATTTCGCATGATCATGGGGAAGGAGAAGCCGGACGCCGGAGAGCTCCGGATCGGCGAGAGCGTGAAGCTCGGCTACGTCGACCAGGACCGCGACGTCCTCGACTCCGAGAAGACGGTGTGGGAGCAGATCTCCGGCGGTTCCGAGCAGGTGCAGCTCGGCAAGCGAGCCATCCCGTCGCGCGCCTACGTCGGACGGTTCAACTTCCTCGGGCCCGACCAGCAGAAGAAGGTCGGCCAGCTGTCGGGTGGAGAGCGCAACCGCGTGCACTTGGCACAGGTACTTAAGACCGGCTGCAACGTGCTGCTGCTCGACGAGCCGTCGAACGACCTCGACGTGAACACGCTCCGGGCGCTCGAGGAGGCTCTCGAGAACTTCGCCGGCTGCGCGGTGGTGATCTCCCACGACCGCTGGTTCCTGGACCGCATCGCGACCCACATGATCGCCTTCGAGGGCGACAGCCGGGTCGTATCCTTCGAAGGGAACTTCTCGGACTACGAGGCGGACCGGATAAGGCGTTTGGGCGAGGAAGCGGCGAAGCCCCACCGCCTCCACTACAAGAAGCTCACCCGCAGCTAAAAAAGTAAACGTTGGGGACTGTCCCCAGGGTTTACTTTTTTTCGGCGCCGCTTGGGCCCATGTAGGCGCCGAACAGCTTGCGGATCTTGTCGAGCTGGCGGTCGCGCAACTGGCGGCCGACGAGCATCGCGAAGCAGTCGAGGTGGCTGATCGCGTTGAGCACCCCGTCCGCGATCCCCAGTCCCTGCAGCCGCTTGCAGAACGCCTGGTTCACGTCCTGGATCGCGTCCGAGGCCTCGTGCAGCTTGCCGAAAGTCCAGTCCGGGGTCCCGCCGGCCTCCGCGACGAAGTGCTGGCCCAGCAGGTACGTGGAAAGGCTGCGATAGAAGGTCTCGATCCCCGAGGCGAAGGGCATATGGGTCAGGAGCATCGGCCGCAGCCGGTCGAGGATCGGGCAGCCGCCGCCGGCCATGTAGATCCCCATGAGCGAGGTGAGCGCGTCCGCGACGCTGGCGGTCTTGCGGAGCGTCCGCTGCCCCGCGGAGATGTGCACCTCGACTTTGCTGAAGGACACGCAGTCCTTGAACCGGTCCACGACGCCGTGGAGCTTCGCCGCCACCGGGCAGAGCGGGTTCTCCTTCGCGTTGAGCGGGCAGTTGGGGCATTGCCGGTACTCGAGCTTGCACCACTCGGGGGCCGGGTTCGGGTCGCTCGCCTGCACGAGCAGCGTGTCGGCGTCGAGCGTAACGTCCATCCGCGCGGCGGACTTGTCGGGGAATTTGAAGCGGTAGGTGAAGACGAGGGGCTCGGCTTTCGGCGCGGGCATGCCCCTCCTTTATAGGGGAAGGTCCGGGAAAAGTCAACCGGCAGGTCCGTCTTGCGTCGGTGTGGAATCGGGCCTATAGTAGGAGCCGATGAGCCAGCCGCCGGATATCCCCGAAATGGTCGGCAAGGACCCGCGCGGCTCGGGCGGCTGGGCGTGGCTCCGGCGGAACAAGGTCGCGACGGCCGCCTTTATCGGCGCCTTTCTGGCCGCGGCCGTCGTCGGCGTTCTCCTCCTTCCGTCGCTCGATGAGGAGGCGTCTTCCCCGGAGGCCCGGGCCCTGATGCTCGGAGAGATGGAGCGGTGGAAGGCGCCGAAGATCGAGCGAGGCGATCCTCGGGCGCTCATACGGGGCACGGACCTTGCGGCAGGCGCCGAGGGCGGCGGACAGCCTCTCGACGACGACGCGGGCGCGGCGCTCGGCGGACGCGGGCCCGCGCGAGCGCAGGATGGGGAGGACGAGTCGTCGGCGAAGGCGGCCGACGGGCCGCCGGAAGGCGCCGGCGCGAGACGGTTCGGCTCGGGCAAGACCCTCGCCGCTCTCAAGCGGCAGGATAAGACTCCGGGCGTGAGGGGCGGGGGCGGAGTCTTGGCGAGCGGCACCCGCGGCGCGGCCGCCACGGCGCGCGCCGCGGATCCGGCCCGCGGACCCATCGCCCGCGCCCGGCGGCGGCTGTCGGCCGCGTTCCGCGGGGTCTCTCGGGCGGCCGGTTCGGCGTTGGCCGGCTTGCGGCGCGCCTTCGGCGGCTCCGCGAGCGACCGGCCGTACGCCGCCTCCGGCGGGCCGTCGGCGTTCTCCTCGGCCCAGGGTCCGGGCGGAGGCGCCGCCGGTCCGATCGGCGGCGGGATCGGCGACATGGGGGGAGCCGGCAGCGATTCGACGGGCGGGGGCGGAGGGGGAGCGACGGCTCTGGCCAAACTCAAAGGCGCCGGGCCCGCGAAAGAGGTCAACCCGAGCGGGGCCAAGGACGTGAAGTGCAAGGCGTTGGCCGCCGCCGCGCCCGATTTCTGGATCGCCTACAACGAGAGCCGCAACATTAACGCGCGCTACCACTCGACCGGCACGGAGGACAAAGACCTCCTCGTGCCGCTGATGGGCAAGCTCATCGCGAAATACGCCGAGCTCGACAAGCAGAACGCGGAGCTCCTCGGACGGCTCGGCGCGCTGAACCTCTCCTGCAAGAGCTGCCGTCCCGTCGAGACCTGCCGCGAGTTCGTGCAGCTCAGCATCGGCACCGGCAACGGCGGCGGCATCGCGCGAGAGATTCAGGACGTCGTGCGCGACGCTCAGAAGGGCCTGGGGGTGTGCGCCCACCGCGGCTATGAGGACCAGGGCGCCGCCGCGGAGTGCATGGCCACGGGACTGAGCGCGGTCGACCACGACCACAAGGCGGAGACGATGGTCGAGCAACATCTCGTGCTGGTCAACGCGAAGCAGCCGGAGTGCCGCGCCAAAGAAGACGTGGGGACCCCCGAGGAGCGCGCCGAAGCCAAGCGGGCCAATGAGGCGTGGACGGCCTACGTCCGCGCGGACCTGGAAGCCTACCGGAAGGTCTACGATTTCCTCAAGACCCCGTGGTGCGAGGGCGACCGGCCGCCGTGCGCCCCGATCCGGCTCGGGAAGATGCGCGATGCCTGGCAGCGCATGGGAAAGCTCGAGGCCAGCGCCGCCGCGATCTCCGGCTTCCTCGAGGGAGCCCCGGACTACGCGGGCAAGATGGCCGAGGCCAGACGCGCGATGCGCCAGGCGATCGTCTATCACGAGGACACCTTCACCCCCGGCGGCGGCGACGACCGCAGCGTGTTCCTCGGCGTCGGGGCGGAAGACGAGGCCGCCGATCTGATGAACAGCCTCGGCGAGGCCTTCGACCAGGCGATGTCGAAGTGCGGGCTCAGCCGGCCGGCGGAGTGACGTCCTACTTCGAGGTCTGCCGCCGTTCGGGGGCGCGCCGCGAGGCCTTGGGCGGGACGGACAGCGTCTTGAACAAGCCCCAGTACTCCGCGGCCTGCTCGGGGGTATAGTCCGGGCCGAGTTGACGGGCCACCTCCTCGGTCCCGGCCCGGTCGCATTCCGGCGCATCGCGCAATGCGTTCGGCCGCGCGGGATCCGCGCATTCCGGCACCGCCGCGCGGACCTCGCTCACGGCCTTGAGGGCGAAGGGCATCGCGAGACCGGCGCAGTGCGGCAGCGGGTTGCCCTTCGCGTCCACGAGCCTCACGGCGTCCGGCCGCGCGGGGTCGGCGCAGTCCGCCGCCGCCTGCCCGGGCGCGTCCGCGCCTTCTTCGGCAGGGCGGGCCGTGGCATCCGCGCCCCTTCCCGGGGCCTTGGCAGCCGGCATCCTCGGACCACCCGCCCCTCCTCCCGCAGCGCTTGGGGCTGCGGACGCGGCCTCACCCCCCTTGTCTTTCCAACCGCACGTCGCCCCCTTGCCTTCGCCCTTCTTCGGATCGCCGATGAATTGAAGGAAGGACTTGCAGATCGGACGGCTCAGCCCGTCGCATACGCAGGAGAGCCCCTCCGCTTCGAAATCCCTCCAGTGGGCCGCCAGCAAGGGCGCCAGCTCGGGCGAGCTGCCGTTCGGGTCGCAGGCGGCCGTGTCCTGGGAGCCGAATTTCTTCTCCATCGCCGAGATGAAGGCCTTCGTCGGCCCTCGCAGGTGGTCTTCCCACTGCGCTCTGGTCTTCCCGCGGAACACGAAGCCGGGATCGCAGCACTTGGCCGGGCCGAACTTCCGCCAGGTCCAGATCGCCCCCGTCCACTCGCCGCACAGGCATGCATTGCCCGCGGCGCAGCTTTGAGGCGTCAGCGCCTGGGCCTCGGGTCCTCCGATCAGGCACGCCAACGCGAGCAGCATCGGGAGCATGACGGAACTATACGCCCGGCGGCGCTCCCTGTCAAATAGGTCTTAGGTCCTAGGCGGGCTAGGTCCTTTGGGGTAGCCTTGCCATGGGTCTTTGGGGGGGTGATCCTTGGGTCTTCCGGCCGCATGCTCGGGCCATGGTCTACGCCCTGACGGTGTCGGTCGTGTTGTTGTCGGCGGGCTCCGGGGTCGCCGCGGCGGCCGTCGTGGAGCCTGATTGCAGCAACTACCCCGAAGGCGAGCAGGATCCGGTCGGGAGAGACCGGTCCGTGGTCCTGTTTCACAACGCCTGCGGCACCAAGCTGCCGTCCGGCTGCCGGATCGACTCGAATCCGGGCCTGCTGGACGATGCCGGCGGCCTCAGGCACTGCATGGAGGGCCTCGGCTCGGTCGCCGGACACGTGTTGGAGTGGCAGATCCGGCACGACTGCTCGGGCGACAGGGCCTGCGAGGAGACGCATCGCGATCTGTGCCTCGGCAAGGCCAACCGGCTGCAGCTCCGCCGGCGCCTGCTCCGCTGCAGCGAGAAGGCCCGCACCAAGCTCGACAACTGGTCCGCGGAGCTGCTGGGGAGCAAGCGCTGAACGTCAGCGCCCTTTGTCTAGCTTGACGTTGTGGACGAGGACGCCCTCGGCGAGATAGTTCCGGTGCGGTCCCGAGAGCGTCAGGTTGTAGACGGATAAGGCCTTCGTCTCGATGGTCTCCGCGCTCACGAACGCGGAGACGCTCGCGGGGGCCTCCTCGGAGATCGCGAGGCGCGCGTCGCCCACGGTCCATACCGGCGAGCCCGCGGCCAGCCTCTCCGCCTCGAGCCACGCGGCGGTCGTGGGCTCGAAGAACCGATGCCCGGGCGTCATCTGTAGCGCGCGCCCGTCCGGCAGGCGCGCGCGCACGAAACGCGTCGCCGTGCCGCGAACCAGCCCCAGGACGGTCTCCGGGACCAGGCGGCCGGTCTCGACGTCGACGGAATAGACCGCGTCTCCCGCGCGGAGGTCCTCGATCGGGCGTGGGCCCGACGGCGTCAGGACGCGGGTGCCCGCCACGAAGCACTCCTCTCCCCCCCGCTCGCGCGGCGGGCGAGGGGACGGACGGGGCGCGGGCTCCGGAGGGGGCGGCGGAGGAGGGTCCCCGCCGCACGTCCAGCCTTCCTCGACGCAGCAAGGCTGGCACGGATCGGCCCGGCAGCGCCGGCAGCCGCCCGACGTGGACCCGGTGGAAGGGGGCGGTGGCGGAGGCGGAGGAGGCGCTCGAGGAAGAGGAGCCGCGCCGCTGGTCCCTTGGCGATCCGTCGATCCGCCCGTAGGACCGGCCGGGGGCGGCTCCGGGGGGGGCTGGGCGTCGTCCGCCGACGAGGCCGACGCCCTCGTGACGGTCTTCTTGTCGACCGGCCGGGTCCAGACCTCCTGCCCGGCCGGCGCCGCCTGTCCGCTGCGCTGCAGCCAGTTCGTGCACCCTTCGTCCGCTTGGCACTTGGCCACCGCCGCGTTGCAGTCGGCCGTGAGGCCCGCGCTTCGGCACGCGTCCCAGACCCCCTCGCCGGTCTCCATACGCGCCATGATGCGCGAGCGCTGCGCCGGCGGGACCATCGAGAAGATGTGGTTGAAGACGCGGATATCGGCGCGGGAAAGGGAGGAAGCATTGCCTCGGGCCGCGGAGGCGGAGCGCGGGGCGGCGGGCGAAGGCTTGGGCGCCGGAGTCGCAGCGAACGGGCCTTCGCCGCGGACGAGCATGCGCTCCTCCCCATCGGCGTCCGTGGCGCGGAGCTTTTCCCGCAGGCGCTCCGCGAGGCCCGAGGCCTCGAGCTCCTCCGCGAACGCCGTCGTGTCGCTCAACTGGCCGGTCCTGAGGAACTCCTGGTACTGGCGCTGGACTTCCGGATCCGCGAGGAGCAGCTCCAGGAGCCGGCTGCGCTCCTGGGGCGACGCCTTCGGCGCCAGGGCGCGGGCCAGCCGCTCGAAAAAGCCCTCTCGGCCGGCGGTTTCGAAGGACGCGACGCCCCCTTCCCTGGGCGCGAACAGCGAGGACGCCCCCGCGCGAGCGCCGCGCGCCGAGCCGCCTCCCCTGGGCATGGCGAGGCCATCGGGCCCGCCCTCATCGGGAGAGTCGGGCCAGAACACGAGAGCGAGGGCGCCGACGAGCAGCACCGCGCCGAGGATCA
>JACQPK010000308.1 GCA_016207565.1 Elusimicrobiota bacterium
CCGCCCGCGCCAGGCCCGCCGCCCATACGCCCAGGATCAGTCCCGCCGACGCGATCAGGTGGAGTTTCGTGTTCATGCCTCCAGCATAGCCGAGCGGGACCGCCCGCGCCCGGAAAGAGCCCGTAAAGTAAAAAAGGCAGCCATGGATGGCGTTTATTTGCGCGCGCGGCGACCCGTTGATCGGTGCCGAAAGTCCGACGCGTGCCCGGTGAGCCGGACTAGTTGAGCCGCTCGACGACCATCGCGCCGCCCATGCCGCCGCCGGCGCAGGCCGCCATCATGCCGTAGCGGCCCTTCGAATCGCGGAGGGCATAGATGAGGTTGAGCAGCATCCGCGTCCCCGTCGCGCCGAGCGGGTGCCCGAGCGCGATCGAGCCGCCGTTGGGGTTGAGGCGCTTGGCCTTGAACATCGACTCCCAGTCGTGGCCGTACTTCTGCTTGCCGAGCTTGAAGATGGACAGCACGGTGGCCGCGAACGGCTCGTGGAGCTCGACGTTGTCGAGCTGGTCGAAGGAGACGCCGGCCGCTTTGAGCGCGACGGGCGCGGCGAGCGCGGGCGACACGCCCATGTGCGCGGGGTTGTTGCCGTAGAAGCCCCAGCCCTTCAGCTCGGCGAGAATCTCGAGGCCGAGCTCCTTGGCCTTCGCCTCGCTGGCGACGACGATTGCCGAGGCGCCGTCGGAGCGGCCGCACGAGTTGAAGAGCGTGACGCTCCCCTTGGACTTGCCTTCCTCGTACTTTACGCCGTCGACGAAGTGGCCGTAGTCGCGGAAGAAGTCCTTGATCGAGTAGACCGAGTTGTCGAACAGCGCCGGGGCTTTCGACAGCATCTGCGGCTTGGCGATCAGGTCCTCGCGGAGGAACGGATACTCGTCTTTCTCGAGCACGACCTGGCCATCGCGCTTCACCGGCACGACGTGGGAGTTGTAGAAGCCGCGGTTCCAGCCCTCGACCGTGCGCTTGAAGCTCTCGTGGGCGTAGGCGTCCTGCTCCTCGCGGGTGATCCCGTACATCTGGGCGCAGACCTCGGCGGTCCCGGCCATGTTGATCTTCTTGACGGGATCGGTCAGGCCGCTCTCCATCGCGTCGACGACGGCGACGGTCTTGCTTTCGAGCAGGGTCCCCCACTTCGCCTTGACCGTGTCGAGGGAGCGTAGCTCCTTTTGCGCGCGCGAGCCCGCGATGACGTAGGGCATGCGGCTCATGACCTCGGTGCCGCCGGCGATGTAGAGGTCGCCTTCGCCCGACAGGATCAGGCGCCCCGCCGCCGCGACGGCCTCGATCGAGGAGACGCAGGTGTTTTGGACCGTGATCGCCTGGGCCTGCTCAGGGAGCCCGGCCTTCAGCGCGGTGACCCGCGCGATGTTGGGCGCCTCGACGGATTGCGCGACCCAGCCGACGACGAGGCCGTCGACCTTGTCCGCGGGCAGCTTCGCCTTCTCGAGCGTGGCCTTGACCGCGTCGGTCATGAGGTCGTCCGCCCGGAGCTCGGAAAGGGATCGCGAGATGTGGCCGATCGCGGTGCGGGCGCCGGCGCAGAGGACGATCTTCGTCGAGCGAGCGTTCATAAATGGAGTCTCCCTATATACGCTGATGTCAACGAATGCGATTCAAGGGCGCAGGCACCTTATATCACATTCCGGGCCCCTGGGGACTAGACCGGGGTACCGAAAGAAGCGACCCATTTGGGCCCTTAGGCCCGCAGGATCGGGCATCGCGCGGGATTACAATGCGGTCCCGGCCTATGAAGAAGACCCTCGCTCTCCTGCTCGCGGCGCTGACTGTCATCGGTCCGCTGCCGTCTTACGCCCAGTCGGTGCCCCAGCTCGGAGCCGTCGCGGCCCCCGTCGGCACGGTGGGCGCGGCCGGCGCCGCCGTGGGCCCGTCGCTCACCGCCCAAGGCCCCGCGGGAGTCTCGCTGACGCTCACGCAGCCGGTACTCAGCCTCGGCAGGAGCGTGTCCCCGGCCGCCGCGAACCGCGCCAAGGCGGGAGCGACGGCTCTCGGAAACGCCGCCGCCTCGAGCAACGTCGCCGGAGCCTCCCAGGCCCGGCCGATCGCCGAGCCCGCCGCCTTCGCCGCCCCCGTCCACGAGGACGGCGCGGCCGCCCCGACCACGATCGCCGTCGCGCGGACCCTCGCGGGCTCGTTCGACTCCAAGGCTTCCGCGGCCGAGTCCGCGTCCCGGTCTTCCTATTACTTCGACGCCCTGCGCCGCGCGAAATCCGCCGCGGCGCCCGCCGCCGAGGACGAGCCGGCTCCCGAGGCCAAGCCCGCGGCGCAGTCACCGTTTGAGCAGTACGCCCTGCCGAAGCTGCGGAAGCTCGGCCACAGGGTCGCCGCCTCCGCCGTCGGGCGCCTCCTGCCGTCCACCGTCTACTCCGCGCTCGCGGAGCCCGGCGCCGAGCCGCCGGCCCCGAAGCAGAATCCGAACGTCGACGAGTGGGGCGGCCCGAAGTCCGAGACGCGGACGCTCAAGGGCCAGGCCTTCTACGGGCTCAAGTGGGCGTTCAATCTCGTCGGTATCACGACCCTCCTGACGTTCACGCTGGGGCCGATCCTCTCGCTGACGCCGTGGCCGCTCTTCGTCCCCGACAGCCTCCTCCAGATGACGGGGCGCGTCGAGCTTCTCACCGACTTCGGCCCGAAGGAGATCCACCAGGCGCTGACGAACTCGCCGCTGGCCTTCATGCTCTTCAAGCTCCCGCTCGCGGTGGCGCTGGAGGAGTGGAGCTACCGGGTGATGTCGTTCGCCCCGATGTTCTTCACTCTGGCCGCGATCAAGCCGGCGGCGCGATGGATCGCGGGCAAGCTCGACGCGCTGCCGGACCTCTACGGCATGCTGTCGCTCGGCAAGCGGCTGCTCAGGCGCGCCGAGGGGCTGTCGCGGTTCGCCTTCCCGCTGGCGGCCGCCTCGTCGGCGGCCTCGTTCGCGCTCGCGCACGTCCAGATGTGGGGCTTCGATCCGTTCGTGCTCCTCGTGCAGGCGATCGCGGGCCTGGTCCTCATCCGCACGGCCTACGTGTCGCGCGGCCTCGTGGCTCCTTTCGTCGCGCACCTCGCCTTCAACGTCCTGACGCTGCTCTCGCCGCTGTTGGTGATGAACGGCTTCTTCGCGCTGGGGGCCGGCTCCGCCCTGATCATCGGCCTCGCGGGCATCGTGTCGCTCTACTACAACTTCCGCGTCCACCAGAAGCTGAAGGGAGCGAAGGGCGCGACCGCGCTGCTGCTGGCGGGCATGATCGGCGCGCAGGCCGTCATGACCGGCGGCACGAGCGTCGACCAGGCTTCGGCCCGGTGGCTCAACCGGCCGGCCGTCGTCGAGTTCCAGCAGGCCGCCCCGGCGCCGCAGGCGCCGGCCCCGCAGGCGCCGGCTCCGCAGAACCCCGCGGCCCCCGCGACCCCCGCCGCTCCGCAGACCCCGGCGCACGAACACCCCGACGTCCCCGAGGGCCTGCCGCCCGAGATCGCTCAGATGCTCAAGGAGGCCATGGGCGCGGTCTTCGGGCCGTCCGCCGAGGTCGACCAGACCCCGGAGATGACGGTCCCGCAGCTCGTCCAAAAGTCCAAGCCGGCCGTCATCACCGTCCTCACCAAGCGCGGGCTGGGCAGCGGCTTCATCGTGAGCCCGGAAGGGCTGCTCGTCACCAACGACCACGTCGTGCGCTCGGTGGGCCCGGGCGGCATGGTGCGCATCAAGTTCGCCAACGGCATGATCGTTCCCGCGAAGGTGCTCGCGTCCAACCAGCAGATGGACCTCGCCTTGGTGCAGCTCCCGCCGAACCCGAACGGCTGGCCGTTCGTGCCGCTGGCGCCGGTCGGCTCTCTCGTCGAGGGACAGAAGGTCGTGACGATGGGAAGCCCGCTGGGCCTGCCGTTCACGGTCTCCGACGGCATCGTCTCGGGGCTCGGCCTCCGGGGCGTCGGCATCTCCTACCGCATCCAGATCACCGCCCCGATCAGCCACGGCAACTCCGGCGGCCCGCTCTTCGACATGAAGGGGCGCGTCATCGGCGTCAACAGCGCCGGCATCGAGCAGGGGGCCAACCTCGGCTTCGCGATCCCGGTCGAGGAAGTGCACCGCGCGATCAAGCAGTACCAGACCACGAAGGAGATCCGCTCGGCGCACATGGGCATCGTCCTCCAGGTCGGCGAGCAGATGCCGCAGGGTCCCGGCGTGACCATCGAGCACGTGCGCCCCGGCTCCCCCGCGGAAAAGGCGGGGCTCTTGCCCGGCGACATCATCGCGGGCGCCGAGGGCGTGCGGTTCCCGCCCGCGCCGATGCCCGCGCTCAACGGCCTCTACGAGAGGCTCGGGGCCAAGAACCCCGGCGAGAAGATCAAGCTCCTCGTCCTACGCCCGCAGGCGTCCGGCATGGCGGCCCCGCAGGTCGTCGAAGTCACGGTCGACGCGAAGTAAGCTAGAATAGGCCCTTCGCGCGTGCGCGCGCACGCGTACGACATGAAGGAGCTCATCTTCGTCGCGGCCCACGTGGGCTATCCCATGGACCGGACGCCGCTGGGGGGCGGCGCCACGGTCGGCGTTCAGCTCGCGCGCGCCTGGGCCTCCATGGAAGGACTCCGGCTCACGGTGGTCGGCTCGGGCCCCGAGCCGCCGGCCCCCGGGGTGGACTACATCCGCCTGCCCGGGGAACCCTACGACCTGGTGAAGCTCTCCGAGCTCGGCTACGCCCGGTTCTGCCGGCGCTTCGAGGCCGCCACCACCGCCTATCTCCGCGAGCGGCGAGCGGCGGGCGCCAGGGGCGTCGTGGTCGTCAACGACATCTCGGAGGCTCCGGATTTCCGCTCGGTCGCCGCGGCCGGCTGGCCGCTCGTGTCGATCTGGCACGTCGACGTCGTGGACTACTTCAACAAGATGTACTTCCGCGGCGTCTTCGCGCCGGAGCGCTTCACCGGAGCCTTCGAGCGCCTCCGTCCCTACGCCGGCTGGGCGGTGCCCGACGTGCTCAAGCTCGTCTTCGAGAAGCAGCGCCAGGCGGTGAAGCACTCGCGTCGCCTCGTGCTGCCGTCGAGGGCCATGGTCGAGACCCTGCGCCGCTGCTACCGGCCGATGAACGGCGCCGGCGTCGAGGCGCGCTCGCTCGTCGTCCCGTGGGGTGGCTGGTCGGAGCCGGCCGACCCCGTTTCGGCGCGTGGAGGGGCCGAGGCCCTGCGCCGGCACTACCAGCTTGGGCAGCGCACTCGAGTGCTCATGACGCTGAGCCGGCTCTCGCCCGAGAAAGGCATCCACCTGCTCCTCGAGGCGCTCGAGCGGCTCGAGGGCGACGTGGAGGGCCCCGAGGACGTCTGCCTCTTCGTTTGCGGCGAGGCCGCTTTCATGAGCGGCACGTCCTACGAGAAGCGCCTGCGGCGCGCGGCCGGCCGCCTGACGCGCTTTCGCGTCTTCTTCCCGGGCTACGTCGCCGGGGCGGACAAGGAGGCGTACTTCGCCGCGGCCCAGCTTTTCGTGTCGCCGTCAGTCCACGACAGCTACGGCCTGACCGTCGTCGAGGCGCTGCGGGCCGGGCTGCCGGTGTTGGCGAGCGACCACTACGGCGTCAGCGAGATCTTCGCCGCCGAGGGCGCGACCGACCCGCATCGCGGCTTCGCCCGCGCGGTGAGCTACGCGCGCGACCCCGCGGGGGCGCTCGAGGCCGAGCTTTCCCGCCTGTTGCGCGAGCCCGAGCGGCTGAAGGCCATGGGCGAGCGCGCCCGGCGCGCGGGGCTGGCGATGACGTTCTCGACGGCCGCCCGCTCGGTCGCCGACGCGGCTCTCGAGGTGGCGGCGTGAAGGCGGGGCTGCGCCTCGGCCTCGTCGTCGAGCACCGGGCGGTCGTGAAGCCGTGGATGAAGCCCCATCTCGAAGGCCTCGTCCGGCACCCCCTCTATTCGACGTGGGCGATGGTCTACCACATGGAGGTCACCGCCCGGAAGCTGCTCGCCCCGTACCTCGAGCCGCACGAGGAGGCGGTCGGCGCGCAGGTCCTCGTGAAGCATCTCCGGCCCGCCGCCGTCGGATCGGCGATCCACCTCGTCGGCACGGTCGTGCGCATCAAGGGCCCGAGCGTTTACACGCGGCTCGAGGTGTTCACCAAGAGCCGCAAGATCGGCGAGGGCTCGCACCAGCAGGTCGTGATGACCCGCGACCGCTTCGCGCGGCTCATCCAAGAGGCGCGCGGGCGGGGAGCCACGAATTGACGGGCCCGCTCGCCGGGCGAAAGGTCCTCCTGCGCCCGCTGGAGGAGGCGGACGCGCCGGCCCTTTTTGAGGCCGTCGAGGCCTCGCGCGCGGGGCTGCGGCGGCGTTTCGGCTGGGTCGAGTCGGCTCGCACGGTCGAAGACGAGGTCGCGTTCGTGCGCGCCCGCAGCGCCGACCGGCAGGAGGGCGGAGCGCTGACCTTCGGCATCTTCGACGCCCGCGGCAAGAGGCTGCTCGGCGTCGCCGCGCTCGACCCGATCGTGCGCGCGACGTCGCGTGGCCAGCTCGGCCTCTGGGTCCGCGCCGACGAGCAGGACAAGGGCTACGGCGTCGAGGCGGGACGGCTCGCGGTCGAGCACGCCTTCCGCAAGCTCGCGCTCCGGCGCCTCTCGTCGCGGATCGACCCCGTCAACCGCGGCGCGCGCAAAGTGCTGCAGCGGCTGGGCTTTCGCTACGAGGGCTGCCTCCGGCAGGACAAACGGCTGAACCACCGCTGGGTCGACCAGGAGTGCTGGGGCATCTTGCGCTCGGAATGGAAGCCCGCGGCGGGCGCTCGGGGCCGCCGGTGACGGAGATCGAAGGCGTCGACTCCGTCGGGGTCGTCGGGGCGGGCACGATGGGCGCGGGCATCGCCCAGTCGCTCGCCCTGGCGGGGTTCCAGGTCACGCTCTACGACGTGTCCGAGCAGGTCCTCGACGCCGCCGAGGAGCGGATCCAACGCGGGCTCGAGCGCTTCGAGCAGCCGCGGGCGTTCTCCCTCATCCGCAAGAGCACCCAGCTCCGCAAGCTCGGCGACTGCGACGCGGTCATCGAGGCCGCCGTCGAGGCGCTCGCGGTCAAGCGTGACCTATTCACGCAGCTCGACCGCTTCCTGGACCCGCCGAAGCTCCTCGCGACCAACACGTCGTCCTTGTCGATCGGCAAGATCGCCTCGGCCACCGAAAACCCGGACCGCGTCGCGGGGATGCACTTCTTCAACCCGCCGACCGTCATGCGGCTGGTCGAGGTGGTCCGCGCCGAGCACACGTCGGAGGACGCGGTCCAGCTCGCGTTCAAGCTCGCGCGGGCCCTCGGCAAGACGCCCGTCCGCTGCAAGGACACGCCCGGCTTCATCGCCAACCGCGTCGCGCGGCCGTTCTACCTCACGGGCATGCGGCTCCTCGAGGAGGGGCGGGGCTCGCCGGCGCTGATCGACCGCGCGCTGAAAGAAGTCGGCGGCTTCCGCATGGGGCCCTTCGAGCTCATCGACCTGATCGGGCTGGAGGTGAACCTCACGATCACGAAGTCGATCTGGGAGCAGCTCGGCCGGCCCGAGCGCCTCAAGCCGCGCCGCGTCCAGGAGATCCTCGCCGAGCGGGGCTGCCGCGGCCGCAAGAACGCCTGCGGCTTTTACGTCTACGGCGAGAACCCGCCCGGGACGCTCAACGGCGACCTGGAGGAGCTGGTGCCCGACATGGGCGGGCGCCCGCTCCCCGCCGTCGAGATCGTCCGCGCGGTCGTCGGCTCGGTCATCGACGAGGCGAAGCTCGCGGCGCAGGAAGGCGTCGCGGTCCCGCCGGACATCGACACCGCGATGAAGCTGGGCCTCAACTGGCCTCGCGGTCCGTTCGAGTGGGAACGCGAGCTGGCTAGGTGATCGCCGCGCTCGTGGCGGCCGCGCTCGCTGTCGTCGCCGCCGCCGGGACCCGCAACGACCTCGTGCCCGAGGCCCTTCCGTCCGCCCGGGAGTACTTCGAGCCGCTGATGGCCGACCCGACGGAGCCGAGCTACGGCGGCCGGCTGATCTACCCGCCGGGCGGCGCGCGCTACGGCGAGGTGACCGTCGGGGACTACGTCGGGCTCACCCGCCTGCGGCTCGGCGGGCTGGCCGCGCAGCTGAACTTGGGCGGCGGCGCGATCACCCGGTTCAACCTGACGACCAAGCGGAACAACCTCGAGGTCGTCGACTTCAGCGCCGGCGTGCCGCTCGACGTGTCGTTCGGGCGGGGAAAGACGCTGCGCATCGGCTACTGGCACACGAGCTCGCATCTCGGCGACGACTATATCGAACGCGTGCGCCCTCCGATCCGCAAGCGGGCGTTCGACGCCGTCAAGGCGATGGTCACCTGGACCCCGTTTGAATGGGCGCGGGCGTACGCCGGCGGGAGCCTGCTCTTCAACACGATCCATCTCCGGGGCCGGGGCGCCTTCCAGCTCGGCCTCGAGACCCTGAGCCGCCCGCTGTGGACGCCGGACGCCCGGGCGTTTTTGGCCCAGGACTTCCAAACATTCGAGCGCGTGAAGTGGCAGCCTTCGTATAATATCCGCGGCGGCCTGCGCTGGTCCGATCCCAAGCGCATCGCGGCCGCGAGCGTGTTCATGGAATTTTTCACCGGCCGCCTCTACTACCTGCAGTTCCAGGAGCTCCACGAGACCCACTGGGGCTTCGGGCTCCGCTTCGAGATAGGGAACCCCGTCCGATGGCCCTAAGCGACACGGACGTCGTCGTCTTGGCGGCGGTCCGCACGCCGGTCGGCAAGCTCGGAGGCCAGCTCGCCGGCGTCCGGCCGGACGACCTCGCGGCCGAAGCGATCCGCGCGGCCGTCGCCGCGGCGAAGGTCGACTCCAACGAGATCGCCGACGTCTACTTCGGCTGCGCCAACCAGGCGGGGGAGGACAACCGCAACGTGGCGCGCATGGCGGCGCTGTTGGCCGGGCTGCCGCAGGCGGTCCCCGGCTGCACGGTGAACCGGCTCTGCGCGTCGGGCCTGGAGGCGGTGAACGCCGCGGCGCGCGCGATCCTCGCCGGGGAAGGCGAGCTTTACGTCGCCGGCGGCGTGGAGAGCATGAGCCGCGCGCCGTGGGCCCTGCCGAAGGCCGAGAGCGCGTTCCCGTTCGGCAACCTGACCGCTTACGACACGGCCCTCGGCTGGCGCTTCCCGAACCCGAGGCTCGCCGCGTTGTTCCCGCTCTACAGCATGGGCGAGACCGCGGAGAACGTCGCCGAGAAATACAAGCTCTCCCGCCAGGAGCAGGACGCCTTCGCGCTCGAGTCCCACCGCCGCGCGAGCGCCGCACGGGCGGGCGCGTTCAAGGACGAGGTCGTCCCGGTGCTCGTGCCGCAGAAGAAGGGCCCCGCGGTCCCCGTGACGGCCGACGAGCAGCCCCGGGCCGACTCGAGCCTCGAGAAGCTCGCCGGGCTCAAGCCCGCGTTCCGCAAGGACGGCTCGGTCACCGCCGGGAACTCCTCGTCGCTCAACGACGGCGCCGCGGCCCTCGTATTGGCCTCCGGCCGCCGCGCGAAAACCCTCGGCGCCTCGCCCTTGGCGCGCTGGGCGGGCTCGGCCGCCGCCGGGCTCGATCCGTCGTTGATGGGCCTGGGTCCGGTCTACGCCACGCGCAAGCTGCTCTCCCGGCTCGGCCTAAAGACCCGCGACCTCGATCTCGTCGAGCTGAACGAGGCGTTCGCCGCGCAGGCGCTCGCCTGCATGCGCGAGCTGGAGCTCGACGACCAGCGCGTCAACGTCAACGGCGGCGCCATCGCCCTCGGCCATCCGCTCGGCATGAGCGGGGCGCGCCTCGCGGCGACGCTCTGCCACGAGCTGCGCCGCCGCGGCGCCGGCCGCGGCCTGGCGACGCTCTGCATCGGCGTGGGACAGGGCCTCTCGACGGTGTTCGAAGGGATTTAGTGGCCTTCGCGTTCTGGATCGTCAACCCCGACACCGCGACCGCGGTGCGTTGGGAGTCCGTCCTCCGGCGCGAGCAGTGGACCGTCCACCGCGCCCCCGATGTCGACGCGTTCGGCCAGGTCGCCGACCCCCGCGAGCCCGGGCTCGCCCTCGTCGACTGGGCGGCGCTGCCCGCGGCCCAGAACGCCGCGCTCAAGCGGCTCAAGGAGAAGCTGCCGGCGATCTCGCTCATCCTCACGTCGAGCCCGGACATCTCCAACGACCGGATCATCGAGACGCTGGAGGCTGGCGTCGACGACTTTCTGCCGAACACGATCGACGAGGGCATCATGAAGGCGAAGCTGCGCGCGCACCTGCGCCGGCTGCTCCCGTCGTTCGCCACCGCCATGAACGTCCTGAAGTCCAGGAGCGGCGACGTGAAGCTCGACCGCTCGACCTGGGAAGTGTCGATCAAGGGCAAGGACGGGAAGTTTGTCGTGAACACCAAGCTCACCCGCACCGAGATGGAGCTCCTCGCCCTCTTCCTCGAGCGCCCCGGGGCCGCCATGGAGCGCCGCTTTATCGTCGACACCGTCTGGAAGGCCGAGGCCGACTCGATCCGCCCCGGCACCGTCGACAAGCACATCGAGTCGCTGCGCAAGAAGCTCGGCCGCCTGGGGTCCCGCATCCAGACCGTCTACGGCGTCGGCTACGCTTTCCGGGAGGACGCATGAAGCGAAAGGTCTTGCTGGCCGAAGACGATCCCGTGTTCCGGGACCTCGTGACCGAGATCCTCCAAGAGGCCGGCTACGAGGTGCTCGCCGGCGAGAACGGCCAGGAGGCCTGGGAGCTGCTCGTGGCCAAGGGCGCCGACCTGGCGGTGCTCGACCTGAACATGCCGATCCTAGACGGCCTCGAGCTCACCAAGCGCATCCGCGGCGACGACCGCTACAAAGAGCTGCCGATCCTGATGCTCACCGTCCGCGCCTTCGTCGAGGAGCAGATCGCCGGCTACGACCGCGGCGCCGACGACTACCTGACGAAGCCCTTCGACCGGAAGATGCTCGCCGCCCGCCTCAAGGTCCTCGAGCGCCGCATCCTCGGCAAGTAGCCCGTCCGGCGGCGAAAATGAGTAACACGGCGCGGATTGATTTCCGGTAGGGCGCGTACTACAGTAGACCCATGACGTACACGGTGGTCGTGCACAAAAGCAGGTACGGTTTCGACGTTCGGTGTCCCGCCTTGCCCGGCTGCTGCAGCCAGGGGGCCACGGAAAAGGAAGCCCTCGAGAACATCAAAGATGCCATCTCGACGTACCTGGAAATGCTCCGCAAGGAGACCGCCGGCAAGAAGACCGTTCGCGTGACCGTCCCGCGTCACTCCCGGCTCAACCCCTACACGGTGAGATCAATCCTGCGGGCAGCGCAGATATCGGCCCGGCAGTTCAAAGAGCTGCTCTGACCGGAGAAGCAACCGCTTCCCCATACGCGCGCGCCCGCGCGCGTGCGCGCCCGGGCGGGCGCGACCCGCGCCCTCGCGATTACCCGCTCTCTCGTCCCATGGGCGGCCGCGCCGCGCCGTTTCGGCGATCGAGGATCGCGCGCGCGATGTTGTCGCGCCCGAAGTAGCGCTCCGCCGCGAGCCGGTTGTGCGTCCGGCAGAGCAGCCGGAGGTTCTCCAGCACGGCCTTGCCCCCCGCGGCGGCCGGGATGACGTGGTCCACCTCGAGCCCCCGGGTCGCCCGGCAGCGCCCGCGGCGGCCCTCGAAGGCGCAGCGCCCGCTGTCGCGGTGCCAGACCGCGTCGCGGAGCGCCTGCGGGATCTCGCGCCCTTCGGCCGGCACCTCCGCTTCCGCCGCCCGCGCTTCCGTCGCCGCCGACTCCGCCCCCGGCGCCGCCGGCACCGCGCCCGCGGACGCCGTCTTCTTCCACGCCAGCCGCGCGAGCCGGCGCGCGTGGCGCCGCTGTGGGTCCTCGCGCTCGAGCAGCAGGTCCAGCGTCGCCCCCAGGACGTCCTCGTAGCGCCCTTCCGGGAAGCGGCGGCTGAGCAGGCCCCGCGCCTTCTCGAGCTTGCCCCAGAACTCCTCCGAGGCGTCGAACGCGACCCGGTAGCGCTTCTCGGCCGCCGGCCAGGCCTCGTCTGACCCGGCCGGCGACTCCGGCGGCATCGCGCGCGCGAGGTCCGGCCTTGGCGGCTTCGGCGCCACGCGCGCCACGAGGGCCTCCACCTCCCGGCACGTCTTGCCCCGGACCTCCGGGATGAGCGTCTCGCGGTTCTCCTCCGTCAAGATGGGCGCGACCCGGGCGACGGCGCTCAGGGTCGTCTCGCCGCCCTCGAGCATCGCCAGGAGCTCCGGGTTCCTCGCCATCGCCCGGGCCGCGTGGATGCGCAGCTGGGTCTCCGGCTCCGACAGCCCGAGCCCGTCGACGCAGTAGGCGAAGAGCGACGCAAATCCCTCGTCCCGGTAGAGCCCGCGCCGGTCGACCTCCGCCAGGTGGCGCGAGATCTCCGCGCCGAGCCGCTTGTCGGCCCGAACGAGCAACGTGAGACGGTGGAGCAACACCGTATCCGGCAACGCTTCGACCCTCGTCATGGCACCCCCACTGACTAATACGGAAAATCCCCGGAAAAGTTCCCTTGACAGGCTCCGGGAAGGGGGATATCTACAGCAAAGTCCGTCACAATCTGTTCATTCGGTCTTCGCAATCTCTTCGTGATTCCCCGTGTGCCGCGCTTATACTAGCCCCATGCCGTCGGCGCCTCGCTATTGGAATAGTCTTCTACGGCGCCTCGGCATATTTTCCTTCTCCCTCCTGATCCCCGCTCTCACCCACGCGCAGTGCGTGCCGAACTTCACGAACACGGGCGGCGGTGACCACTGCGGCGACGACTGGACGATCGCCGACGGCACCATCGTCGCCGGCACGCACACGAACATCGGCAACGTGTTCATCAACACGGGCTCGACGGTGGCCCTGCAAGGCTACCAGGTCAGCGCAACGGGCGGCCTCTTGGTCATCATCGCTAGCGGCTCGATCACGATCGACGGCGATCTGGACGCCAGCGGCCGCGGCTACGGCGGCGGCGGCGGCGGCACGAACTCGAGCGCGGCGTGCGCAGGCGGCGGCGCCGGTGCGTCGGGCAACGGCGGCACCGGAGCCGTGCCGCGACTCATGAACTGCACGGTCGACCCGACCGGCGGCGGCGGCGGCGGCGGCGGCCCGAACGGCGCGGGCGGCATCGCGAACGGCGGCGGATTTTCCGGCGATACCGGAACGGCTGCGGCCGGCGGTGCGGGAGGCAACGGCTCCGGTGGCAGCGCCGGAGGCGTAGGCGGGCTCGGCTACGGCGGTGGCGGTGGCGGTGGTGGCGGCGACCCGGGCTCAGGCGGCGGCGGCGGCGGCGGCGGCTCCGGCGGCAACAACTCCCTCAACACGAGCGGCGGCATCGGCGGCGGCCCCTGGGGCGGCGCGGCGGGCACGGGCCAGACCGGCAACAACGCGGCGAACGGCAAAAGCGGCGGCTACGGCGCCGCCGGCGGCAACGGCGACAACTCCACCGACGAGCAGGTCTGGATGGGCTCGGGC
>JACQPK010000318.1 GCA_016207565.1 Elusimicrobiota bacterium
GCCGCCGGGCCGCGTCGGCGAGCAGGGTTCGGTTGCCCAGCCACACGAAAACCGACAGCGTGCCCGCCACGAGAGCGCCGAGACCGAGGCACAGCTTGAGCGCGAGCCGCATCGTCCCGAGTGTAGCCCGCGGCCGTCCGCTCAGCAAGGACTACTGCGAGCATACGCCCTCCGCCGAGCGCCGCCAGTCCCGCATGCCCTCGTCGAGGTCGTTTTGGGCGACCCAGAGCTGATAGAGGCCCGAGAAAAACGCCGTGTCTTCGCTTGAGCTGAAGGCGCGGCGCGCCGACGCCAAGCTGCGTTCGGCGTCGCGCATCCGGGCGCCGTCTCCGGCGCGGAGAACCTCATCCAGCACCTTTAGTGTGTCGAGGTGATCGGCAAGCAGGCGCCTCGCCTCGGCCGTGTCCGGCTCCGCGCAGCCGCCGGCGCGGGCGCACCAAGCCGGCTGGAGGACTCGGCGCGCCTGGTCCACGTCGCGGCGCAGCGGGTCGACGACCGCGAGGAAGGCGTCCTTGGCGGACGCGCCCGCCGGCTCCGGCTGCGGGGGCTGTCCCACGAGCGCGGGGATGCCGTCCACGCAGGAGGAGGAAAACTCCTCGATTCGGTCCAGCAGAGGCGAGAGCTGGAGGTTGACCGCGGCCAGCTCTCGGGAGCGGGCGCGGTAGACGATGCCTCCGGTCCCGATCGCCTGGACCGTCTCTCCCCGAAGCCAGACGATGCCTCGCTCGAGATCGGCCTCCGCGCCGTCGAGCTCGGCGACGGCGTTGTCGAGCTTGGCGGCCGCCGCGTCCAGGCAGCCGTTCATCTTGGGGCAGTTGATGCAGGTCGCCCGGAGCCCGCGGAGCCGTCCGGCCCAGGGCCTCAGGATGTTCCGCCGGTCCTGGATCAGGGTCTTGGCGGCCTTCAGGACGTTCCCGCCCCGCTCGAAACCCGAGTAGAACGCGGGCATCAGGGCCTCGCGAACGGAGCGCGCGTCGCTCGCGGCGCAGGTGTAACCGTGGCAGCGGGCGTTTTCGCCCGGCTGGGCGATGCAGCGGCCGAGAGGGGTATCGATCACGGGCGGCCTCGGCGCCTGAGCGGCCGCGGGCGCGGGCGGACCCGAACGCGGCGACGCCTGTCCGCTGGCCCCCCCGCTCGAGACGTCGCGGGCATCCCCGACCGCCGGCGGCGGGACGAGCGAGGTGGGCGCGGAGGCTCCCGGGCCGCCCGCCGGCGCGGAGCCTGACGACGGGGAAGCGGCCTCGGAGGAGCTCGCCGCCGCGAGCCCGGGCGCCGTACGCACGGGAGCGGCGCCGCCGGCCCGGGCGCCGAGACCGAGCGCGGACGCGATCCGCCGAAGGCCCCGCCCCGCGAGGCCCGTCGCTCTCCGGGCGACGCGGCCGATCGTGCCTGTCCGTCCGGCGCTCCCGGACGAGTCCGCGGGCGCGGCCGCGCCGGCGCCTGCGGCCTGTCCGGAGCCCGCGCCGCCGGCGCCGTAGCCCGAGCCGCCCGCGCCCTCCCCGCCCGCCGAAAAAGACATCGTCCGCAAATCCCGCGCCCCGGCCGGCGCCGCGGCAGCCGGGCCGGCGGCGGCGAGCACCGGCGAGGGCGCCGGCCGGACGTTCGGGGCCGGATAGCTCCGCGTCGCCAGGAGCGGATCCGGCGCCGCCATCGCCGCGGAGCCGGGAAGGCCGAAGGGTCGCGGCGAGGACGGCGCCGGGCCGACGCCGAAACGGGCGCTCGGCGCGTCGCGGAGCGGCCCCGACCACTCGAAGGCCGGCTCGACGGGCGGGCGCGAGGCCGAGTGGACGGCCAGCCCGATCCCCGCGAGCACGGCGGCCGCCAGACCCGCCGCGGCGCTCCGCCTCACCGTCTTCGTCTCCAGGCTCTCGTTTAGCGTCATGGGGAACCTCCGTTCTCACCGGAGTGTGGGGGAAACGGGGCCTCGGGCTCCACTCATGAGATTCCCACGAAAAAGGAGCGTATTTCCCGGCTAAAAAAGAGCCCGCCCACGCCCTCGTGTGAGCGGCATGAGCGGGTCCGGGCCGAGATCAGGCGAAGGCCAAGGCCGGGGCGGCGGGAGCGGCCCAGACGGTCTTGTTCGGGTCCACCGGCGGCGGCGGGTGCTTGCCGTCGGGGAAGATCCACTTGGGCACCATCCACTCCAGGACCGCGGTGCCCGTGATCATGAGCGCGATGATGAACATCGCGGTGGTGATCGCGAGCTTGTCGACGATGAGGCCCGCGATGAGCGCGCCGCCCGCCATGAAGATCAGGTCGATCATGTTGAAGGCGCTGTCGACGCGGCCGAGGATCTTGTCGGGGATCTGCTCGCGCACGACCGGGGCCATCGCGATCCCGACCGGGGTGTGCAGGAGCGACATCCCGAACTCGACCGCGAGCACGACGCCGAGGTTGATCCAGAAGTGGCCGGGCGCGATGATCGCCGGGAAGAGCCACATCAGCCAAAACAAGAGCGAGCCGATCGCCGCGACGCGGTAGAGGATGCCGTGCCCGTGCCGCTCGATGAGCTTGTCGCCCGCGTCGCCTTCCATCCGCTTCGAGGCGATGAGGCGGCCGAAGTACTGCGCGGCGAGCATCACGGAGAAGATGCCTCCGGCCGCCGCGAGCATGATCGGAAGCTTCCATGCGAGGAGGCCGAGCGTGGCGGCGAGCACGCCCCACTCGACCATCTGCGCGATGTCCGACGTCTTCTTGCCGCGCGCGCGCTGGACGGCCGCAAATCCGAGCCGCGCGACGAAGACCGCCGCGACGGCGCCGAGCGCGTAGCCGAGCTCGAGGGGCACCTTGCCGGTGTTCTCCCCGATCGCGTCCAGGATGAAGTTCGGCAGGACGACCATCGGCATCGCGTCGGCGAGGAAGGCCTCGATCGCTCCGACCATCATGAGCACCGAGAGCGTCTTGTTGCGGAGGATGTAGGCCAGGCCCTTGAACGCCTCGTACTGGTCGAGCTTCCGGGCGAGCGCCTCCTTGATCGTGACCTTCTCGCCTCCCACCTCCGCGCTCGAGCCCCGGTTGCGGATCGCGTGGATGACGCCTCGCGGGAAGTCCCAGAAGACCGCCTTGAGCGCCTTAAAGGGGGCGAAGAGGAGGGTCTTCCAGCCTCCGGCCCTCAGCCAGCGCCACGCGGCGCGCGGTCCGGTCACGAACGTGAGGCGCGCGAGGGCCGCCATGCCGGTCGGGATCAGCGCGACGGCCTCGCCGATCGTGTTGACGGCGAGCGTCTTCGGGTCTCTAGGGTCCTCGACCATCGTGAGGTAGATCGGGATGGACGCGGCGACCATCAGCGCGTAGATGCCGTAGGCCAGCGCGTAGCCGCCGAGCCCGAACGCCCCGACGAGCGCGCCCACGACGAGGCCCGCCAGGATCGGAAAGACCATGCCGGTGATCGAGCCGTACTTGCCCAGGATCGCGGCGGCCTCCTTGTTCAGCTTCCGGTCCGTGCCGAGGAACGCCTTGCGGCCGGCGGCGTCGGCGACGATCATCGTGCTCTGGAAGAGCGGGTTCAACGCGACGATGCCGACCAGCACCGCGAACGTGAGGTGGCCGGCCAGAAACAGCATCGGGATGGCGCCCATCAGCAGCGTGCGGAATACCGACGTGCCGACGTAGATGACCTTGAGGTTCACCTTGTCGATCAGCCAGCCGATGGGGAGCAGGTTGACGAACGACATCGAGCCCATGTGGACGTTGCGGACCAGGCCCATGAGCGCCTTGCTCTTGCCGAGCGTCTGCGTGACCAGGTAGGGCTGGCTCAGCATGTGGAAGTTGATGCCGAAGATCGTCGCGACGCTGTGGCCCCAAAAGAGTCCCCAGAGGGAGCGCGGCAGCTTCACGGGCCCGGTCTGGGGCGCCTCGGGCGCCGGAGCGCCGGGAGCGGGAGTCGAAGCCGCTTCGCCCTCGGCCTTCGGCGCGTCCGCGGGCTTGAGCCCTTCGTTCGGCTTGGCCTTCCCGTCCGAGCCCTCGACGGGGAGATCCTCGGCGGAGGCGCCGCGGCCGAGCCGGTAAAACCCCTCGAGCTGGGAGTGGAGATCGATGCGGCGTCCGAGCGCCTGCGCCTCGCCCGCCTCCGGCGCGCCGGTGGCGACCGGCGGAGCCAGCGGTCCCCTCGTCGCCAGCCCGATCCTCTTGGGCTCGAGGGGCTCGGCGAGGCCGGCCGCCGGCACGTTGCCGCGCGGCGCGGCCGGCGTGGCCAACGCCGACCTCGTGAGCGGGGCGGGGAGGGCCTCGCCTTTCGCCGGCGCCACCGACTTCGCGGACGCCGGGAGCCGCATCGGGGTGATGACCGGCGAGGCGACGACGCCCGGCCGGATCGTGAGCGCGGCCGCCTGCGCCGGGGCGACGCCCATGGCCGTCCCGGCGGCCGCCGTCGCGGCGGGGGCGCCCGGAGCGCTCCAGACCGTGCCGGCCGGAGCGTTACGGACCTGCGCGAACGCGTGGTAGCAGGAAGGGCCGGGCGAGACGAGAATGAGGGCGGTTCCGAGGGTGACGGCGGTGATGCGGGATAGCCGGGGTGTCATCGTCATGATGGTACCGCCGATTGGGCCTATGACCCCAGGGACCTTCGGGGTTGGGCCGCCCCGACAACCGGCCCATTTATTCTAGGCCGCTGGGTCGGCCCGACGGGCGCCAAAGGCCCAGCTTGTTGATCGGCGGTCGTCACCGTGCCGTCGTGGGGCGCGTGCTATAATGGGTGTTTGAGCCAAATGAAGGCACTCTTCCTGAGCGAGAGCCAAGGCTTCTCCGGCGGAGCGAAGCAGTTGATCCGCCTGGCGATGGGCATCGGCGCGTTCGGCTGGGACGTCGCGGTCGCCTGCCCCGGAAACGGCGAGACGTTCCAGCGCGCCGCCCGGTCCGGCCTCAAGACGATCGACCTCCACCCGCGAGAGGACTACGACGTGGTCTCGGCGGTCCGGCTCTCGCGGCTGATCGAGCGAGAGGGCTTCGACATCCTCCACGCCCACCACCCGCGCGCGCACGCGGTGGGCCTGGTCGCGGCCTACCTCACCCGGCGCAATGTCGGGTTCGTCGTGACGCGCCGCGTCTCGTTCGGGCCCAAGCGGAATCCCTTCAGCCTCTTCAAGTACCGCAGCCGCCGGATCGACGGCTACATCGCGGTCGCCGAGTCGATCCGCCAAGGGCTGATCGCCTCCGGCGTGGAGCCCGACCGGGTCGCGACGATCCCGAGCACGGTCGACCTGGCGCGTTTCGCGCCCAGGCCGCGCGACGCGGAGCTCGCCCGCGCGCTCGCCCTCCCGCCCGGGGCCGCGGTCGTCGGCAAGCTCGCCAACTACGGCTCCTGGAAGGGGCAAGACGTCGCGCTCGCCGCCGCGGCCCAGCTCAAGCGCGAGGGACGCAGGCTCGTCTTCCTCTTCGCCGGGCGCGACACGGACGGCCCCGAGATACGGCGCAAGGCCGCGGCCTTCGGCCTGAAAGACGGCGACGCGCGCTTTTTGGGCTTCCGCGAGGACGTGCCGGAGCTCCTGAGCCTGCTCGACGTCAGCGTGAACGCGTCGACGGAGGGGGAGGGGCTCTCGGGCGCGCTGCGCGAGTCCCTCGCGATGGGGGTGCCCGTGGTCGCCACCGACGCCGGCGGCAACCGCGAGCTCGTCGAGCACGGCGTGACCGGCCGGCTCGCGACGGCGGGCGACCCGGCCGCGCTGGCCCGCTCCATCGCCGCCACGCTCGACGATCTCGACGCGGCGAGACGCCAGGCGCAGGAAGGGCGGCGGCGCGTGGTCGAGCGCTTCGGGGCGGAAAGGCTCGCCTCCGCGACGGCCAGGTTCTACGAGACCGTCTTGGCCCGCCGCTCGAGGCTGGCGAGGAAGGGCTCGAGCTCCGACCACGCGGCCGAGACCGGGATGTCGCGGCACGACTCCCAAGAGCCGGAAAGGACGTGATGATGCAGCGGGCCGGAACTCGCCATCCAGGTCTTCGCCGTGTAGCGGCTCAGGAAGGTGAAGGTCGGCACGCGCAGGAGCGCCGCGAGGTGCGCGGTGCCGGTCGCGTTCACGATCAAGAGCGAAGCCTCCTTGAGCGCGCCGGCGGTGGCGGCCAGGCTCATCGGGCCGACCACCGGGCACGGGCGGCTCGCGCGTCCCGCGATGGCGCGGACCGGCTCCTCCTCGCCGGGCCCGGCCAAGTACACCGGCGAGACCCCGCCGCGCTCGAGCAGGCGGTCGGTGAGCTCGACGTACGAGTCCTCGGGCCAGGGGTTCTCGAATTTCTTGAAGTTCCCGGGATGGATCAAGACGACCGCCCCGCCGCCCGAGGCGGACCCCCGCACGGCGGCCCGGCCCGCGGCCTCCTCGTCGGGCGCCAAGCGCAGCGGCAGAGGGGCTTGGTCGGGGAACCCGGCGGGCGACTCGACGTCGTAGGGCGCGCCGAGCGCCTTCGCGAGGCGGCCGTAGCGGTCCCACATGTGGAGCTCCTCGGTGAAGGCCTCCGTGTGCGTGAAGGCGGCGTTGCCGCGGTGGCGATGGAACGCGAGCTTCCGCGGGGCGCGCGCGAGGCGGCAAAGGGCGACCGAGGTCTTGGAGAACGAGCTGTTGAGGTCGATCACGAGGTCGAAGCCGCGCACGAGCCGGGCGCCGAGCTTGAGCGTCGCGGGCAGCGGGCCCCACGTCAGCACCTCGTCGACGGCCGGGCAGAGCTCGGCGGCCTCGCGGCCGCGCTCGCCCACGACGGCGGCGATCGCCGCGCCGGGGAAGCGGCGCTTGAGCGCGTGAAGGAACGGGATCGTGATCAAGAAATCGCCCAGGCGGCCGATCCAGACCACGGCGATCGAGCGGATCTCGGCGGGCTCGAAGGGATGCACGAGCGATGATCGTACCAGATTTGTCTAATCTCTGGCTTTCGGCGGGCCTGGGGTTCGTCATGGGGTTCAGGCACGCCGCCGATCCCGACCACGTGGCGGCCGTGTCGACGATCGTCGCGCGCGGACGGCGCTTCTCTTCGGCGTGGCTCGTCGGGGCGGCCTGGGGGCTCGGCCACACCGCGACCTTGGTGGCCGCCGGCACGGCGGTCCTGCTCATGCAGCGGGCGATCCCCGAGGCGTGGGCCACGGGGCTCGAGCGGGCGGTGGGGGGCATGCTCGTCTTCCTCGGCGTGCTGGCCGTCGCGGGGCGCGCCGGGCCCAGCGAGCACCGGCACGCGCACGCCCACGGCTCCGACGGCCACGAGCACCACGCCTCGGGGGGGCACGGCGAGCACTCCCACCCGCACGTGCACGTGCCCGAGCTGGAGGCGCTGGCCCGCTCCGAGCGTCCGAGGCTTTGGCGCAGCTTCGCCGTCGGCGCGGTCCACGGGCTGGCGGGCTCCTCGGCCGTGAGCCTCGCGCTCTTGGCCGCCATGCCGGGCGCCGCCGCCGGAGCGGCCTATCTCGTGGTCTTTGGTCTCGGCACTTTGGCCGGGATGTCGCTGCTCTCGGCCCTCTTCGTCTTCTCCCTCGCTCGCCTGCGGTCGGTCTGGGGGCTCGACCGCTGGCTCGCCCCCGGGATCGGGGTCGTCAGCATGGCGATCGGCCTGCGCATGCTCGCGGGAGGCGCGCCTTGACCGCCGCGAGCGCGGCCGCGAGCAAGGAAATGGTTGCGCCTAGCGGGGCGCAACCATGACCGCCGCGAGCGCGGCCGCGAGCAAGGAAATGGTTGCGCCTAGCGGGGCGCAGCCATGAGGACCGTGCGCTCGATCGTGAGCCGCGTGCTCTCGGGCGATCCCGCTGTGCGGCGGGCCGCGGCCTCCGAGCTCGCCAAGCTGAGGTCCGCCTCCGCGCGCGACGCGCTCGAGAGCTGTCTCGACCACCGCGACCCCGACGTGCGGCGCATCGCCGCGGGCGGCCTCGCCCAGGTGGGCGACCCGAAACCCCTCCCTTGGGTGCTCCGCTCGGCGAGGCTCGAGCGCGACCCGCGGACCGCCCTCGCCCTCTGGCGCGCGGCGGCGCGCCTCGCCCGCTCGCGCGCGAGGCTCCAGGACGTGCCCCGGCTCGCGGGCTGGCTCGTCGAGAGCCATTTCCCCGACGACGCGATGGGCGACGTCTGCTCGGCGGCCCTCCATATCCTCGCCGCGCATCCCGAGCGTCTGCCCGGGCCGCTCATCGGACTGCTTCAGGCGAGCGAGGTGCTCTCCTACCCGCTGATCCAGACCGCCTTGCAGAAGGCCATCGCGACCAACGCCGGCCAGCGCCTCGCCCGCCCGCTGGCGCCGGCGTACCTCGACCTGCTCCAAGACGAGGCCTTCGCGGCCTACCACCCGGCGCTGATCGAGGCGCTCGGGAACATGCGGGAGGTCCGCGCGATCGGGACGCTGCTCAAGCGCTTCGAGAGCGTCCCGGAGCTCCAGGACAAGGTGCTGGGCGCCCTCTCCCTGATCGGCGTCGAGAACCTCGACCCCGTGACCGCGACCGCGGTCCGGCTGCACGAGGAGATCTACTTCCGGACGCCGCGCGAAGAGGAGTTCGTGACCTTCTTTTTCGAGAGCGCCCAGCGCCTCGGCGCCATGGGGGAACGAGCGGTCCCGGTGCTGCTCAGGCTCCTCGACCACCCGAACGGGGCCCTCCGGCAAAACGCGCGGTTCGCGCTCGAGTCGATCACCGACCCCAGGGCGCTGCTGTCGATCCTCCGCTTCGCGGAGAACCGCCGCGACCCGGCCAAGACCCGGCTCGCGTGGGAGCTCGTGCGCCGGAACCACCCCGACCGGTCCCTCCAGGCTTTGGCCGCCGACCGCCTTGCGGATTTGGCATAATACGGCAATAATTCCAGGAGACCATCGATGATCAGCACGACCGACTTCCACGAAGGCCTCATCTACGAAGACGACGGCCAGGTCGTGGAGCTTATAAAGTACCAGCACCACCGCATGTCCCAGTCGAAGGCCGTGGTGCGGGCGAAGATCCGCAACCTCGAGACCGGCGCCGTCCTGGAACGCTCCTACCCCTCCGGCGAGAAGTTCCGGGACATCGACGTCCGCAAGCGAGAGAAGACCTATCTCTATAACGAGGGCGAGAAGGCCGTCTTCATGGACAACGAGAACTACGAGCAGGTCGCGTTCCCGCTCGAGAAGCTCGGCGACCAGGCCAAATTCCTCTCCGAGAACATGCAGGTCCTCGGCATGTACGTCGACGAGAAGCTCTTCAACATCGAGCTCCCGCCGTGGGTGATCCTGACCGTGACCTCGACCGTCCCCGGCATCAAGGGCGACTCGGTCTCGAACATGGTGAAGCCGGCCACCCTCGAGACCGGCCTCGAGATCAACGTTCCGCTCTTTATTAAGGAGGGCGAGAAGATCAAGGTCGACACCCGCAGCTGCGAGTACGTGGAGCGGGCCTAGCCTTGGAACCGGCAGAGCGAAGCGACCGGCTCAAGGCGGCCTTGATCGACGGAGGCCTGGGCCTGGTGCTCTCGCTTTTGTCGGGCGTCCCGATGATCGGGTGGGTCGCCGGGGTCGCGATGATCGTGCTCGTCGGCGTCCAGCTCTACCTGCTCGCGACGCAAGGCCAGACGCTCGGGAAGCGATTCATGAGCATCCGGATCGTCCGCCGCGACACCCTCGAGAACGGCGGGTTCCTCACGAACGTCGTCTTGCGCACGTTCGTGAACTTCCTCTTGTGCATCGTCCCGGCCTACCCGGTGATCGACTGCCTCCTCATCTTCCGCGACGACCGTCGATGCGTCCACGACCATCTCGCGGGCACGGTGGTGGTCAAGGGATGATCAAGGCGATCGTCTTCGACATCGACAACACGCTGACCGACTTCATGCGCATGAAGCGCGCCGCGGTCGACGCGGCCGTCGAGGCGATGATCGACGTCGGCCTGCCCGTCGACAAGAAGGAGATGGTCGACAAGATCTTCGACGTCTACTGGAAGGAGGGCGTCGAGGACCAGAAGATCTTCGACAAGGTCCTCGAGAAGGAGTTCGGCAGGGTCGACTACAAGATCCTGGCGGCGGGCATCATCGGCTACCGGCGCGCGAAGGAAGGCACGATGACGCTGTACCCGCACGTCGACATGACGCTCATCGAGCTCATGCAGATGGGCATCCGCCGGGCCGTCATCTCCGACGCGCCGAAGCTGCCCGTGTGGCTGCGCATCGTCGGGCTCGGCCTGCACCATTACTTTGACCACATCATCACCTCCGAGGACTTCGGCGCGCCGAAGCCCAACCCGCAGCCCTTCCGCAAGGCGCTCGAGTTCCTCGGCACCGAGCCCCACGAGACCCTCATGGTCGGCGACTGGGCCGAGCGCGACATCGCCGGCGCCAAGCGCGTCGGCATGAAGACCGCCTGGGCCAAGTACGGCAACACCTTCGACACGAAGGACTCCGGCGCCGACTACGAGTTGGGCGACATCCACGACCTCGTCGAGATCGTCAAGAAGGAGAACGGCCTCTCCGAGCCGTTGCCCGTCGCCGCGAGATGACCCTGCGGGCGGCCGCGGCGATCGTCCTCGCGCTGGCCGTTCCGGCCCAGGCGGCGCACGTCCGGCGAGTCGAGAACTTCATCCCGCCCGAGGCGGCGGCGGTCGCCTCCGCGACCGGGGCGCCCGCGAAGGCGATCGAGGTTATGGCTGAGGAGGCCATGGTTCGCTTCGAGGAAGGGCGAGACCTGGGCTCCGTCCTAACGGGCTTGCGCAATGTGGGCATCGAGCATGTCCGCGCCGTCGGCCATGGCTGGCACTACGTCTACCTGCCTGAGGGGATGCCGACGGTCGCCGGGCTGGCGTTCCTCCGGGCTCAGGCCGGGGTAGCCGAGGCCCACCCCAACCATGTATACCGGCTGACCCGGTTGCCGAGCGATTCGCTGATCTCGAGCCAGTATCACCTGAGCAACGTCAATGCGTTCGCGGCCTGGGAGTACGGGGTGGGCTCCAACGCGACGACGGAAGTCTGGGTCGTCGTGATGGATTCGGGCATGCAGGCCGATCATCCCGACTTGCAGGGCAAGTACGTGGCGAACGCAAGCCGCGATTGCAGCAACGCGGTTTGTCAGGCTACGTGCCGAACATGTGTCCCCGCGAACACGACTGCTGAGCCCGTCCCCGCCTGCAACCACGGGACGCGCGTGGGAGGCGTGGCGGCGGCCGTAACAGATAACGGCACGGGCGTCGCCGGCATATCTTGGGGGGCGCGCCTTGTCTCGGTAAAAGTGCTGCCTGACTCGGGCTGCACTCCGGGCTGCGGAAACGTGATTGCTAATCCGCCTAGTTGCGCGGCGGACGATGCTCAAATGATCGCTGGGATCAACTACACGTCGTCGTTGGTCGCCGCCGGCAGACGGGTCGTTTTGAACATCAGCCTAGGGGCATCCGGCGCCTGCCCCGCGGCCGTACAGACCGCGATCACCGCCGCTTATACCAACGGAACCGGGGTGCTGATCGTCGCGTCGGCGGGAAACGATGGCGGAGGGGTGAACAATCCGGCGAACTGCCTGAACGTGATCCCCGTCGGCGCGACGGACGCGAACAATAACATTGCGGCGTTTTCCTCGCGTGACGGTGGGGCGATCACCGCGATGAACGAACGCGGGCTCGTGGCGCCGGGCGTGGGACTGTTCACGACCGACGTAAACAGCGGCTATACCGGCGGCGCGACCGGGACGTCGTTTTCCTCGCCCCTGGTCGCAGGCCTTGGGGCGCTCGTCCTCGCGGCTCAGCCCGCGATGACGAATGACAACGTCCGCGCGACGCTCCGGGGCTCTACGACGAAGATCGGCGTCAGTTCGGTCCACGGACAGGGAGTGATCCCCCAAGGAGGGATCGCGGGCGCCGGGATGGCGAACGCCTATAGCGCCATGCGGCTCGCGGTCACCGGCTCGACCGAGTTCGACGGCACGCAGAAGGCGATCGCGTTTCCGAACCCTTTCAAAGTCGGGAGCCACGGCACGGTGACCATCACCGTCCCGCGCTCGATCGAGGGGGCCAACACCACGATCAAGGTCTACACCCCCGCTGGCCAGCTCGTGAAGACCCTGAAGGGGTTCACGTGGGACGGCAAGAACGAGTCGGGCAACCCCGTCGCGTCCGGTACTTACGTTTTCCTCGTGTCCACCGAGAACGGCAAGAGCTCGGGGCGCGTGGCCGTCATTCGGTAAATAGGGCCCTTCTTCCCCCGAAACGAAGCATTGCGGCGCCATACGATCGAGGGCTAAGCTATCCCGGATGTGGCTATCGTTTCTCGTGTTTCACCTGCTGGCGACTGGCCTTGCGTCCGCTGAAGACTTGGCCCCGGCTGGTGCCGAGCAGGTCGATCTCGCTTCAGTTTTCGCCTCCGTACTGACCCAGGAGCAGAGAGCCGGGCTGGCGCCGGGCGTCGGTCCGGAGGCAGCGATCGCGGCGATGCGGACCGAGCAGCGCGAGGCGGCGCGGGAGAAGCTCCGGTCCCTGGAGGCGACAACGCGCGACGCCGCCGGCCTGCGTGTCATTGGACAGGGCTACTTCATGCTGGCGCAGTTCGATGACGCGATGCGCGCCGCGCGGAAGGTGCAGGCGAGCGACCCGGGGTTCCCGGGAGGATATTCGCTCGAGGCGACCGCCGCGTACCACTCCGGCGACTTCGACCTTGCCGTCGCGCGGGCGCAGGAGTCGTTACGGCGCGATCCCGAAGATCCCGTAGCCCTAGCCGTTCTCCGGTTGTCCGAGCGTCGCGTGCCGAGACTCGAGCTCCCGGCCGCCAGCCGGGGAACCGGCGGCGCGGGCGATGGAGAAAGCCAGCTCGCGGTTCAGTTGCGGCAGCGCTTCCGGTCCGCCGACGCGCCCGTCCGGCCATGGATAGTTCCCCTGGGAGGGCCGCAAGACGATGCCGCTGATTTCGGCCTGGCGGCGGCGGGAGGTGCTTGTGGTGCCCTAGCCGCCGTGTTGCTCGCGGCCGCGCTACGGCGGCGTCCGACTGTGACGCTCGTGGCTTCGCTTGGGGCGATAGGGGCTCTCGCAACTCCTGTCGCCTACCGCCACGCCGCAGCTCGCAGGCTCGTCTCGGCGCATCCGACCGACGATCCGTCCTTAGTCGTCCATCGCGCCGGAACAGCGGCGGGTGGTCTCGGCAGACCGGCACATTGTGAAGAGATAGAGCGCGCGGCAGTTTCCCGTTGCGGCTTCGATCGCACTTGCGGCGTCCGCGTATTACGAGCGCTGGGATACGACCTACACGTCTGCGGAGAAGCTCCCCAAGCCCAAACCGCGCGAGTTTCTGCAGATCGTGGCTCGTCGGTGTTCCAGTCGCGCGGTCCGCACGATGAGAATTGGGCATCGCGACTGGCAAAGCAACAAGCTCAAGCAGCGGGCGGCGGGGACCCTTGCGACTTCTTGAAAAAGATGCGGCGGGATGCGGAGAGGGAGCCTGATCGGAAGAAGCGGAATGACACTCTGATGGCCATCAAGTTGGCGGAGAAGATCTTGGGCTGCCGCCACCATGGGGAGAGATACTGATGCGCTGGTACGCTGCGAACGTAGTGCTCTACACGAAGCTCAAGAGGGGCAAACAGACCTCGTTCCCTGTGTGGCAAAACGTCTACCTTATTCAAGCCAGCACGCCGGCCGCGGCTCTAAAGAAGGCCGCACGTCTGGGACGAGCCAACTCGGGCGACTCGGGGGGTAGTTACACCTACGGGAACGAGCCTGCCCGCATTGTGTTTGGGGGCGTGCGCAGCGTCATCGAATGCGACAACAGCGCCGCTCGGCCACGAGACGGCACGGAAGTCAGCTATCTCGAGCTGGAGGTTAGGGGGCTTCAAGCACTGAAGCGGCTGATTTCAGATGAAACCGTGCAGATTGTGTACAAAGGCCGGCGTCGACCGTGAGCGGGTCTTGACGGCGTATATACTAGCGTATATACTTAGTGCATGCCCAGAGCCAAGCTCTTCCGGAACGGCGGCAGCCAGGCCGTGCGCCTCCCCAAGGAGTGCCGCTTTCCGCGGGGGCAGCGCGAAGTCGTCGCGCGGCGAGAGGGGCACCGGGTCGTCCTCGAGCCGCCGGACGAGTGGCCCGCCTCGTTTAGGTCCTGCCTGGGCGCCTGGAAGGGCCCGCTGGTTCGGCCCGCGGAGGCGCTCTCCGGCGTCGAGGACCCCTTCGCGTGAGCCGCAAGTTCCTGCTCGATACCGATACGGTCAGCTTCGCCATGCGGGGAGAGGGAGGGGTAGGCCGGCGGCTGCTCGATCACAGGCCGTCGGAGGTATGCATCAGCTCGATCACCCTCGGCGAGCTGCGTTTCGGAGCCGAGCTCCGGCGCTCGCGGAAGCTCCACGGCTTGATCGACCGGTTCGTCTCAGCGGTCGACGTCGAACCGTTCGATGCGGCGGCGGCCGACCGGTTCGGGGCCCTCGCGGCCGCGCTCCGGGATGCGGGGGCGCCGATCGGTCAGATGGACACCCTCATCGCCTCGCACGCGTTGGCGCTGGGCCTCACGCTCGTCACGGGGAATGAGAGGCATTTCGCTGAGGTGGCCGGGCTGCGGGTGGAGAATTGGGTTTAGGGTCATCGAATCCGGCGCATTTTGCTACAATTTCGCTCGCTTGATCGCCCGGAACAAGACCCAGGGACGCGTGGTCGCGGACCGGGTGGAACGGGCGGACACGGCGGCCGCGCGCAGCAAAGGTCTTTTAGGCCGGGACTCGATGGAGGCCGGTGAAGGGCTGTGGATCGTCCCCTGTCCGATGATCCACACGTTCTTCATGCGGTTTCCGATCGACGTCCTGTTTTTGGACAAGCAGAACCGGGTCGTGCGGGTGATCGAGAGCCTGAAGCCTTGGCGGCTGTCGCCCTGGGTGTTTAGGGCGCACAGCGTGCTGGAGCTGGCCGGAGGGAGCCTGCGGGGCTCCGTCGAAGAGGACGACGTCTTGGAGATTTCGTGAGCGAGACGACGGAAGGAGAGCCGTTTACGACGACGTCCGGTATCGAGGTGCAGCGGGTGTACGGGCCGCTGGCGCCCGAGGGCGGGCGTATCCAGACGGCCGAGCCGGGTTACGAGAAGGAGCGCCTCGCCCGGGCGGGCGAGCCGCCGTTTACCCGCGGCATCCAGAAGACGATGTACCGCGGCCGCCTGTGGACGATGCGCCAGTACGCCGGCTTCGGCACCGCCGCCGAGACGAACGAGCGCTTCCGCTTCCTCCTGAGCCAAGGACAGACCGGGCTTTCCACCGCGTTCGACCTGCCCACGCAGATGGGCCTCGACGCCGACCACCCGCGCGCGCAAGGCGAGGTCGGCCGGGTGGGCGTCCACATCGGCACCATCGCCGACATGGAGGAGCTGTTCGCCGGCATCCCGCAGGAGGACGTGTCCACGTCGCTGACGATCAACGCGACGGCGCCCGTGCTCCTCGCCTTCTACGCGGCGGTGGCGAAGAAGCGGGGCGTGGACGTCTCCGCCCTGCGCGGCACGCTGCACAACGACATCCTGACAGAGTACGGCGCCCGCGGGACGTGGATCTACCCTCCGGCCGCGAGCCTGCGGCTCTGCAC
>JACQPK010000024.1 GCA_016207565.1 Elusimicrobiota bacterium
CGGGGTGCCGGTGGCCGCGACGCTCGTGCAGCGGAAGCTCACCTCGCACCGCAAGCGGCTCGTGGGCGGCTTCTACGCTTACGAGCATTCCGAGCGCCTGATCCGGCTCGGCGCGGCCTGCCCGGGAAAAACGGACGCCCGGGGCCTGCTCGCCTGCGAGGCGCCCTCGCCCGTCTCCGGCAACGTCATCCTCCAGGCGACGGTCCAAGACGAGGCCGGGCGGGAGTCGACCGCGCACGAGGACCTCTGGGTGGCCGGCGAGGGAGACTGGTGGTTCGCCGCCGGCGACAACGACCGCATCGACGTCATCGCCGAACGCAACCGCTACGAGCCCGGCGAGACGGCGAGCCTCCAGGTCCGCACGCCGTTCGCGGAGGCGACGGCTCTCGTGACCGTGGAGCGTGAGGGCGTGCTCGAGACGTTCGTGCGGAAGCTCTCGCGGAAGAACCCGGTCGTCCGCGTGCCGGTCAAGGGCCACTACGCGCCGAACGTCTTCGTGTCGGTGCTCGTGGTCCGCGGGCGCGTGGGCGACGCGCGGCCGACCGCCCTCGTCGACCTCGGGCGCCCGGCCTACAAGCTCGGCGTGGGCGAGCTCCGAGTCGGCTGGAGGGCGCACGAGCTCAAGGTCGAGGTCTCCGCCGACCGCGAGGTCTACCGCGTCCGCGAGAAGGCGAAGGTGAAGCTCCGCGTGCGCGAGGCCTCCGGGAAGGCGCTGCCGCCCGGCGCCGAGGCGGCCGTCGCCGCGGTCGACGAGGGGCTCTTGGAGCTCATGCCGAACAAGAGCTGGGGGCTCCTCGAGGCCATGATGGGGCGCCGGGCGACGGCGGTCCGGACGGCGACGGCCCAGATGCACGTGGTCGGCAAGCGCCACTACGGACTGAAGGCGCTGCCGCCCGGCGGCGGCGGGGGCCGGCAGACGACCCGCGAGCTCTTCGACACGCTGCTCCTCTGGAAGGCGCGGGTGCCGCTGAACGCGCAAGGCGAGGCCCTGCTCGAGGTCCCGCTCAACGACTCGCTGACGGGATTTAAAATCGTCGCCGTCGCGCACGCGGGCGCGGGCCTTTTCGGCTCCGGCGCGACGAGCATCCGCGCGACGCAGGACCTGCAACTCCTCGCCGGAATGCCTCCCGTCGTGCGCGAGGGCGACCGCTTCCAGGCGGGGCTCACCGTGCGCAACGCCACCGACCGCCCGATGGAGCTCGAGGTCTCCGCCAAGGCGGAGGGTCTCGGGACCGCGCTCGCGCCGCTCACCGCCGCCGTCGGGCCGAACGGCGCCCGGGAGCTCTCCTGGGACGTCGCGGTGCCCGCCGGCGTCTCGTCTTTGGCGTGGGAGGTCTCGGCGCGCGACAAATCCGGCGCCGAGGACCGGCTCAAGTTCGCGCAGAAGGTCGTGCCGGCGGTCCCCGTGAGGACGCTCCAGGCGACGATCTCGCAGGTGGACGGACGGCTCGAGACCCCGGTGCGGCTCCCGCCGGACGCGATCGCGGGCCGCGGCGGCGTGCAGGTGTCCTTCCGTCCGACGCTCGGCGGCGGGCTCGAGGGCCTCGCCGCCTACATGGGGACCTATCCCTACGAGTGCCTCGAGCAGAAGGTCTCCCGCGCGGTCGCGCTCGGCGACGTCGCGGCGTGGGACCGCGCGATGGCGGAGCTCCCCTCCTACCTCGATTCCGACGGGCTCGCCAAGTATTTCCCGACGATGACGGCCGGGAGCGACTGCCTGACCTCCTATGTCCTCGCGATCGGCCACGAGGCCGGCTGGAGGGTGCCGGAAGGCGCGAAGGAGCGGATGCGCCAAGGGCTCACGCGCTTCGTCGAAGGAAAGGTGCGGCGCGACTCGTCCTTGCCCGCCGCGGACCTCACGCTCCGCAAGCTCTCCGCGATCGAGGCGCTGTCCCGGGAAGGCCACGCGCAGCCGGGCTGGCTCCCGACCCTCACGATCGAGCCGAACCTCTGGCCGACCTCGTCCGTCCTCGACTGGGCCCAGATCCTCAAGCGCGTCGAGCAGGCGCCGGAGCGCGAGCGCAGGCTCGAGGAGGCGTCGCGGATCCTCCGCTCGCGCCTGAACTTCCAAGGCACCACGCTCGGGTTCTCGACCGAGGCCTCCGACGCGCTCTGGTGGCTCATGGTCTCCAACGACGTGAACGCGGTTCGCATGCTGCTGGCCTTCCTCGACGACCCGGCGTGGCGAGAGGACGTCCCGCGCCTGATCCGCGGCGCCGTCGGGCGACAGCGCCGCGGCCACTGGGACCTGACCGTCGCCAACGCCTGGGGCCGCCTGAGCCTCGAGAAGTTCTCGAAGGCGTTCGAGTCGACGCCGGTGTCGGGGGCGAGCCGCGTCTCCCTCGCCGGCGCCGAAAGCGCCGTCGACTGGGGCGCCAGCCCCGCGGGCGAGACGCTGACCTTGCCTTGGCCCGCGGGCCCCGAGACCGTGTCGGTCCGGCACGAGGGCGAGGGCAAGCCGTGGGCGACCGTCTCGAGCCTCGCGGCGGTGCCGCTCCAGGAGCCCTTCTCGTCCGGCTACAAGATCAAGAAGACCTGGACCGCGGTCGAGCGCAAGACGCCCGGCCGCTGGACCCGCGGCGACATCGCGAGGGTCCGCCTCGAGCTCGAGGCGCAGGCCGACCGCACCTGGGTCGTCGTCGACGACCCGATCCCGGCGGGCGCGAGCGTCCTCGGCACGGGGCTGGGCCGGGACTCGTCTTTAGCGACGCAAGGCGAGCGGGCTTCCGGCTGGGTCTGGCCCGCCTTCGAGGAGCGCTCGTTCACCGCGTTTCGGGCCTACTACGAGCTCGTCCCGAAAGGGCCGTGGACGGTCGAGTACACGCTGCGCCTCAACAACGACGGCGTGTTCCAGCTCCCGGCGACCCGGGTCGAGGCGATGTACTCTCCCGAGATGTTCGGCGAGCTCCCGAACCCGGCGGTGGAGGTCGCGCGTTGAGGAGGAACGCCGCCGCCGCGCTCGGCCTCGCGGCGGCCTCGGCGTGGGTCGCGCTCCGGCTCGCGACGCCGGAGCCTCCGGCGTTCGAGCGCGTGCGGCGCTCCTTCCACGGCACCGAGGCGGTGCTGCTCGACCGGCGGGGCACGCCGCTCCACGAGCTGCGCGCGGACTCCGACGGACGGCGCCTCGACTGGGTCGAGCTGCGCGCCGTCTCGCCGGCCTTGACCGCGGCGGTGGTGCTCGCCGAGGACCGGAGGTTCTTCTCGCACTCGGGCGTCGACTGGCTCGCGGCGGCCTCCGCCGCGCTCCGCTCGGGCGCCTCGCGCCGCCCCCGCGGGGCGAGCACGATCACGATGCAGCTCGCGTCGTTGCTCGACCGGAGCCTGCGGCCGCCGGGCCCAGGGTCTGGGCTGCCGGGCCCAGGGTCTGGGCTGCCGGGCCCCCGGCGGACCCTCCGCCAGAAGGCGCGCCAGGCCCTCCAGGCCCGCGCCCTCGAGCGACGCTGGACGAAGGAGCAGGTGCTCGAGGCCTACCTGAACCTCGCGACCTTCCGCGGGGAGCTCCAGGGCGTCGCGGCGGCCTCCCGCGGCCTCTTCGGCAAAGACGCCCACGGGCTCGACGCGGTGGAATCCGCCCTGCTCGCGTCGCTCCTGCGCTCGCCGGCGTCGACGCCCGAGCGGCTCGCCGGGCACGCCGGACGGCTGCTGGCCCGCGGGGGCCATGGGGCCGCGCCCGAGCCGGTCCTCGAGACGGCGCGCCGCGCGCTGCGCGGGCCCTACCGGATCGAGCCGCACGCGGCCTGGGCGCCCCACGCCGCGCGCCGGCTCCTCGAGGAGCGAGGCGGCGGCGGGCCTGAGCGGGCGACGCTCGCCTCCACCCTCGACGCAGAGCTGCAGCGTTTCGCGGTCGAGGCCCTGCGCGCCCGGCTGCGCGGGCTCTCCGCCCAAAACGTGCGCGACGGGGCGCTGCTCGCCGTCGACAACGCGACCGGAGAGGTGCTCGCCTACGTCGGCAACGCCGGCGCCGGCTCGAGCGCGGTCCACGTCGACGGCGTCCGCGCGGGCCGTCAGGCCGGCTCCACGCTCAAGCCGTTTTTGTACGCGGCGGCGCTCGACCGCCGCCTGCTCACCGCCGCCACGCTCCTCGACGACGCCCCGTTCGAGCTCCCCGAAGGCCCCGGGGTGTTCAGGCCCGCCAACTACGACGAACGCTTCCGGGGGCCGGTCTCGGTACGCGGCGCGTTGGCCTCCTCCATCAACGTGCCCGCGGTCCGGACGATCCAACTGGCCGGGGTCGACTCCTTCGTGGAGACGCTTCGCGCGGTCGGGATCGGGGACCTGCGCTCGGCGTCCTTCTACGGCCCGGCGCTCGCGCTGGGCACTGCCGACGTGAGCCTGTGGGAGCTCGTCGCCGCCTACCGGTCGCTGGCCCGGGGCGGCCGGCCGGGGCCGCTGCGGCTCTCGCCCGGCCCGGCCGGGAGCGGGCCGCGCGCGTTCTCGAGCGAGGCTGCCTTCATCGTCGCCGACATCCTGGCCGACCGCGAGGCCCGTGCCGGCACCTTCGGCCTCGAGAGCGCGCTGGCGACGCGCTACTGGACGGCCGTGAAGACGGGCACGAGCAAGGACATGCGCGACAACTGGTGCGTCGGCTTCTCCGAGCGCTACACCGTGGGCGTCTGGGTCGGAAACTTCGACGGTTCGCCGATGTGGAACGTGAGCGGCGTCACGGGCGCCGCGCCCCTCTGGGCCGAACTGATGGACCGCCTGCACCGGCGCCGGACCAGCCGGTCCCCGGCCCCGCCGAAGACTTTGGTCCGGCGGCGGGTGGAGTTTCCCACCCCGGAGGCCGGGAGGGACGAGTGGTTCCTCCGCGGCACCGAGCCCGCGGGCGCGCTCGCGCGGCTCGACGGCCCCGTCGCGCGGATCGTCTACCCCACGAGCGGCGCGGTCTTCGCGTTCGACCCCGAGATACCGCCCGGCGCGCAGCTGATCGCGTTCGAGTCGGAGCCCGCCGGCAAGGGGCTCTCCTGGGAGCTCGACGGCACGGCGGTCGCCGCCGCGGAGTGGGCGCCCCGCCCGGGGCCGCACCGCCTGGCGCTCGTGGACGCCGCGCGCGGCGTGCTCGACGCGGTCGTCTTCGAGGTCCGCTGACCGCCGGCTTTCTTCACGCCGCCGCGTGCCACTGAGCCGGGTTGGCGGCCTCTATTTGACACCCTAATTTGCCCGGGTCGCCCGTGGAGGAAATGATGTAGCGTACGAGGAGATGTCCGTGCTCCTTGGCAGGGCGGCCGTTCCCTTGCTGGCGGCATTGCTCCTGCCCGCGCCGGCGACCGCGGACTGCATCCTTCACCTGCGCTGCGTGGCCGCGTCGCGGGTTCCCTCTCAGTCCAAGCGCTTCGCGGACAGAGCGAGCTGCATGCGCGTCGTCGAGCAAGGCAAGGCGTATTCCGGCTGCGACTACAGCTGCCAGTGCTCGGGCGAGTCCTCGGGCGCGGGCATGGCCCCGATGAGCCCGGACCAGTACCTCATGCGCCAGACGATGCAGCAGTTGTCTCTCTCGCTCGGCCAGGCGATCGGGGCCGCGCTCGCGGGCGGCAGCCCCCAAGAGCGGCGCCGTCGGGCGGCCGAGGAGGCCGCGCTCTTGGAGGAGGAGGAGCGCAGGGCCCGCGAGGCGGAGGCCGAGCGCAAGCGGCGTTTCGAGGCGGACAAGGAGGAGCTTCTGAGCGGCTTTAAGGGCGCCTCGGCCGCGGCGGACCTGGGATTCAAGGGAAGCGACCCCGAAGACCATGAGCTGAAGTTCAAGGAGTACCACGAGCGCGAGACGCAGCGACGGGAAGTGATCGATCGCGTATCGCGCGAGGCGGTCACCGCGCTGGAAAATTCCGTGCGGGATTGGTGCAAGCTGCATCCAGTCCTCTACCCGACGCGCTCGGCCTACGCGGACGGCCAGGAGTACGAGGAGAAGCTCTCCTCCTACGAGGCGCGGCACAAGGTTTGGCTCGACTACTGCAATCAGGATTTCAAGAAGGCTCTGCCCTTGATCGACGCCGCGGGCGGAGACGCGAAAGGCGTGGAGCTCCTCGCTCATTCAGATTGCTTCGGGGCGTTCAAGAAGCAATCCGAGGCGTGCTCGGGCCACTCCACCAACCTCAAGCACCTCGACTGCCTGAACGCCGAACTGCAGAACCTGGCCAAGTGCAAGGGCCGGCCCGCGGCCCGGGCGCCTGCGCCGACCGACTACCTCTACTTCAAGAACGGCCGGCCCCTGAACCTCGGCCCGGGCGGAAGGCCCGGGGCGATCTCGGCCGAGGAGCAGGCGAAGGCGGACTCCCGCCAGGCGCTCGGTCCGGACGAGCTGCTCCCTCGGGAGGGGCTGAAATTCGCCGACCCGAAGCCCTACGACCCCGCGAAAGACGCGGACCTCAAGAGGAGGTTGAACAGCCCATGATCGTCAAACGCCTGCTGCCGCTCGCCTTGGTCCTGATTACTTCCGCCTGCGCCCCGGCCTTCAACCGCGCGGCCAGGCGCGGCGACGTCCGGCAGGTCGGGCGCATGCTCGATCGAGGGACAAGCGTGAACACCAAAGACATCATGAACGGCTCCCAAACCGCCTTGCACGAGGCGGTCGCGAACGGGCATCTGGACGTCGTGCGGTTGCTCCTCGCGCGCGGGGCGAACGTCAACGCGCAATCGGGCAACTTGACGACGGATTGGGGGCCGCCTATCTATTGGCTGATCCGTTTCGCTCGGCCATGCAACGAACAGAGGAAAGTGATCGCGCGCCTGCTGATCGAGGCCGGGGCGGACTTGAGCTTGAGGGCGTATGGGGAGCCGGTGAACGCCCTTTTCGCCGAGCACGCCAAAAGGGCGGACGCGTGCTGGAAAGAGATCGACAGCCTGGTCCTCGATGCCCCGGCCGTCCGCGTTGAGGCGGCGCGCGCCAAGGCCCGGCAGGCTGAGCAGCGCGAGGCCGAGGCCCGGGTCGAGTCCGCGCTCCCCCGGATCCAGGCCGCGGAGAAGGAAGGCGACGAGGCGCGCCGGAACGGAAGGAGCGAGGAGGCGCTGTCCCGCTACGCGTCAGCCGCGCAGCTCGCTCCCGGGGCCACGCCCGAGGCTCGGCGGCTCAGGGAGAAGATCGTGACCTTCGCCGCGTCGCTGGACCCCAAGCCCGCGGTCCCGGAGGAGGCCAACCTCCACATGCTGCGCGGCATGGCGTTCTCGAAGAGGGCGGAGAACGTCGACGGGCTGGCCAGGGCGGCCAAGGAGATGGAGCAGGCGATCGCGCTCGCGCCCTGGTGGGCCGAGGCGTACTTCAACCTGGGCCTGGTGCAGGAGAAGACCGGAGCTATCGAGGACGCCATAGCCAACATGAGGCTTTACCTCCTCGGGGCGCCGCACGCTTCGGACGCTGGAGCGGTGAAGAAGAAGATCATCGACCTGGAGGTCGCCCTGGAACTGGGCCAGGGCGCGCCATGAAATAGTCCCTCTTGATCGCGATCGCGCCCTTGAACCGCCTCGCAGGGCAGACAGAAGCCGCGTCAAGATAGCATCCTAGCATCGCAAGCGCCCCGCGCAAAGGGCATCATCGCACTCGTGGACACCGCGCGCGGCGTGCTCGACGCGGTCGTTTTCAAGGTCTCCTGACCTCCGCCGGCGTGCCGGCCGGCACCTCACTGCCCAGCCCCATCTGCTCGGGCCAAGTAGCGACCCGAATGCAGGTCGGAACATCGCGCGTGCAAGGCGTATGCACATGTCTAAGGGGCTGGGGTGGGGCTGACGAGAAGTGCGTTATATTAGCGCGGTACTCCCGGTACCCGGAGTAACACGCGAATAA
>JACQPK010000309.1 GCA_016207565.1 Elusimicrobiota bacterium
GCACGACCGTGTCGCTCTCGGCAGCCGCGCTCTGTAGCGACCGGGGCACTTCGGGATCCCGCTGAACCCGAGCGATCTCGCGTAGAACATCGTTCCGTGTGATCCGCCCGTTGGCGCCCGTGCCTGGCATGGACCCGAGATCGATTCGGTTAGCCTCAGCGAGCGCGCGGACAGCGGGCGAGTGCGCGTGCACCTCTGGCGCTGGCGCGGTGATGGTCTGCGCAACGACGGCTGGCGCCTCTTCTAGAAGGGTCGGTGCGGGTGGACTGGCCACGGCCGCCTCCGTTTCGATGACCGCGATCTCCCCGCCGACCGGGATCGTGGCTCCTTCGTCGACGAGAAGCGTCAGGACCTTGCCGCTCACGGGCGCGGGAATCTCCGCGCTGACCTTGTCGGTGTCGACCTCCGCGATCACATCCAACGCCGCCACCTTCGCTCCTGGCTGCACGTGCCACTTGACCAGGGTCCCCTCGGTGACCGATTCGCCGAGCCTCGGCATCGAGACCGTGACCTCACTCATGCCTGGCCTACGCCTACAACGCGGGCTTTCGCGAGCCGGGCGATGTCACCATCCGGCATGTCAAGCCAGGATTGAAGCACCTCACGGGTATCCGCGCCCAAGGCGGGCGCTGCCGCGGGATGCCGTCGGCCAGCGCGGCCGAATACGAGTGGCGATGCGGCATGCAGCCACCGGCCGATGTCGGGGCGCTCGATATCGGCGAAGAGCGGGTTCGCCGCCGAGCACCGCGCGTCCTCGCGTAGCAACTGCTTGAACGTCTGATAGGGACCCCACAGAACGCCGTGCTCATCGAAAATCCTCCCGACCTCGGCGAGCGGGCGCCTGGCGATCCACGGCTCGATGACGGCCGAGATCTCTCCCCGTGCGCGGAACCGTGCTCCCTCGTCGTGAAGGTCCATGCCAAGGCGCTGTTCGAGTGCGCGGACCTCGTCGGCCGCTCCGAGAGCGTCGACAAGGCTCGTCCACTGCCGGGCGGTGAGCGCGACCACGATGAGGCGCCGCCCGTCGGCTGTCGGGAAGTCGCCGCTGTACGAGCCGTACAGGTGGTTGCCGTAGCGGCCGCGCGGTTCCTCGTTCAGTTGCGCCTCGGCGATGAGCCCGAGGTGGCCGGCGACCGATAGTGCGACGTCGGCGAGGCTCACCTTCACCAGTTGCCCCTCGCCGGTGCTGGCGCGGTGCAGTTCGGCGGCGATCATCCCCGCGGCGACGAGGTAGCCGGTGAGCAAGTCCCACGCCGGGAGCACGTGGTTCACGGGTCCCTCCCACGTCTCCGGACCGGTGACGTAAGGGAAGCCGACGGCGGCGTTAACTGTGTAGTCGACCGCCGTCGAGCCATTCGGGTTGCCCGTGATCACGGCCATGATTAGGTCGGGTCGCTGCTGTGAGAGGCGCTCGTACGAGGACCACTCGCGTGCGGGGAGGTTCGTCAGCACGGCGCCGGCGTGCACGATGAGGCCCGTCGCGATGCGCTGGCCGCGCTCGGTGCGCGTATCGAGCACGACCGAGCGCTTTCCCTGGTCGAGGCCGGCCCGATACAGGCTCTGGCCATCATGCAGTGGCCAGCGGTGCGAGTCTATGCCCCCACCTGGCGGATCGACGCGTACGACCTCGGCACCGAGGTCGGCCAGCGTCGATCCGGCGAGCGGGGCCGCCACGAATGCCGAGATCTCGACGATCCGGAGACCACGCAGGATCGGCGGCACGGTCATGGTGCCCGCAGGAGCGATCGACCGATGACGCGCAACGAGAGGACCTCCTCGGTGCCCTCGAAGATCGCGAGCACGCGGGCGTCGACGAAGTGGCGCGAGACGTCGGTCTCCTCGGCGTAGCCCATGCCGCCGTGCAGTTGCATCACCTCGCGCGTCACAAGCTCGGCCATCCGCGATGCGTACAGCTTCGTGAGGGACGCGTCGACCTGCCCGTCACCGGCGTCACTCAACTTAGCCGCACGATAGCTCAGCTGGCGCGCCGCGCTCGTGCGGACGGCGATCGCGCCGAGTTTGGCCCGCACGAGCTGCAGGTCCTTCTCGGGCGCGTCCGAAGACGCGCCGCTGGTCGGTGTACGTGACCGCGCGGCCTCGAGCGCCGCCTGCATCAGGCCGACCGCCCGCGCGGCCGTCTGCAGGCGGCCGACCGCGAAGCCCTCCATCTGCAGGTAGAAGCCGCGTCCGATCCCGGCCTCGCCGCCGACGAGCGCGCCCGCCGGCGCCCGGTAGTGGTCGAAGACGAGCTCGAAGCTGTGCATCCCGCCGTAGCCAAGGGTCGGGATTGCCCTTCCGCGCAGGACGCCGCCCTCGGGCTGCACATGCTCGAACTCGTGGCCGGGGAACGCCGGCTTCTCGAGGGCGCAGAGCGAGAGGCCGCGGTGCCCCCCTTCGCCGGTCCGGCACAGCACGGTGAGCAGCTCAGCCCGGCCGGCAAAGGTGCACCAGAGCTTCGCGCCGGTGAGCTCCCAGTCCCCCGAGGGGAGCCGCCGCGCGCGGCACTTGACTTCGGCGACGTTGCTGCCCTGGTCGGGCTCGGTGACCGCGACGGCAACGAGTTGGGCGCCGCTCGCGATTGCCGGGAGCCAGACGCGACGCTGGTCCTCCGTCCCACCGGTCAGCAGTGCCCGAACGAGGATTTCGGGTCGGGTCATGAGGCTCCCACCGACACAGAGCGAGGCCCGCGACAGCTCCTCGGTCGCGATTAGCATGGCCTTCGTGTCGGGCCGCTCCTGGCGCGAGCCGCCGTATTCCTCGGGGATCGAGATCACGAACAGGCCGAGTCGAGCGACGCCTGTGATGACATGCTCCGGAAGGTTGGCGTCGTTCCGGTGGACGGCCTGGGCGATCGGAGCGATCTCCCGGTCCGCGAAGTCCCGTAGCGTCGAGCGCAGTAGGCGGTGGTCCGCCGAGCCTCCGAGGTCCTCGAAAGGTGGAGGAGCCGTGCCGATTGAAGCGAGGCGCAGGTCGTCTGCGACGGCCTGGTCCAGCGAATGCCCGCGCACGTCCGCGAGTGCGGTCGCCTCGGCCGCCGCAGCCATCGCATCCACCGCCGCATCACCGGTCCGCTCGGACCACTCCCGCATCGCGCTCGCGGCGCGCACGTGCGCGTGAGCCCAGACAAGATGGTCCATCGCGACCTGGTGTGCGTCCTCGCCGGTCGCCGCGACCTCGCGAGCGAGCCGCTGGCGCACCTCATCGAGTTCGTTCGCCACCGCCGCGAGCGGGATTGCTGTATCAATCATGCGGCTACCGCTCAGGCCCCCGCAGATCTCCGGAGCGCCACCGCCTCCTCGCGCTGGCGGCGGATGCGGTCCGGAGGGTCAGCGTAGACGTGCTCGAAGACCGCCTCGGGTGTCGGCGGCGCCGCGGACGCAGCTGTCGCGAGCGCCGTCTGGAGCTCGCGGTCGATTGACTCTCGCATCTCCTCGGCCTGCGCGTCGTCCCAGCGGCCGAGCCGCGCAAGGTAGCGCTCGACGCGACCGATTGGATCGCGCTCGACTGCCTGGGCGACCTCGGCGTCGTCCCTGTACGCCTTCGGGTTGTCCGTTGTGTTGTGGAAGCCGATGCGATACGTGAGCGACTCGATCAGTGTGGGGCCGTGCCCGTCGAGCGCGCGCTGCAGCGCCTGTCTGGTTGCGGCATATACGGCGAACAGGTCGTTGCCGTCGACGCGGCATCCATCGAAACCGTAGCCCAGCGCGCGCGCCGCGAGCGACCGCGCCGCCGACTGCGTCGCCGCGGGCGTCGAGATCGCGTACCCGTTGTTCTGCAGGAACATCACGAGCGGCGCGCCGAGCACGCCCGCGAGGTTCGCGGACTCATGGAAGTCGCCTTCTGACGACGCGCCCTCGCCCAGGTACACGAGCACGGCGGCACGCACCCTTCGGAGTTTCAGCCCCCACGCCAGGCCGGCCGCGTGCGGGAGCTGCGCCGCGATGGCTTCGCTGCGCGGCAATAGGTTCACGCCGTCTGGGATGCGGGCGTGGTCGATCCGGCCCATGTACCGGGCGAGCATCCGGTCGAGCGGGAGGCCGTGCCGCAGCATCGCCGGCTGCTCGCGAGTCGCGGGGACGATCCAGTCGCGCGCCGGGTCGAGCGCGAACGCGGACCCGACCACACTGGCCTCCTGGCCATGGACCGGTCCGTAGATGCCGATTCGACCGAGCCGCTGGAGCTTTGTCGCAAGCGCATCGAGCGCGCGCGAGAGCTTCATGAGACGCAGCGCCTCGAGCGTCAGTGCCTCCGACATCGGAGGCGGGCCGAGCGCGGTGCCGTCGACATCCAGGAGGCGCAGGGGCGTGAGCTCGTCCGCGCTAGGCACGGCGCTAGGCACGGCGCTAGGCACGTCGCGCGTCTTCGTCGCTCTCACCATCTACCCCTCGGCCAGCTTCCGCACCGCCGTGCGCACGCGCTGGACCGACGGCAGGTAGTGGTCCTCGAGCGCGCCCGGCGGGTACGGGACGTCCCAGCTCGCGATGCGCGCCACCGGCGCGTCCAGCGAGTAGAAGGCCTCCTGCTGGATTGTCGCGACGACCTCCGCGCCGAAGCCGCCGCTGAGCGGCGCCTCCTGCACGACGGCGACCTTCCCCGTCCGCCGAGCAGCCTCGACGAGCGCGTCCACGTCGAGAGGCACGAGTGAACGCAGATCGAGGACGGCCGCGGAGATCCCGTCCTCCTCGAGCGCGGCGCACGCGCGCAGGCAGAGCTCCACCGCCGCGCTCCACGCGACCAGAACGACGTCGTCGCCCTCGCGCGCCATGCGCGCCTTCCCGAACGGGATCGTGTAATCCTCGTCGGGTACCAGCTCTTTGATCGAGCGGTAAAGGCGCTGCGGCTCGAGGAACAGAACGGGGTCCTGGCCGCGGATCGCCTCGATGAGCATCCCCTTGGCGTCGTACGGCCGCATTGGGCAGACGACCTTGATGCCAGGGGCCTGGACGAACTGGGCCTCGATCGCGTCGGGATGGAACTCCGGCGTGCGCACACCGCCGCCGAACGGAGCACGGATCGTCACGGGGACGGAGTACCGGCCCCGCGAGCGGAAGCGATACCGGCCGATCTGGGCGCCGATCTGATGGAAGCCCTGATGGGTGAACCCGAGGAACTGGATCTCCGGCACGGGGCGCAGACCGGCGATCGCCAGCCCGAGGGACGCGCCGAGGATTGCGCCCTCCGCGAGAGGTGTGTCGACGACCCGCTCGCCGCCGAATCGCTCCTGGAGTCCCTGCGTTGCGCGGAAAACACCGCCGAGCCGGCCCACGTCGAGGCCGAGCACTATGACGCGCTCGTCGCGCTCCATCTCGTTGCACAGGGTCGTGCGGATGGCTTCGACGAAGGTGAGTTGCGGCATCTACAGGTGGCCGAGTCGGGACGCCACCGCACCGAACTCCGCGCCTCTCAACAGCTCGCACTCGAACCTGCGGTCGTTCCTCTCGAGCGCCTCGGCGATGGCCAGAGCTTCGCGGAGCCGATCGGCTGGGACTGCGACGACGCCGGTCTCGTCCGCGATGACGCAGTCGCCGGCGGCGATTCGCACCCCGCCGCAGACCACGGGCTCGCCGATGGCGACGACCTTGACCCGCCGCTTACCCGACCGAGGCGTGACGTGGCAGCTCGCGAGGTAAATGCCTGCGGCTCGGATCTCCTCCACGTCGCGGCAGCCGCCGTCAACGACAACTCCCGCTATCCCGCGCTGCGCACCGGCGCGCGCGGACAGACCGCCGAAGGTCGAAACGTCAGCGCCGTCCATGGCGACGACCGCAATCGAGCCGGGCGATGTCGCCTCGATGATTCCTCCGACGTCGAAGTGCGAGAGATCGAAGGTCCCGAACGGCGCCACTTCCTCCTGCACCGTGACCGCCTCGCCGGCAACGCGGCCGTTGCCGCTGCGAACGGTCAATCCACGCAGCACGCCATCGATCCCAAGGCTGTCGAGAGCGTCGCTCCAGGTGGCCGTTCCGATGCGTCGGCAGCGCCCGATTAGCTCCTCGTCGAAGTGATCGTCCGCTCCTGCGGTCATGCCTAGAACACCGTTCCCGCGAGGGCCATGTGGATTGCGTTCTCCGGTGCGGCCTGCAGGTGGTCGCGCATCGTCTTCTCGGCCCGACTTGGATTGCGCTTGGCGATCGCGTCGAGCATGGCGCGATGTTCGGCGAGCGTCGCCGGAACGCGCGAAGGGTGGCTGAGGGCGCGCTGGCGGATGCGGTGGACCTGATCGTCGAGGGTGGTCAGGATCTGAGCGAGTCGGCCGTTCGAGGTCGACTCGATGATCTTCTTGTGCATGTGGCGGTCGTGTTCGCGTGCGGCATCCGTGCGGCCTTGTCGAGCGGCTTTGTCAGCCTTGTCGAGCCCACGAATGAGCTCCGCGAGCCCCGCCGCGTCCATCCGCTCGGCTGCGACCCTTGCTGCCAAGCCCTCGAGCTGGATGCGTATCTGGTAGATTTCGACGATGTCGCGGACGGTGAGATTGGCCACGAACGTCCCCCGGCGTGGGACCGACCGTACGAGACCGTCCTGCTCAAGGCGCTTCAGAGCTTCGCGGACGGGAGTCCGGCTGACCCCGATCTCCTTCGCTAACTGGTACTCCGAAAGCGCGGTCCCGACCGGGATCCGGGCGTCGAGGATGCTCCGACGGATGTGCTCGTACGCGCGTCCCTTTGTCGTCGTAGTCGTCGCTGCGGCGCTGCCGTGGCCATCGCGTCCGGCGCTCCTCCGACGGGACTTTGACGACGCGTCCAAGCGGTTCCCTCCCGATGCAGTTCCACTCTAGGCCGCGAAGGCACTAACGGTATGCTAGCGGCGCACCAGAACACATGCTGCCAAGGCGAGTCATCGTCTCTCGGGCCACATGCCCTTGCGGCGCCACCAGGGGCGACCTCAGCGCATACGCCTCGCCGAACACTCGACCGACGGACGCCCGCCGAGACCTTCGCCGTGGTGCGGGACTCACCGCCTGTCGAGACCGTTCGGGGTGGGTGAGCACCCCGGCATCTCACGAACGGCCGCCTACAGGGCGTGCTCATCACCTAGTCGACAACGCCGGGAACGCGTCGATTGTCCAAGGCTGCCGGTAGCGAGGACTTCCTAGCCGGGCCATATAGCGGTTACGCAGGTACAGACTCAGTGACACAAGGATTCTTGGCAGCGAACGCGCGGTGGCGGTCAACATCCTGATCATGCGTGCCTTCGTGCAGCTCCGGCGCGCTCAAGGTCAGTACGCCGACCTGCGGCAGCGCATCGAGGATTTCGCGCGACGGGTCGAGGGGCACGACGAGCTACTTGCCGAGATCCTCTCCAGGTCCTCGACGCGCTCGCGAATCCGCCAGCGACCCCATCACGAACGATGGGCTTCCGGCCGCGCTGAGAGCCCCGGAGGGCGATGGTTCACGCGACCACGGTTCGCTCCGTCAACACCCCTTACAAGAGGAGGCCGTTGATGTTCCGAAATGCGCGAGCCGAGGCGTCCACTCCCTTCCGTGGTCGAGGCTGTGCCGCGGAGGCACGCGCCAGCGACGGCGCCCGATGATCGGAGCCTCAGAGCTGACGCCGATGTCGTTCGTGGGATCGTCGAGCGCACAACCGTTGCGCAGGGACTTCCACTCCACCTCGCAGATGCCGACGCGCTGCAGCAGATCGCCTCGCTTCTCGCAGGACCTGAGCGCGCGCACGGCGGACCGTCGCGCCGTGCGCGCCGCGGGACGCATCCGAGCGCACGGCAGAGAGGTGGGCATCGCTCCGGGTGATCACATCGTCCGCATAGGTCGGTGGAAGGTCGCACTTAGTCGAGCCATGCTCGCTCGAGACGATGGCCCAATGAGCGCGCCAACAATCGCCACGAACGCAAAGATCCTTTGGCCTAAATCCGCCAGACGGGCTCTATGAGGCTTGGGTCGAACTTGTTTCGGCCGGGGATGGCCGGGTGAACAACGACCTTGTCGAGAACGACCTTGAGGATGGCGCGTCGCTCGTCGACGCTGAGATCCGCCCAGCGCCCAGCAAGTGTGGCTCGGTCACGGAGGTAGGGCGAAAGGACCGCCGTTCGCTGTTCACGGCGGATGCTTGCCCGGAGCGCATCGACGCGCGTCTGTACCTCGTCGCGAGCCGCCAGCCACTCGCGCCGACCGATGCGCCCGTTGGCATGATCGCGCGCGAGCTGCTCGAGCTGGCCTTCGAGCGAGCCGAGGTCACTGCGATCGGGACCGGCCCGAACAGCGCGCTCTTGTTCCTCGAGCGCCGCACGCAGATCAGACCCATCCACGCGGAAGATCACGAGCTTGCTCACAAGATCGTCAACGGGGCCGGCCAGGCGACGGATCTTCCCGCACCCGCCAAAGTCCGGGCCACTGGCGCAGACGTACGTCGCCCGAGCTTCGGCCGAAGCGCCGCAATCGAGGCAGGTCCGGAGACTCTCGTCCATCCGGCTTCTCCGCGCCTTGTCGAGCCGTGGCGCGACCTGGTGCCCGCGGTTCGCGGAGCACTCCGCGGACCGTGGGCGAGCGACGAGTTTCGCTCCGCACATCCCGCAGCGAAGGAGTCCAGTAAGAAGGTACTTCCGCGCAGTCCGATTCGTGCGGCGTGCTGGGTCGGTGAGGACCGCCCTCAGGCGCTCCCACTGAGACCGATCGACGATCGCGGGCCAGATGCCCAGATAGAGTTCCCCCCGATACTCACGCAATCCGGCGATCCGAGCGCTGTTTAGGACGCGCTGCACCGCGCTCGTGTACCAACCGCGTCCGGTGCTCGTCTTGATGCCGGACCCGTTCCAGCGCCGGACCACGCTGCGGAGGCTTTCGCCGGCCAGAATGCGGTGCGCGCCCTCGCGGATGAGGGTCGCTTCCCGGCGGCGAATCGTGATGCGGTCGGGCTCATAGCCGAAGGGCCGATCACCGCCGCCGCTGACGGCGCCCTTCCTAGCGAGTTCCTCGTGCTTCCTCCGAATGCGTTCGGACTTGTGCTCGGACTCGTGGCGCGCAACCGCACCGACGACGCGGGCGGTCATGCGCCCTGACGCTGTCGAAAGGTCGTATTCGCCGCCCTGCACGGTCACGACGGGGATCTGTGCCGCCTCGATGATGTCGATGAACTCCTCGAGCTCAAGTGGCGACCGATGCAGCCTGTCGGGGTGCCACGCCAGAACAGCGTCCACCGTCCGGTTCCTGAC
>JACQPK010000025.1 GCA_016207565.1 Elusimicrobiota bacterium
GTGTGGAGCACGTGCCGCGCGGAGACGCCGTTCGGCGTCGAGAGCACGATGTGCCCGCCGGGCGCGATCACGCGATTGAGCTGGCGCACGGCATCGACCGGCCGGTCGACGTGCTCGAGGACCTCCAGGAACGTGACGAAGTCGAATGACGCGTCCGGGAGGTCGAGCGCGTACACGCTCTCGCAGCGGAAAGACGACGCGCGCTCGGGGTAGAGAAGGCGTGCGATGCGGATGTTGTCCGGGTACGCGTCGACGCCGGTGAGCTCGAGCTCCGGATAGAGCCGGCCCATCGCGTCGAGGAACGTGCCAGCGTAGCACCCGACATCCAGGAGGCGCCCACGCTTCCCGGCGCGACCCACCATCCGCGCCGCGACGCGCTGCCGGATGCTCAGCCGCGGCGGGACTCCGCCTTCCGGCCGGAAGATCCTCCGCACCTCATCAGCGCTGCGGAGCGCACCGTCGACCATGAAACGCTCGTCTGCGGTCACCCAGCCAACGGTAGTCGAAGCGTGCTCGCGCCAGCGGCGGAGCGCGCGGCGCGATCGTCGTCATCATGTCCGCGTGGTCGTGGGCGCGCCGTGCCTCGCATAGCCGTCTTCCCGGATGGACCCCTCTCGTGGTACGTCCGTAAGGGGGAGATCAAGGCCGGCTACTACAACCCCGCGGACCTCTTCGACCGCGTCCTCATCGTCAGTCCCGCGCTGGAGGAGGCTCCACTCGACAAGATCCGGACGATGGGGGGGGACGCCACTGTGACGCTTCATCCGTCCGGTTGGATGTCGCGATGGTCGAAGCGTCGCTTCCTCGATCTCCGAGGCTTTCTCGAAGGCGAACTCGATCGGCTCATGCCGGTGCTCGCTGACTTCCGGCCTGACGCGATCCGCGGATACTCACCGCAAATCCAATCCTGGCTCGCCGTCCACGCAGCCGAGCGGCTTGGCGTCCCCGCCGTCGTTTCCCTCCACGCGGACTTCGACCGGGACATCCGAGCGCGGCTTTTGCACGACCGTCAATGGCGCCCGTTTGTGGCCCAGACCATCCTCGGCCGCGTGGTCGAGCCCGACGTGCTCCGCCGGGCGGACGCGGTCATCTGCGTGTACCGCTTCATCAGGCGATACGCCGAGAAGAAGGGAGCGCGGCGGGTCGAGGTCATCCACAACCGCGTGGACACGGATCGATTCCGGCCTGCCGCACACAGGCCCGACCGACCGTTCACGGTCCTGATCGTCAGCAGGCTCGACCCCGACCGAGACCCGTCGAACGTCGTACGTGCTATGGCATCGCTCAGCGGACGCCTCCGTATCGTCGGGGATGGGCCGCTTGCGGGAGCGATACGACGTCTCGGCGATCGACTCGGGATGGGCGCTCGGCTCGAGATGTCACCCGCAGTGCCTCACGGGGAGATCGACCACGAGTACCGGAACGCCGACGCCTACGCCGCGTCGAACCAGCATGGAGGCGTCACGATCCCGGTCCTGGAAGCGATGGCGTCGGGCCTCCCCGTCGTTGCGGCCAGGACCGCGTCGGATCCGTTTCCCGATCTCGTCAGCGAGGTCGGCATCTTCGTGGACAACACGGCCGAGGGCTTCGCCCGCGCCTTGCGCCAGCTCCAGGAGGACCCGGGACTGCGCGCCCGCCTCGGCGCGTCCGGCCGCGCCCTCATGGAACGCATGGGGGCCAACGCGATGGCACCGCGGGAGGCGCACCTCTACCGCGAGCTCATGGCGTCGAAGACGTAGGGCGGCCCGCGGCGACGTCCTCCAGCACGCCGGCGAGCCGAGCCGCCGTCCGGCGGATCTCGTATCCGCGCGCGACGTGCGCGAGCGAGGGGGGCGGGCTCGGCGGCGTCCATCCGGACGCTTCGTACGCATCGAGGAGCGCGCGCAGCGCGGCGGCGATCGCGACCGGGTCGTCCGGCGGCACGACGGCGCAGCCCGCGCGCCGCAGGAGATTCGCGGAGGCACCGCTCTCGGGCGTGAGGCCAAGGATCGGCTTTCCGAGCGGAAGGTACTCGACGAGCTTCGTCGGGAGGAACACGCTCGGTCCGCGGGACGGAGCGTCAATGACGACGAGGACGTCCGCGCGGCTGGAGGCCCGCCGCGCCTCCAGCGCGGACGCCTGCCCCGCGAACCGAACGATGTCATCGACCCCGAGCCGGTGCGCCGCCACCTCGTGCTCGGGGACCGCCGGCCCGACCAGGAGCAGCTCGAGGCGACCCGCGAGCGGCCGGACCTGGTTCAGCTCGGCGATCGCCGCGATGAGCGGCAGCGGCGTCCGCATCCCTTTGTAGAACTGGCCGGCGTGGACCAGGCGGAGCGGGCCGCCCGCGCTGCGGGCAGTGAGCGCCTCGTCCGCGCCCTCGTGGCCGTGCGGTACGACGACCGCCTTCGCGCGCCAGGCGGCGGGACGATCCGCCATGACGAGCTCGACCGTCTCGCGCGTCGTGAACGTGAGCGCGTCCGCTCGCTGGAAGATCGCGCGTTCGAGCACTCCCGCCGTCAGTCTCTGGAGCGGGCGGCACGGGAAGTACAGGCTGCGCGTCCAGGGATCGCTCGAGTGCGCGACCCACGGGATGCCGGACCGCGCGTGGAGCGCGAGGCCGACCACGTTGCTCGCGTGGTACGACGCCCACGAGAGCATCACCTCGGCTCGCTCGCGCGAGACCAGCCGCGTCCCGGCCGCGACCGCCTGCGGATACCAGAGGATCTGCTCTTCCGGAAGGCCCGCGTGGAGCATGAGCCGCAGCGGCGCCCGATAAGCGCGACGGAAGGGCCCCTCGATGGTCGGAGCCACGTGGACCTCGACCGAACGCGGCAGTCGTTCGGACAACCCTGGATCGCGCGGACCTTCGACCGTCTTCGGGTCCGCGGTCAGGACGGTCGCGGTCCAGCCGAGGTCCTCGAGCGCTCGGAGGGTGCGGGTGACGTTGATCGCCTCCGCGGTGAGCACCGGAGGGAACGCGTACGTGACGAGGAGCAGTCGCCTCACCCGGTGTCGTATCGCTCCAGGTCCAGCGTCTGAAGCCACGCGAGCGTCCGTCGCAGCCCGTCATCGAGGCCGACGCGCGGCGAGTAGCCGAGCGTCGTTCGGGCCGCGCTGATGCCTGCGGTCCGGTGGGTGACGACGTCCCACGAGCGCCGCGGAGCGTGTTCGACGCGCACGGGCCCGACGAGCGCTCCGATCCGGTCGATCAGCTCGCGCACGCTCGTCGGCGCCCCTGACCCGATGTTGAACGTCCCGCCCACCGCGCCGGGCCTCTCCGTGGCGAGCCGGAAGGCCGCCGCGACGTCGTCGACGTACGTGAAGTCCCGCGTCTCGTCGCCCGTACCCGTGATCACGAGCGGACGGCCGGTGAGCGCGCGGTGGATGAGATTCGGGATGACATTCCGGTACCGGCCCGGACGCTCGCCCGGGCCGTAGCAGTTGAAGAGGCGCAGGACGACCGTGGGCACGCCGTGATGCGACCGAAAGAACGCGACGTACCGCTCGCCGAGCCGTTTCGTGATCGCGTAGGGAGTCGCGATCGAGTCGCCGGCGTCCTCCTCCCGCAGCGGGCCGCCCGCCTCGCCGTACACGGACGAGGACGAGGCGTACA
>JACQPK010000312.1 GCA_016207565.1 Elusimicrobiota bacterium
AGATCGAGACGACGACCTTGCCGTTCTCGCGGCGCGCCCAAGTTCCCGGAGGGCCTGCGCGCCGGCGCCGCGGCGGCCGTCCGCCGCGGCGCCAAGCCCAAGGACGTCCTCGCGGCGGCGAAGCGCGTGATCGCGGGCATCCCCGGCGTGAAGATCGACTACCTCCGTTTGGTCGACGCGGACACCCTTGCCGACGCCGAGCGGCTGCGCGGCGAGCTGAGGCTCCTGGGCGCGATCCGGCTGGGACGGACCCGTTTGATTGACAACCTGCCGGTCATATGCCCAAAATAGGCTCCTGACGACATGAGCGCGCCCAAACGCAAGCGGTTCTGGATCGACCCGTCCACGCAGCTGAAGATCCTCGCCTTCGTCCTGGGGCTTTTGGCGGTCAGCCTGGTGCTCTGCTGGCTGAGCGTCGACCGCGGGCTCGAGCAGACGGCCGGAGAGCTCCACCGCCAGTACATCCCGATCGACTGGGCCCGCGCCGCGCTGCGAGGGCCGTTCTTCTTCTCGGGCGCGATCATCCTGCTGGGCGGCGCGATGGTGACGCTGCTGTGGTCCCACCGCTTCGTCGGTCCGATCCTGGTCGTGACGGCGGGCCTCCGCCGCATCCAGGACGGTAATCTCAAGGGCGAGGTGCGTATCCGCGACACCGACGCCCTTCGCGAGACCGTCAACGATTTCTGCGCGATGCAGGCCGCGCTCCGCCGCCACGTCGGCGAGGACCGCGAGCGGGTCGCCGCGATCGAGCAGCGCCTCGCCCACCTTGCCGACAAGCTCGACGGCAACGCCTCCGCCCGCCGCGAGCTCGAGTCGATCCGCGACGAGGTCAAGAAGCTGACGGCTTTCTTCCAGCTCTAAACCGCGCTAGTATTGACACCCTTTGGGGCCCCTCCCTATACTCCATGGGCCAAGAGGTATCATGAACCGACACCTGTGCCTCGCCGTCAGCCTCCTGCTCGGCCTCCCGACGCTCGCTCTGGCGAGAAAGCCCAACCGGAAAGCGGCCGCGCCGAAGCCCGCCCCGGCCGAGCCGGCCGAGGACGATACGCCGACCGGCGAGGAAGAGCCGCCCGGCGAAGCGGACATGGGGGACCCCGCGGCCGGGGACGAAGAAGCCGCGGCGGCCGAGCGGCCGTCCAAGCTGCCGCGGCGCGCTCCGCTCCGCATCGCTCCACCTGAGCCCGCGGCCGCGCCCACGGAACCGGCCGAGCCGCCGCTCTGGCCTTCCGAGCGCGGCTACCGGTGGCTGGAGAAGATCGCCGGCCCCGAGACCCTGAAGCTCCTGATCGATCGCGGCTACCTCGTGGTCTACAAGCTCGACGGCGCGCCGCACCTCGCGCACGTCCAGTGGGATCTCCTCGAGCCTCTGGTCCGCCGCGCGCCGGCCTTGCTCGAGGCGCAGGCGGCGATCCAGGGCTACCGCCAGGGCCGCGTCCCCGAGGACAAGGAGGAGGCGCTGCGCGCGATGCTCGAGTTGCCGGCGCTCGGTCTCGCGACGCCTCGGATCCGCTCGGCGGCCTCGCTTTTGCTCGAGCTCCTGTCGGAGCGGAAGACCGCGGGCTCGCTCCCGCTGCCCGAGCGCCCGTACGTGTCCCGCCCGTGGGCCCGCGACTTCGTCCACCGCTACAACGCCAGAGAGGTACGCGACCCCGCCGGTCTGGTCGATCCGTTCTTCCTCGAGGTCCTGTGCGCCCCGGCGTCCGCGGCCCAAGCGAAGGCCGACGTGCTGGCGATGGTCAAGCACCGTTACGGCTCCGAGATCGGCGAGTCAATCGAACGGGATACCAAGGCGGGGCAGCTCTCGGACGAGCTTCGCGGCTGGTTGTTGAAGTACCTCGACGACAACCGGCACGCGCTGCGGTTGGTCGAGCTGCCGGTCGACTACGCCGCGCTCTTCCAGACGAACAAGCTCCAGCAGGAGCTCGCCGAGCTCCGCCTGGCCTCCGACGCGTTCTCGAAGGACCCGGCGTTCCTAAACGTCCTGCGCTCGGCGCTCGGACCCGGCCGCGCTCCGGCCGAGACCGTGCGCGTGAAGCTCGCGGGGCTCCACGTGCACGCGCCGCCGCACGGGGACGCCTACGACCCCGGCGAGAAGGCCGAGATCAGCGCCGCGTACTGGCTCGACGGCCTCAAGAAGGGCCAGTCCACGGCGGTCACGGAGCTCGTGTTCATCGACCGCGGCTCCGACGGCTTCCAGATCCTCTCGGACCGCCAGCGCAGCCTCGCCGGCGGAGGCCCGCACACCTTCACGGTCTGGGCCGACGTCACGGACGGCCGCCCCTTCGCGGTCCGGGTCGTCCTCCACGCGGCGGGCGCCAAACCCGAGCATCGCGACGAGAACGTCTCCCCGTCTCCCGCCCTCGACAAAGCGATCTCCGCCTTGGGCGAGGCGGACCGGGCCCTCGCGGCCTGCCGCCTGAAGGACGCCGCGACGGCCTACGACGCGGTCGCGCAAGAGCTCGGTTCCCGAGCGGGACGGTCCGGGTTCGACCGCCTCGCGGCGGACCTGCGCGCCCGCCAGCGGCGGGTCTCGGAGGCGGTCAACAGCTTCGAGCAGGTGCAGGGCCTTCTCGACCCGATCCGCGCCTCCGCCTCCCCGCGCGAGTGCGCGTTCTCGACGGATTATGGCGAGCGCGCCCGCGCGCTGCTCCGCGACCTGCCCGCGGGCTGCAGCCGGGACCTGGCCCCCGAGGTGAACCAGCTCCTCGCCGCGGCGGCGCAGCGGCAGCGGGATCAGCAGACCTTCTGGGACGCGGTCGAGCGGGCCCGCAAGCTCGAGCGCGCGTGCCGGCACAATGACGCGGCGGAGCGATTCGCCGCCGCGCTGGCCGTCCTCGACGCCGACGCCGCCGCCAAATGCGGCAAGGCCGACGCGGAGTACACGGTCGTCCAGGAGCGCGAGCTGCCCGCGGCCCTGGCCGCCGACGCGATCCGCGAGGAATTCGAGCGGCAGCTCGAGATCGCCGCGGCCGACGCCGACCGCGACCCCGCCAAGGCGCTGGCAACGCTGAACCCGCTGCTCGGCAGGCTCGGCGCGCATTCGTCGGGGACCTGCTATGAGCCGCAGCGGCAGCGCGCCGAGGCGTTGGCCGCCCGCGCCGGCGCCGCCGCCGCGGGTTCCGGCACGCTCGCGCGCCTTCCCGACTCGGTCGACTCCGCGCTGGCCGCGGTCACCCGCGAACGCGACCGGCTGCGGGCGGCAGAGGAGGCCCGCCGCAAGCGCGAGCTCGCGCAGCACGCGCCGGTGGCCCTCGAGGAGCTTCCCGGCGTGCCCGCGGCCGCGCCCCCCGTCGAGAGCGGAGAGGCTCCGCCGCAGAAGGCGGCCGAGGCGCCGAAGCCGCCGAAGGGCAAGACGGCGGCGAGATCGAGCGCCCGCGAGGAAGCGGTGCGGGCGGCGCGCCAAGCGGCGGCCGAGGCCGAGATCGAGGATACGGAAGCGGTATTGGCGGCGGAGAAGACCGAGGTCCGCGCCGAGCCGGCGAAAAAGCCGGCTCGACGCGGCAAGAAGACCAGGAGGAAGCCATGATCGCCGCCGCTCTCGCCGCAGCCGCCGCGCTGGCGGCGCACGCCGCCCCGCGCGCGTCGACGCCCTCGACGCGAGCCGAGCCGCCGGCCCTCCGGCTCTCGGCCGAGCCGAAGACCACGCCGCCGGGCGAGCGCCTCGCGGCGTTCGGCATCGAGGTGACCCCGGTCGCGGGCGGGTTGCGGGTGGACCACGTCCTCACGGGCACGGACGCCGAGGCGTTGGGGCTGAAGACGGGCGATCTCTTGCTCGACGTCGGCGGCATCGAGGCGTCGTTCCCGATGTCCGTAGCGCAAGCGCTGGACCAGCTCAAGCCGGAGACGCGCCTGTGGGCGGTCGTCCGGCGAGGCGACTCCGCCGTCGTGCTCGAGACCGAGCTGCCCAGGCTCCGCCTCGCCGCTCCGCGCGGAGTCGAGAGCCTGTCGCCCCTCGAAGCCGAGCTGGCGCGCCAGCACGTGGAGACCGCGAGCAAGAAGCGCGAGCAGGCGGTGAAGAGCCTGACGACGCCACGCCTCGAGATCGGCTCGGGACAGCGAACGTGGGTCCATTTCCCCGCGGGGCTTCCGGCCGAGCTGAAGGCCGGCGACGTCGTCGAAGGGCTCGTCTCCACCGGGCTGGCGGCCGACGCGAGCCTCGATTACCTGGCCATCGGGCCGGGAAGCCAGGTGTGGGCGGAGGCCGTCGAGGCGTCCACGCAGGACGGGGTCCGGCTGCTGCGGCTGCACGTCTTCAAGATCAAGCTCCGCGGAGGGCACACCTATCCCGTCTCGGCGCGCGTCGTCGACGTGACCGGCGACCGCACGCTGACCCAGCTCAGCTCGGGAGGCACGATCGTGACCGCGGACGCCTCCGGCCTCGGGCCGGACGCGCGCGTGCAGATCGAGCTCCTCAAGGGCGTCACGCTCTACGAGCCGCCGTCCTATTACCGGGCGGGCGTCGGGCTCTGGCTCAAGCAGCGCGCGAGCGCGCCGGAGCGCGTCCTCGAGGTGAGCCACGTGATCCCGGGACGCGCCGCGGAGAAAGCCGGCATCCAGGTGGGCGACGTCCTCGTCCACGTCGGAGGCAAGGCGGCGGCCAAGCTCGAGTTCCTCGAAGGTCTGGACCGGCTCTACGGGGCGCCCGGGACGACCGTCTCGGTGCGGGTGCAGCGCGGGGACAAGATCGTCCCCGGGCTGATGGAGCTCGAGCGCGGCGTGCGCTTCGGCTCCGTGAAAGGCAAAGAGGGAAAGGACGAGAAAATCCCGGTCCCGCCTCCCTTCAAGACCTAAGTACTGCGACACGGTGCCTGGCACCGTGTCGCGTTATTTGACCGTGAACTCGGCGACGGCGAGGACGGTGCCGTCGGGCGTGACCGTCTCGACTTTCCACGCGCCGGACGCGATCTTCTTGCTGCTCCAAGTCCGGGTGCGCCCATGCTTGAGCTCGAGCGCGACCTCGGCGACCTTCTTCCCGTCCTTCGTCCACACGTGCGTGACCGTCTGGGGCGGGTGCGCCACGGTCGCCGCGTTCCAGAAGTAGATCCGCTCGACGGACGCCTCGTACTCCGCGCCGGACTCCTCGGGGTCCGCCGCCTGGCGGTCGGCGATCGCCGTGCACAGCACGCCCTTCGAGATCGCGACCTCCGGAGCCTCCGCCTTCACCGGCTCGTCGGCGGCCCACCCCGTACCGCCGAGGGCCAACGCCCCGGCCAGCAATAGCCTCCTCATCCGCCCCCCCGTCGTCATAAGGCCTGCCTCGTGACGCCGAAATCATAGCTTCCCGACGGATGGCGGCGCAAGACCAGGACCGCCCTCGAGGGCCCCTCGAGGCGCACGAAGCGCTCTCGCGGCTGCTGCGCGTCAGGGAGGCGGCTCCACTCGCCGGTGCCAGGCAGCACCCAGATCTCGACGCGTACCGGGCGGTTTCCCGCCTCGACGCGCCCGCTCCAACGCTTCTCCTGCGATCTGGGCGCGATGTTGGTCCGGCCCGCGGCGGCGCCGTCGATGAACACGTCCGCGTAGGAAAGGCCGTCGAGGTCGGCGCGTTCGACGACCTCGGTGACCCGCACCTCGAAGTTGTGCGGCGCCTCGGGAGCCGGCGGGGGAGCCGCGGGGGTCGGCGGAATCGCCGGGCGGGTTCCCGCGCAGGCCGCGAGCAGCAGCAGCAGCGCGCTAACGCATGCGGACACGGAACGCATACTTGTCCCTCACGTTCGACTGCGCAGGGTCGGCCGGAGCGAGACGCGCGAAGTACGTCCCCGGCTCCAGCTCGGCCTCGAGAGTGAGCGCCGTGCCGGCCTTCTGCGCCTCCGCCGACTTGAGGGCGTTGTTCTCCTGGTCGAAGAGCGCGAGCGTAGCCTTGACGTTCACGACGCCGGTCAGCTCGAGCGCGGCCGAGCCCTTTTGGTAGACGTTGAACTCGTACCAGTCGACGTCGCCTCGCGGCGCGAAGTAGCCCTCGACGTCGTCGCCCAGCTTGACCGCCTGCGCCGAGGACGTGGCGGCGTTCACCTCGTACTCGAGGCCCTCCTGCCAGGCGACGAGCGTCCTCGAGAGCGTGTACGGGCGCTTGGCGTCGGCCTTTTTCCCGCTCTTCTCCGTCACGATCAGGTACTGCTCGGCGCGCGCGCCGAGCCCGGTGAGCACCTCGGGCTGCTCCCGCCCCATGTTGTCGACGGTTAATATTGGAGAACCGAGCTCGTCGGCGACCTGCAGGACGAGGTCCAGCCCGGCCGCCGCCGAGACCTCGGCGCGGATGAGCTGCCTCGAGTCGGTCGCCACGATGATCCGGTACCAGTCGGCGTCGCCCGCCGGAGCGAGCGTGCCGCTGATCGAATCGCCCTCGAACGGCGTCGCCTCCGAGCGTTGCTCGTTCGGCTCGAACTCGAGCCGGCCCTGGTAGGGGACGAGCTCGGTCACCAGGAGGTAGGGCACCTCCGCGTTCGCGGCGCGTCCCTTCGCGCGCAGCCGGAGCTTGTACTCGGCCGGCCCCCGCACCCCGAAGTTCCGGAGGCTCTCCGCCTCGCCCACGCCCCCGGCGTCCGCCTCGCGGACCTTATAGCCGTTCGCGTCGTAGACCTCGAGAGCGGCGTCGACCTTCGGCACGTCGCTGAGATCGATGTTGAGGATCTGCAGGCCGGGCTTGTCCACGACCACGCGGAACCAGTCCTCCTCCAGCCCGTCCTCGGCGAGCGGGTTCGCGCCCGGATGGAAATGCCCCGCAAGCGGCGTGCCCGGCACGAGCTCGGCGGACGACGTCGCGCGGTCGTTCGGCTCGCGCTCGCGCCCCGGCGCGGGCGCGAACGAGGTCTCGAGGCCGTACGCCTGGGCCGCGTTCGACGCCCGCGCGTTCTTGTTCGCGACGACGACGAAGGCCTCGCCGCCGGGCAGCCAGACGTCGAGCGCCTGCTCGTCGCCGCCGACGGACGTGTCGTCGACGCGCTTGAGCTCCAGCCGGTCGGCGGCGGCCCGCACGGAGAGCACCCAGTCGGCCTCGCGTATCCCGGTGAGGCGGACCGAGAGGACGCCCTCCTGCTTGGCGCGGACGCGGAACCAGTCTTGATCCGCGGGGGAGGCGAGCGTGCCGCTCCCCGCCCGGCCCGCGGCCAGCGGGGTCGCGTGGGCGAAGTCGTCGTTCGGCTCCCGCTCCTTCACGGGACCGCACGCGGCGAGGAGCACGACGGCGGCGAGCGCGGATCTCATGCGCGCGGATTCTACCGCATACGACGCCGACGGCGCAAAGGCCGGGTTTTCTGGTAAAATCACGGGCCATGGGCAAGTTCTCCGCGATTGAGACGCTCGCGGGACGGCGGCTGCTCGTCACGGGCTCTACCGGTTTCCTCGGTAAGGTCTTCCTCGCCCTTCTCTTCGACCGGCAGCCGAGGGTCGGCCGCGTCTTCGTCCTGGTCCGCGGAAGGCGCGGAGAACCCGTCGACCGGCGCTTCTTCGATACGATCCTGGGCTCGCCTGTGTTCCAGCCGCTCCGGGAGATCCACGGCGAGGGCCTCGAGGGCTTCCTCCGCGAGCGCATCACGCCGGTCGAAGGGAACGTCGCCCTGCCCGGCTGCGGGTTGAGCCCCGAGTCGCGCGCGGCGTTGGCCGGGGTGGACGCGATCGTGCACAACGCGGGCCTGGTCGCCCTCAATCCCCCCCTCGACGAGTCGCTGGCGGCCAACGCCCGCGGCGCGCTCAACATCGCGACGCTGGCCGCCGAGCTCGGCGCGCGGCTCCTGCACGTGTCGACCGCCTACGTCGCCGGCCGGCGCTGGGGCCGCGTCCCCGAGGAAGGCCCCGCGCGCGGGCCCGAGGGCGTGGATCCGCTGCGGGAGCTCGCCGACTGCGAGCGCCTCGTGCGCGAGCTCCGCGAGGATGAGGCCGCGGGATTCTTGCGCGGGGCGAAGGGCACCCGGCGGAAATGGCTGATCGAGGAGCAGCTGCTGGCCGAGGGCCGCCGACTCGCGCACCGGTGGAACCGGCCGAACGTCTACTGCTTCACGAAGGCGCTCGGCGAAGCCCTCATCGCGGGCGTGCCCGGGCTGCGCTACGCGATCCTGCGGCCGAGCATCGTCGAGAGCGCCTGGCGCTTCCCGTTCCCCGGTTGGAACGAAGGCATGACCACGAGCGCGCCGATCGTCTACGCCATGCTGCGCGGCCACAACGTCTGGCCGATCCGGCCTTCCACGCCGCTGGACGTGATCCCCGTGGACCTGGTCGCCTCCGCCACGTTCGCGACCACGGCGGCGCTCGTCGCCGACCGCGCCGAGCCGGTGTACCAGGTCGGGACCTCCGACACCAATCCCTTCCGGCTGGGGCTTTGCGTCTCCCTCGTCGGACGCTACCGGCGCCGGCACTTCCAGGACTTCGCCGACGGCTCCGCCTTCGCGCAGTGGGTGAGGACGCGCCCGGCCATCCTCACCGTCCCGCACGGCGTGTACCGGACGATCAGCGCGCCCGCGCACCGGAGAGTCCTCGCGACGGCGGCTAGGCTGCTCCAGCGCGCGGGAGTGAAGCCGCCCAGGCGCTGGACGAAGATCGAGCGCGAGCTCGGACAAATCGACCACATCGTCGGGACGTTCCGTCCCTTCATGCATGACCACCGCTGGGTTTTCGACACCGGACGCCTCCGCGCCCTCTGGGCGTCGCTCACCGATGACGACGCGGAGCGGCTCCGCTACGATCCCCACGCGATCGATTGGAAGTCCTACTGGCCGGACGTCCACATCGAGGGGCTGCGCCGCTGGGTGTTCCCGGGTTTCTCGCGACCTGCGCCGCCGTCTCGGCGCGGGTCGCTCAACCGCTTCATCCGGTCCCTCCTCTCTCGTTTCCAAGACTTCCTTTACGGCTCCTACCTCTCGTGCCGGATCCGCTACCCGTCCCGCGTTCCCGCGGGACGCGTCCTGGTCGCGGCGAACCACGCGAGCCATCTCGACATGGGGCTCGTCAAGCGGGCGCTCGGTCCGGCCGGCCGGAGCCTGGCGTCGTTGGCGGCGCAGGACTATTTCTTCCGTCCCGGCTGGCGGCGCTTTTTCTTCAGCCGCTTCACGAACCTCGTGGCGATCGACCGGCGCGCCGGGCTCAAGGATACGCTCCGGCGGGCCGCCAAGGCCCTCGAAGCGAGCAGCGTCCTCATCTTCCCGGAAGGCACGCGCTCGCGCACCGGGGGCGTCTCCTCGTTTAAGCGCTCCTTCGGCTATCTGGCGCTCAAACTCGGCGCGGACGTGCTTCCCGTCTACGTCGACGGGACCTTCGCCTTGCATCCCAAGGGCCGCGTTCTGCCCCGGCGCGGAAGGGCGACCGCCGTGGTCGGGCGGCCGATCGCGGCCGCCGAGCTCGCGAGGATCGCCGAGGGCCTGCCGCTGAAGGAGGCGTGCCGGGTCATCGCGCAGCGGGTCGAGGACGAGGTGCGCGCCCTCGAGCGCAGCGACGGGGAACGCGCGCGCCGGCGCGCCTTCGTGACCGGGGCCTCCTCGGGCATCGGACGCGCGCTGGCCCTGGGGCTCGCCCGCCGCGGCTACGAGCTGGTGGCGGTCGGCCGCGACCGCGACGCGCTCGAATCGCTCGTCGACGAGTGCCGCCGGCGTTTCGAGACGGAGGTCCGCGCCGAGGTCTTAGATCTCTCCCTTTCAGGAGCCGCCGCGGCGGCCGCCGCGCGGGCCGCGGAACTGGGCCCTCTCGACGTCCTGGTCCACGCGGCCGGCGTGGGGCTCCACGGAGGGGCGGCCGAGGTCGATCCGAAGGCCGAAGCCGCGCTCTGGCAGGTGAACGCGGGCGCCGCCGCCGAGCTGGTCCGCGGCGCGCTCCCGGCGATGCGCGAGCGCGGAGAGGGCCGCGTCCTCTTCGTCTCCTCGGTCTACGCCTTCTGCGGCGTGCCGTTTCAGGCCGCCTACGCCGCGAGCAAGACCTACCTCTGGTCGCTGGCCCAGTCCCTTTCCGCCGAGCTGCGTGGCACGGGGCTCTCCGTGACGACCGTCGCGCCCGGAGTCACGCGCACGCAGTTCCGCCGGCGCGCCGGGATGCCCGACAACGGATCGGGGATGAGCGCCGAAGAGGTCGCCGAGGCCGCGCTGGAGGGACTCTTCGCCCGCCAAGCGCTCGTCGTCCCGGGAATCCGCAACCGCGCCTTCGTGTGGCTCGCGCGGCGGGCGCCGGACTTCGTCGCGGCGGCGATCCTCCGCCGCGTCAATCGCGCCCGCGGCCTCGTGGGCCCACACGGCGTCGGGACCCAAGACTCTGTTCCCGCGACCGCGGGGTCTGCCGCAATCTCCTCGTAGGCCCTCCCGGCGGGCCGGGAGAGTCTATGTCCCGCCTGTCCGTTTCCGCCGTCCTGCTCGCGCTTCCCGTCGGCTAACGCAGGGCGGCGCGGGCGTGCGGCGGGACGATCTCGTCGAGAGGCTCGGGCAGGAGCTTTCCCGGGTTCAAGACGCCTCTCGGGTCGAGCCCGCTCTTGAGCGAGCGCAGGGCCGCGACTCCCGTCGGCGACACCTCGCGCTCCAGCCACGCCCGGTGCTCGACGCCGATCGCGTGGTGATGCGTGAGCGTGGCCCCGCAGCGCAGGAAGGTCTCGGTGACGAGCGTCTTGAAGGCGTAGTAGCGCTCGAGCTCGCGGCCGGGCTCGACCTTCCCCGCGAAGGTGAAGTAGAGGCAGGCGCCGGTCTTGTAGGTGTGGGAGAGATGGCAGCCCATATACCCGGAGATGCCTTCCTCCTTGAACCGCTCCTGCAGCGCGTGGATCGTGGCCTTGTAAAGGGGCACGACGTTCGCCCACACGGTCGCGGTCTCGGCGACGTCCGCGAAGCAGCCGTGGTCCATCACGAGATCGCGGAGGTAGGGGATGTTGTACTTGTCCTCGGACCACGTCGCTCCGACCTGGCCGCCGAGGTGGAAACCCTTGCGCTTCTTGAAGATCGCGAGCACGTCCCGCTTGACGCGCCGGACGTTCTTGCGCAGGCCCTCGAAGCCCACGATCGCGATGCACGGGTGCGTGTAGCCGCGGAGCTTGAGCCAGCGCTTCACCTGGCCCTGGATGAACCCCTCGAGGCCCCTCTTCGGCGCCTTCATATGGAAGGCGAGCTCGGTCTCGAGCGGGTCCTGCAGGCGGAACAGGCTCGGCGGCGCGCCCGCCGTGACGCAATCGTGGATCGCGGCGACTCCGTCCTCGAAGCTGCGGAACAAGAAGCCGGTGTAGTCGCGAGCCTGCGGGTTCGGATGCACGCGCATCGTCGCCTCGGTGATGATCCCCAGGACGCCCTCGGAGCCGCACGCGAGCCGGTTCAGGTCCGGGCCCGCCGATGAGGCCGGCGCGCACCGCGTGGCCAGGGTCCCCTGAGGGGTCACGAGCTTGAGGGCGACGACCATGTCCTCGATCTTCCCGTAGGCGTCGGACTGCATCCCGGCCGAGCGCGTGGCCAGCCAGCCGCCCAAGGTCGAGTACTCGAACGAGTCGGGGTGATGCCCGAGCGACCAGCCCCGGGCCTGGAGGTCTCTTTCGAGCCTCGGCCCCGTCGCGCCCGCCTGGAGGGTCGCCATCTGCGACTTCTCGTCGAGCTCGAGCAGGCGGTTCATGCGGGCCAGGCTCACGGTGACGATCATCCGGTCGCTCTCGCCGGGGTTCACGCCCCCCACGATGTTCGTGCCGCCGCCGAAGGGGATCAGGTGGACGCCGTGCGCGTGAGCGAGGCTGACGAGCGACTCGACGTCCGCGTGGCTTTTCGGAAACACCACCCAGTCCGGCGGGAACGGGACCTCGCCTTGGCGCACGCGGAGCAGATCGGGATAGCTCTTGCCGTAGCTGTGGAGCAGCCGCGTGTCTTCGTCGTCGGCGACGCCGTCCGCGCCCAGCTTGGCGCGGACGGCGCGGGCGAAGGTCTCATGGATCCGCGGCTCGCGCAGGCGGATCGACGAGCGCTCGACGGGCGGCGTGAGCGGATGGCCGGGCTCGAGCCCGAGCTTCTTCTCGACCCAGGGCCAGAGCAGCGGCTTGTTCGCCAGCGGAAAAGCGCGTTTCGGGTCGCCCCAGCCCCACCATTTCATCATGCTCGCGAGTATACCAATTGCGAAAGACCGGCCACGGGGATACACTCTCGGCGTGGGCTGCGCCATCGCTTTCCTCGCCATTCTCGGCGCCGTCGCGGCGGAGCCCCCGCCCATCGCGCCCGACTTCAGCAACGTGGAGTGGATCGACACCGACGTCGGCGGCTGGAGCGAGACCGCCCGGCTCGAGCCCGTGACGCTGTCGGGCCGCGCGATCCGGCTGCCCTACGACAAGGCCGGGTCCTGGCCCCGCGTCGCGGGGCGGCCGGAGTGGGCGCCGGACGCGGAGATCGTCGGCGTCGCGTGGGTCTTCGTCTATCGAGGCGGCCGCTGGCTCGCGGCGACCTTCGACTACCTCAGGCACGGAAGCACCGACAAGGACACGACCAACATCACCGACGGCTGCGGCGTGCTGCGGGGAGAGCTCTCCCGGTACCGCCCCGCGGCGGGACAGCTCCACGGCTTCATGGTCTCGGGCGTCCCGGAGGGCCGAGGCCGGACGCCGAGCGTGCAGGAGCGGAGCAACGTCGTGATGGCGCGGTGGACCGGGACTACGGCGCCGAGCGAGGACTGCCGCGGCGGACCGCCGCCTTCGGCCGGAGGCGGCTTCGACCTGTCGGCGCCGAACCCGGCGTTCTTCGAGCGCCTGTCTCGCTACACCGCCGAGGCCCGCCGGCGGAACATCCACACGATCGTCCAAGTCTACAACATGTGGCTGGACGATCCCGGAGAAGGCTGGGGGCTGAACCCGTTCAATCCGGCGAACAACGTGAACCCCGAGCTCGACTACTTGAGCGGGCCGGACGCGTTCGCGTTCGAGCTCACCCGGGCGCTCGCCGGGGATCTCTCGCGCAACGCGGCGGGCCGAGGCTTCCTGCGGAGCGTGTGGAAGGCCTTGATCGAGGGGCTCGCCCGAAGCGTGCCGCCGGACCGCGTGCTCCTGCAGCCGCTCGTCGAGCCGTTCAAGGACGAAGCGCTCGCGGGGTTCGACCGCGCGGCCATCCTCCGGCAGTCCGGGCTCTGGTGGGGCCGCGGCGGGCTCGTGGACAATCCGGCCGGACGCGGCGATCCCCTCGTCGGAGGAGCCGTCTACCGCGACTACCACGACAACGCGGACGACCCGGCGCTCACCGGGCCCGGCACGATCGTCGACACGGACGTCCGGTGCGCGCCGCCCGGCGGCGCCGCGATCGCGAGCATGGCCCGGGCGGCCCGCGCCCGCGGCGGAGGTTACCTCGTCTACGACTGCGAATCCGCGACGGCGTGGCAGCCGCGCGTCATCGAGGCTCTGGCCGAGGCTCTCGGCGGCGTCCAGCCGCAGGCCACGCCCGGACAGGGTCCGTTGATCGGTTACGGCGGCCCGGACTTCTGGGCGAACGTCGAGGCGTCCGCGTTCCTTGGGGAACTCGCCGGGGCGGGCGCGAACCTGACGTTCGTCCTCGCGATCGCCAATCCGTCCTTGGTCGCGGAGCTGCCCTGGCCGCGCAGCGGCGGTTCCGAGACGCCCGGCGGCGGAGGCGGAGGCGCCCCCGGCGGAGGATCGACGGGCGGCCACGGTCCGGCGGACGAGCTCATCCGGAGGGTGGCCGCCAAGTACGGCGCGGACGCCAACTGGAACGCCTTGCGGGATCGCCGGGACGACCCGCTCCTGCGGGCGCTGGCCGCCCGCTACGGGGAAGGCACGAACTGGAACGCGCTGAGGCCCGCTCCCGGCGAGGCGAACGGAGGAGGGCACGGGGAGGGGCCTTCGAAGCCCGACGAGCTGATCCAGAAGGTCGCGGCCCGCTACGGCACGGACACGAACTGGAACGCGCTCCGGGGAGAGATCGAGGGCGACCCCCTCCTGGAGGCCCTCGCCGCCCGTTACGGCCGCGAGGCCAACTGGAACGCGCTGCGGCCGAGCCACGCCGCAAGGGCGGACGGCGCGCAGGCCCCGGACCCGGGCTCGTTGTCGCGTTGCGCGGCGCGGGCCCCGGCTCCCGAGCCGTTGTACGGGACCGGGGTCGCGCGGCTGTCGGAGCTTCAAGAGCTCCCCGGCCGCCTCGAGAGGGCCTACGAGCGCATCGCGGAGGCCGTCGCCCTCGCGAGGCCCGCGTTCGAGAGCCGCCGTCCCGCCTGCTTGTCGCGAGGGGCTCACCTGGCCTACGCCATGAACGTCCGGCTCGGAACGCTGGGCGAGCGCTGCGGCCGCCAGGAGTGGACCCGACCCGGCCTGATCTACACCTGGCCGGGCGTGGCGGCGATCGCGAAAGCGATCGAGCTCTGCGGACCCGGCGCGATCGACGGAGACTGCGAACGCTGCCGTTAACCCCATGGCTCCTAAGTTAACTGCGCCGTCGACGAGGAAAACGGACTAACGCAAAGGTACGCTAAGGAATTCACTGAAAGGACCGCAGAGGAAGAAATCATGAATGATTCTGTCCTTTGCGTGCCTTTTCGTAATTTCCTTAGCGTACCTCTGCGTCACTCCGTTGAATTAACTGAGGAGCCATGGGCCTTACCGGAACGCGGCCGCGGCGTGGGCCGCCGCGTTGCGGATTTCGAGCGAGGAGTCGGAGGAGGCCAGCCGCTCGAGCTCCGCGACGAACTCCTTGCGGAGCCTCGTCGTGGGGACCTGCGCCGCGAACGGCGCGGCGATCGCGGCGCGGCGCACCGAGTCGTCGGGGTCCGAGAACCCGCGGGCGAGGAGCCGGAAGACGTCCGGGTCGGAGGACTGGGCCGCCGCGATGACCGCCAGCGCGCGGACCGCGGCCGTCGACGACGAGAGCTCGGCGCGGATCGCGTCGCCGCCGGCCTTCCCGAGCCGGCCCAGGGCCATCGCCGCGGCCTCCCGCACGATCGCCGAGTCGTGGACGAGGCCCGCGCGGATGACGGCGGCGTCCTTCGCGCGGCCCAACTGGCCGAGGGCCGTCAACGCGACCGGCAGCAGGTCGGGGGACGGGTCCTTGGCGGCCTCGAGCACGCGCTCGCGCGCCTTCGCCTCGGCCGCGCCCGACTCCTTGAGCTCGCGCTCGAGGGCGCGCCGGCAATCCTCGGGCCGCCGGCCCCAGATCGCCGCGAAGGCGTTCAGCCCGTCCGCGTTGACCGGGTTGAAGACGTCGGGCACTTTCGTCAGCAGCTCGAGCCGATCTCCCGCGCCCGACTTCGGGTCGAGCGCGAGCGCGGCGAAGAGGTCGCTCAGCCGCTTGTGCCCGATCCGCTCGATCGCCTCCGGGGCGAGCGGAGCCGCGGCGTCCGGCCGCCGACAGACCGCGAGCCACTCTTGGAGGAACGCGAGCCGTCCCGGCTCCTCGCCGAGCTCCCGGTCCAAAAGCGAGCCCAGGACGCCGATCGATTCGCGACGCACGCGCCAGTCCCGGTCGCGCCACGCCGCGAGGGCCGCGGGGATCGCGGCCTGCGCGGGCACGCTCCGCAACAGCGACAGAAGGAGCGCCTTCCGGAGCCCGCCGGCGGAGGCGATCGCCTTCGACAACGACGGCGCGAGCGCGCGGCCGTAGCCGGCCGCCACCGTCCTGAGGAAGAGGAACTCGTCGAAGCGCTCGGGCGAGAGCAGGCCCGGCAGGAGCGCGGCCTCCGTCTCGGGGAGCGAGACCAGCCTCGTCAACGCCTCGCCCGGGGTCCGCCCGTCGAGGCCTCCCTCCGCCGACAAGAACAGCCAGCGAGGCACGCGGGCCCGGGGAGCGAGCGCGTCGGCGTCCTTCAGCCGGGCCGCGTTCCACTCGCGGTCGGCCCGACCGGCCTCCTCGCGCTCGCGGTCCATGTTGCGGAAGCTCGGGCCGTCGACGGCGAGGGACGGCTCGAGCGTCGCCTCGCCTTCCGCCTCCACCGCGCCCCAGAGGCTCGGCTGGAACGCGATGCCGAGCGGGGCGGCGGAGGACAGTCGCTGCGCCCAAAACCGGTTGGCGGCTCCCGACAGGAGCACGACGCCGTAGCTCGGCGCGGAGCGCTTGAGGGCCCCGGTGCCGGCGTCGCCCAGCCGGAGGAGGTTGCCGCGCCCTTCGACGGACAAGAACCCGTGCCCGTTCACGTCGCCGCGCCCGGAGGCCCAGTCGGCGTAGAGCCGGTTCTCGTCCCCGCGGACCGCCGCCCAACCGGTGCCCCAGTCCCAACCGAAGCCCGGGCCGACGCCCCAGTGGAGCACGCGGTTGGCGTTGCCCGCGACCTCGAAAGCCCCGAGCGCCGTGTGGATGCCCGCGCCTTGGCCGTAGCGCCGCGACTGGATCCGGGCCCGGTCGCCGCGGAAGTAGAAGCCGCCGAAGCCGTGCCAGTAGCCGGCGCCCTGCGCGAAGTAGTTCCCGTCCACCTCGGCGCCGTCGGACTCGACGAGGGCCAGGCCGAAGCCGCCCGCCGCGAACGCCCGGGGGCCGTAGCCGACGCCCTGGCAGAGGCTGAGCGCGGCCACCGCGTCGCGGGGATCGGGGTAAACGAGCCCGCAGGCCAGGCGCGCGCCGCGGCCCCGCGCGCGAAAGAGTCCGACGCCCGCCGTGTAGGCGAAGCCCTGCCCGGACACGGTCGCGGTCGCGACGGGAAGCTCGCCGTCCACGTCGAGCGCGCCGAGCCCGAAGGCAGCCGCGCCCTGCGAGAAGTCGCCCGACTCAAGCGACGCGCGGTCGCCTTTGACCAGAAGCAGGCCGGCGCCGAAGAGCCCGGCGCCGAGCGAGAAAGGCCCGCCGCGCACTCGGGCGCCCGGCCCCGCCCGCGGGGCGAGCAGGAGGCCGATGCCGAAGTTGCCGCTGGCGACGGAGCCCGTGCTCTCCACGACCGGCGTGCCCAGATCGAGGACGACTTTGATCTCCCCCGGCCCCGCGGCCGCGGGGGCGCCCTGGTAGCGGTTCGTCCCGCCCAGGTCGATGACGATCGCGGCGCGCGCGAGCTCGTCGGCGGAGAACGCGTCGTCGCCCGGTCCTCCCACGATCGCGGTGACGCCGTCGATCCGTTGCTCGCGGGCGACGGCGTCGCGGCCCGGCTTCGCCTGGAGGAGGCCCTCCGCCGCCCGGTCGGCGGCTTCGGCGACGTGCCGGAGCGCCTGCAGCAAGGCCGCGCGATCGAAGCGCGCCGCCAGCTCGAAGAGCTCGGGCTCGAGCCGCTCGGGCGGGCCGTGCACGAGCTGGCGGAGGAAGCCGTCGGTCAACCGCCGGCGCGCCTCGGGCGCCAGGCTCCCCATCGCCTGCTCGAGGAACGGCCGGGCCTTGGCGGCGGCCCCGCTCAGCCCGGCGAGCGCCTCGGGCAGCGCGTCTTGGGCGGCGGCGGCGGCGCCTGGCCTCGGCGGCTCGGTCGCACGCGGGAGCAAGGCGCCCGCGAACGCCGCGAGCCCGCCCGCGCCACGCGCGGCGGCCAAACCCTCGCGCCATTGGCCGGAGCGGTCGGGCAGCCCGACGGGGTCCGAGAGGAGCTGCTCGATGTCGGGCAGCGTGAAGCGCGTGTCCCAACGGCCCGGGCGGACGTCGAGGTCCCGGCGCTCCGCGCGCAGCCCCGAAAGCGCGCGCTCGAGGCGCTCGGAGGGCCTCGGCGCGGGCTCTTGAGCCGGCGCGGCGGCCGCGAGGAAAAGCGAGAGCAACATCGGAGCGGCGAGTCTACCAATTTCGTACTCTGAGGCCCGATGGAAGCGCTCGCGCGCCGCCTGCTCTCCGAATGGACCACGAACGCGCGCCGGTGGGAGGACGCCGTGCGCCGCTGGAAGCCGGAAGGCATCGAGGTGTTCAACCCCGGCCTCTACGCGCAAGACCTCTACGCCCGCTTCCTCGAGCGCTACCCGCCCGAGCCGCGCCCGGTCATGGCCGTGGGCCTCAATCCGGGCCCGTTCGGGATGGCGCAGACGGGCATCCCCTTCACCGACTGCCGCACGGCGGAGACCCTGCTCGGCATTCCCGTCCCGTTGCCCGGACGGGCGCCGGCCGCGCTCGTCAGGCGGCTCAAGCGGGAGGATGGGCGGTGGCGCGGCACCTACGAGCGCTCCAGCCTCGGGATCTACCGCGCGCTCCGGCTCGCCTGGGGCGATCTCGAGACGGCCTACCGCCACTGGTACGTCGTCAACGCGTGCCCGCTGCTCTTCCTGCAGGCCGGAGACTACAAGAACATGACGCCCGCGGACAGGCCGCTCCGCAAGCTCGAGGGCTTTCAAGCGCTGCGCCGCGCGGCGCTGGAGCGGTTCGCCGAGGTGCTCTCGCCGCGCGCGGTCGTCTGCCTCGGCAAGGACGTGAGCGCCGCGCTCGGCCCGGCGGCCGAGGCGCTCGTCGGCGCCGCGAACGTGCTCCATTATCCGCACCCGGCGCGCGCCGTGCCCGATCTCTGGGCGGGCGGGCTCGCCCGCGAGCTGAATCGGCGCGGCCTCGCCCCATATAGAGGAGGTGGCCCCCATGGGAAAGTACGACCCGCAGGCGACTAATCCGCGCGCGAAGGCCGACGCCCGGCCTTCGTGCATCGCGAACCTTTCCGAGATCGCCGCCGAGACCTACGAGCGAGAAAGGGACGGGATCGCGGGCAAGACCTGGGACCTCGGCGAGGCCACCGGAGCCAAGCTCCTGGGCATCGACGTCACCGAGATCGGGCCCGGGAAGAAGTCGTCGCACCTCCATGCCCACAGCCACAAGGAGGAGTTCTTCTACGTGCTGGAGGGCCGCTGCCGCCTCAGGCTCGGAGCTTCCGAGCACGAGCTCCGGCCCGGCGACGCGATCGCGCGTCCGGCCGGCACCGGGGTGCCGCACCAGTTCTTCAACCCGTACGACGCGCCGTGCCGCGTCATGATGCTGGGCGTCCAAGGCGGGCGCGGGGTGGAGGACGTCGTCGACTGGCCGGAGCTGAACCGCGAGCTCGTCATCGACGCCGAGGGCGGGCGGAAGGTCGTCAAGAAGAAGTCCTAACCGCAATGCCAGTCACTTAAGCCCAATGCTCCTAAGGTAAGTTCGCTGTCGACGCCTAAAACGGATTGACGCAAAGGTACGCA
>JACQPK010000313.1 GCA_016207565.1 Elusimicrobiota bacterium
CGCCTCCGCCGCCGCCACCACCCCCGCCGCCACGGCCGGCTCCGCCGCCGATCACGGAGCACGATCAGCTCCCGCTTCCCAAGCCGCCGATCGAGCCGCCGGAGCCGCCTCCCGAGCCGGGCTCGCCCTGGCTCGCGGCGTTCTTGTCTCTGGCGATACTCGGGGCGACGGGGGCGGGCTGGTACGCGCTGCAGGGCTGGCGGCAGTGGCAGCAGGGCCGGGCGCACCGCGTCTTCACGCTCGATTTCGGCAACGCCGCGCTCCTCGCGGTCCGGGACGGGCTCGTGGCGACGGTGGATCCGAAGCGGGGGCTGTTGTTCACGCTCGACGCCGAAACCCTCGCGACGCGCTCGATCCAAAAGTTCTCCGACGCCGCGGTGGGAGGTCTGTCGTGGGGCAAGGGCTGCCTATGGACGACGGCCCCGGACGAGTCGTGGGTCGTGCAGCGCGAAGAGGGCAGCGGCGCGAAAGTGAAGCGGGTGTACGAGCTGCCCGGCACGAGGCCGACCGCGATCGCCTGGGACGGCCGGGAGCTGTGGATCTACGACGCGGGCGCCGGGATGCTGCGCCGCTACGGCATCGGAGAGAAGCTGGCGGTCCTCGGCGAGTGGCCGCTCGAGACCGTCCCGGCCGGGCTGCACGTGGCCGACGATCTGCTGTGGGTGGCCGAGAAGGCGACGCGGCGTATCGTGCGCTACCGGGTCGGCCCCGCGCTCGAGCCTTTCGATACGATCGACCTCGGCCGGTGGCTGCCGGCGGACCGCCGTGTCTCAGGCTTCGCGGTGCAAGGCGGCGCGCTCTGGCTGCTGACGGAGTCTCCCAGCGAGCTGCACCGGCTAAGGCTATAGGGTCAGACCCTTTGTCAGGATTCCGTCAGGATTCGCGCGAAATCCTGACGGAATCCTGACAAAGGGTCTGACCCTAAGTACCGGGAGGGCGGAAGCAGTAGCCTAGCTTCGAGATGGTTTCGATGAGCGAGGAGGCCTCGCTCCCGAGCGAGCGGCGAAGGCGGCTCACCATCACGTCCACCGCCCGCGTGTCCGCGTCGCTCGACATGCCCCAGACGCTCTCCAGCAGGTAGGGGCGCGTCAGCACCCGGCCCGCCTTCCGCATCAGCACCTCGAGCAGCGCGAACTCCCGCGGCCGTAGCGTGAGCCGCTTGCCCGCCACCACGCACCGGCGCTGGCTCGGGTCGATCTCGATGCCCCCGATCGACAGCGGCGTGCCCCAGTGCTCGCTCCGCTCGAAGCGCCGGCGGAGCACCGTCCGGCAGCGCGCCATGAGTTCGCGCGGGTCGAACGGGTGCGCCACGCAGTCCTCCACGCCGAGCTCGAAGAGCCTCAGCGTGGTCTCCTCCGACTTCTGCGCGGCGATCGCGACGACCGGGAGCGTCCGCCCGTAGTCGGTGTCGCGCAGCACGCTCAAAAACGTCATCCCCGGGATGTCGGGCGTATCCAGCGAGAACAAGAGCAGATCGGGCTTGAGGCTCTTGAGCTGCTCCAGGGCGTCTTTGGCCAGGGCGCAGACGGAGACGGAAAACTCGTTTTTGAACCAGTCCTGGAGCCAGTCCTGCTGCTCCCGGTCCGCCTCGAGGATGAGTACCCGGTAGCCCATGGTCTTTGGGGGAGGTTGCAATATGAGTGTTACATGGAGATTGCGTTTCCGCCAGCCCCACGACGAGGCCCCCCAGGAGCGAAAAGCCGGCTGCAATAAAACGGTTACAAAGCGGTTTCCGTCCAGACATGGCAACGACACAGCCATCCGCCACCTATAGAGGAAATATGACTTCCATGTACCGGATCGTGATCATCGAAGACGACCCCACGATGCGCCAGCTCCTGTCGAAGAAACTCGCGGGAGAGGGATTCGAGTGCCTGATGGCTCCGAACGGAACGGCCGGGCTGAAGACCTGCCGCGAGCAGAAGCCCGACATCGTCCTCCTCGACGTGCACCTGCCCGACCACAACGGCATCGAGCTCTGCCGCACGCTGAAGGCGGACCCCGCGCTCCGCCACATCCCGGTGCTCATCTTCACCGGCGAGTCGTCCGGCGTCGACAAGAAGATCGAAGGCCTCGACGCGGGCGCCGACGACTACATCCTCAAGCCCTTCAGCCCTTCGGAGCTGCTCGCGCGCCTCAAGAAGCTCGTGCGCGCCGGCATCAAGCCCACGGAGAACTGAGTGCTCCACCGCGCCCTCGCCTTGTCGCTGCTCGTCCTCGCCGGCCCCGCGTGGGCCGGCAAGCTGACGGGCGGCGACACCGCGCTGGCGCGGGACCTGCAGCAGTCGGGCGGCAGCAAGATCGCCGGCGGAGCGTTCTCGCTCCACTCGGCGATCGGCGGCGTCGGGCGCACGGCCCTGGCGGGGTCCTCGGCGCGGCTCGACGCCGGCTACATCCCGCTCGCCTCGCAGCCCGGCTCGATCACCGCGATCACGGCGCTGTCGAAGTCGTCGGGGACGCTCGAGCTGAGCTGGACGGCGCCCGGCCGCGACGGTTTCCTCGGCGGCGTCACGGGCGGCGCCTACCGCGTGGACTACTCCTCCGACTCCGCGCACGTGTTCAACACCTCGACCTACCAGCTCGAGTTCGCGACGAACGCGGTGCCCGGGGCGGAGCATCGGCTCACGCTCACGGGGCTGCTGCCGAACACGACGTACTACACGCGGATCTACCTCGCCGACGAGCGCAAGTTCTTCGCGGACGACTCGCGGCGGTCAGACGAGGCCACGCTCGCGGGCGCGCCGATCAACCCGGTGATCACCGCCCGGTCCTCGAGCACCGTGACGATCTCCTGGAACCTGCCGGCCGGAGGCGCGGCCGGTTTCGACATGCTGGGCTCATCGACCAACTTCGGCGCGGCCGGCGTCGTCTCGAGCAGCCGGACGCAGAACGGCACGACGCTGACGCTCCAGCTCACGGGCCTCCTGCCCAACACGACGTACTTCTTCAAGGTCGCGAGCCTGAACTGGGAAGGCGAACCGGCGTTCACCGTGGTGCTCGCGACGGTGACGATCAACAGCGCGTCGCCGGTGCCGGTGCAGGACCTCGCGCGAGCGTTTAACTCGCTCAACCGCACGGTCAACGTCACGTGGACGATCCCGCCCTACGACAACCCGCTCGGCGTTCTCGTCCTCTTGAGCACGAGCCCGGCGACGAACGCCGTCGCCGACGGGACCCCCTACATCGTCGGGCAGGCGCTCTCCGACGGCTCCGTCGTGAAGTCGACGTCGCTCGTCTCGCAGTTGCAGGACTCCGGGCTCGTGCTCAACACGACCTACTTCTACCACCTCTTCACCGAAAACACGGCGATGGCGTTCTCGGTCGGAGTGAGCACCTCGCTCTTCCTCGACCTCCCGCCGCTTTCGGCCGCGGGGTTGTCGGCGACGCCGAGCGTGGACGGCCGGCAGTTCTCGCTGAGCTGGCGGTCCGTGACCAGCAGCTCCGACGGGACGCCGTTCTTCTCGACCGCCACCCCGAAGGACTTCGAGCTGACGGGCTACGAGATATTCCGGTCGACGTCGGTGCTCGCGCCCGCCTGGGTGCGCGTCGGGACGACCTCGGTGAACGCCTCGGCTTACCTGGACACGGTGCCCGACCCGAACCAGAGCTACGCCTACAAGGTCGAGTCCATCGACAAGTTCGCCCCGCGCGACGCGGCGATGGTCGTCGACACGCAGCGCAACCTCTACATCTTCGCCTCGGACAGCATCACGAGCGTGAAAGTCCCCGCCGAGCTCCTGCCCGAGCTCTCGGCGGCCAACAATTCGCTCGGAACCGACGTCGTGATCCGGCCCAGGGACCTGCCGCCGGATGGGGCGAACGGGATCTTCAAGGCGGTCGACTTCGGGGCGTACTCCTCGCCGGGCAACGAGCGCCTCGACGCCTTCGCCTTCTCGAAAGGGAAGCTCCAGGTGGCGCTGCGCTACGCCGTGGCCGGCGGGCAGGTCGTCCCGGCGGGCACCGGCGGCATGCCGTTTTCAGCCCCCGCCGCCGCCGGACCGGCCGCAGCCCCGAACGACCTCGGGATGTACTGGCACAACGGCGCCAAGTTCGTGAAGCTCTTCGGCAAGGTCGATCCCGTGGCCCAGACCGTGACCGTCGACACGACCCGCCCGGGCATCTACGAGATCCGCGCGCTCGAACGCACGTCCGGCTTTCATTTCGACTCCTCGCAGATCACGAACAAGGCCATCACCCCCAACGGCGACGGGCACAACGACGCCGCGGTCTTCGTCTTCGACAATCCGCAGGACTCGCTCGTCACCGGCGAGATCTACGACCTGCGCGGCGGGTTCGTCTCCGGCATGACGCCGGGGCCGATCCGAAACAGCATCCAGTGGAACGGCCGGGCCGGGGGGAACCTCGTCCCGGGCGGGATCTACGTCTACGTGATCAAGGCCGAGGACAGGAAATACACGGGGACGGTGGTGGTGGTCCGATGAAGCGGCTACGAACGGCGATCCTCGCCGCGTTGGCCGCGACGGCGGCCCACACGGCGCATGCGGCCTTCGAGGAGCTGGGCGCGGGCGCGCGCGCGCCGGGCATGGGAGACGCGTTCGTCGCGCTCGCCGACGACGTCTACGCGATCCATTACAACCCGGCCGGGCTCGGGCTCCTGACCCGTCCGGAGATGGGCGCCTCCTACACGAAGCTCGTGACCGGGCTCACGGACAACTCGAACGTGAGCCACATGTTCCTCGGCTACGCGCACCCGCTGCCGAAGGCGAGAGGGACCGTGGCGACGCAGTGGGAGCAGCTCTCGCTGAACTCGTCTTTGTACTCCGAGCAGCAGTTCGGTCTGGGCTACGCGCGCGGCGGATGGGGGCTCGGGCCGGGCCGCCTGGCGGCGGGGGGCTCGCTCAAGTATCTGCGCCGCGGCTTCGGCAGCTTTCCGGAGGCCGCGAACTCCTACAACGGCATCGCGACGACGGGCCGGCCGGACCCGGTGCTCTCGGGCCGGAACTCGGTCGGCAAGCCGGACGCCGATCTCGGACTCCTCTACCACTTCCGCCGCCGCTACTCGCTCGGCATGGCGGTCCGCCACGCCCTACAACCCAACATGTCCATCAACCCGTCCGACAACGACAAGATCCCCATGATCGTGACGCTCGGCCTCAACCACGCGAACGTGCTGTCGAACCTCGGCGTGCAGTACGAGACGCTGCGCGCTCCGACCGGCGCTCGCGACCACGCGATCACGTTCGCCGCGGAGCGCTGGATCCCGCGCGTGCTGCTCGGCGACTTCGGCCTGCGCGGCGCGCTGGGCCTCGGCACGCGAGACCGCCGCCAGTTCACGATGGGGCTCTCGTACCGCGCCGGGCGGCTGACCGTGGACTACGGCTTCGCCCTCTGGGCCAGCGCGCCCGTGTCGACGTCGGGCTCGCACCGCCTCGCGCTCTCGCTCCGCTTCGGCTCGCTGAGCGAGCCGGACGAGTCGGTCGTGATGCTCCTCGAGGCGATGCAGCGGATCAAGAAGGGGAACCTGCCGGAGCTGACGGTCACCGCGATGGGCCTCACCGCGGAGCAGAAGGCGCAGGTCGACGAGTACGTCGCGATCGCGAAGTCGCTGCAGGCCGAGGCGAAGTACCAGGCCGCGCTCGAGCGGCTCGGCCAGGCGCTGGGCGTCAGCCCCGGCGACACCGCGCTCCTCAAGAGCTACGCCCGCCTCAACTGGGTCGCCCAGCAGGTGAAGGGGCTGCCCTCCTATAAGACGGACCCCGTCCAGGCGGCCTGGCACCAAGGCATCCTCGCCTACATCTCGGCCGACGACGAGGGCGCGATCAAGAAGACGAGCGAGGCGTTCGCCCTCGACCGCGAGAACAAGGGGCTCGACGGCTTCCTCGCCCAGCTCGAGCTCGCGACGGGCCTCCACCGCCCCGACCTGCCGGCCGTCTCGCCCAAGCGCATGCGCATCGAGCAGAACCTCGCGCAGGCCAACGCCGCGCTCGAGGACGGCCGCTACGACGAGGCGATCTCGCTGTCGCGCCAGGTCCTCGCCGAGGACTCGGACAACGTCGCGGCCCTCGAGAACCTCGGGACCGCCTACTTCGCGATCGGCGACTACTCCGGCTCGCTCGACGCCTGGGAGCGCGCCTACGCGCTCGAGCGCCCCGCGCGGCGCGCCGCGCTCGAGGGGCACATGAAGCAGCTTCGGGCGCTCCTGGCGCGCAAGCGCGCGGAGGCCGCCGCCTCGGAGGCCGCGAAGGCCCCGGCCGCCTCGGACCTCTCTCCGCGCGAGATCCGCAAGCTCTACAACGAGGGCATCGACTACTACGCGTCGGGCCAGCTCCAGCGGGCGCGGGAGTCCTTCGAGCGCGTCCTAAAGGCCGACCCGAACTACACGCCGGCCCGCAAGGCGCTGCGCCGGGTGATGGAGGAGATGCGATGACCGAAGCGATCGCGGCCGATCGCGAGGGAATGGTTGAGCCTCGCAGGCGAACACCATGAGGATCCGCACCAAGATCAGCCTATTCGCGATCTCGCTCGTCGCCGTCGTCGTCATGAGCGTGGTCGCGAACCTGGCGATCCTCGAGCGGCGCCGGGTGCGCGCCGAGTTCGCCGGCAAGGTGGACGCGTTGATGGAGGGCGTGCTCCGGATCGGCCGGGAGGCGCTCTCGACCGAGGACGAGCTCATGCTCATGAGCTACCTCAAATTCCTGATGAAGGACTACCCCGAGATCGAGGTCGCGATCGTCAGCCGCCAGGATCACACGTCGATCGTCGGCGAGGTCAGAAGCGACGTGCAGTACCGCACGGTGGCGATCGCGGACCCGACCTCGGAGGCGGCGCACTCGGAAGGCCCGATCCTCGCGACCGGCCGGGACCTCCCTCCGGGAACGCTCTCGATCCAGCTCGGCTTCTCGCGGACGCTCCTCGAGCGCAAGATCCGCCAGGCGCAGCTCGCGCTGCTCGGCAAGCTCCTCAAGATCGCCGCCTTCGGCCTCCTGGTCGGCATCCTCGGCTCTCTCTGGCTCGGCCGGCTCCTCTCCGGGTCGCTCGGGGAGCTCGCGGTCGCGGCCGAGCGCATCGGGCAGGGCCAGCTCGACACGATCGTCCACGCGAAGGCCGGCGACGAGATCGGCGACCTCGCCGCGCAGTTCAACCGGATGTCTGGCAAGCTCAAGGAGCTCCTCCGATTCAAGGACGACCTGCTCAGCACCCTCTCGCACGAGCTGAAGACGCCGCTCTCCGGCGTCAAAGGCTTCCTCGAGTACCTCCTCGAGTCGGACGCCAAGCAGACCAGCCGCGAGCGCCGCGAGTCCTACCAGACGATGGCCGAGGCGGTGAAGCAGATGGAGATCTCGCTCGGCAACGCCCTCCAGCTATTTAAGACCGAGCACGAGGCCAAGCTGAACCTGGAGGACCTGGCGGTGCGCGAGGTCGTCACGGAGGTCGTCCGCCTCTTCGAGCCGACCGCGCGCGTGTCCGAGATCGTGATCCAGGGCCCGGTCGGGGACGCCGCCGGCCGAGCCCGCTCCGACCGCGAGCTCGTGCGCCGCCTGGCGATCAACCTCGTGTCGAACGCGCTCAAGTACACGCCCCCGGGCGGCGTCGTGACGCTCCGTCTCCAGGAGGACCGGGGGAGCGTCCTCTTCTCCGTGCAGGACACCGGGCCGGGTATCGCGCCCGAGTACCGCGACCAGCTCTTCAGCAAGTTCTACCGCGTCCCCGCCAACGGGCACCCGCAGCGGATTCCGGGGACCGGCCTCGGACTCGCGATCGCCAAGCAGGCGGCCGATCTCCTCGGCGGGCGCATCTGGCTCGAGAGCGAGGTCGGCCGGGGCTCCACCTTCTACGTGAGCATCCCCAAACGGGGAGGAGACGGACAATGATTGGTCCACTCTTAGCGGCGGGACTGGCGCTGCTATCAGTCGGCGTCGGGTACGCGCAAACGGCCCCGGGTCTCGTGGGCTTCCAAGGGAGGCTGACGGACGCGTCCAACAACCCGATGAACGGCAACCAAGACCTCACGTTCCGGATCTTCGACGCGGCGGGCGGCGGCAACCTGCTCTGGAGCGAGACCCAGTTCGGCGTGCCCGTCGCCAACGGCGTGCTCGCCGTCCAGCTCGGCGCCGCCGTGCCGATCTCCTCCAACGTCTTCCAGGGCGCGGCCGCCTATCTCGAGGTGCAGGTGGGCGCCACCGTGCTGGCGCCGCGCGAGCGGCTCGTCAGCGTTCCCTACGCGATCAACTCGCGCATGCTCGAAGGCCGCGAGTTCGCCGCCTTCGTCTCGAC
>JACQPK010000026.1 GCA_016207565.1 Elusimicrobiota bacterium
GGGGAAAAGACAGGCTGGATCTCCCCAATTCGGTCCTCTGCGGGCCTTTCCGTGATTTCCCTCTGCGTGCCTCTGCGATACTCCGTGGGATCGGGCTTAGGTTTATCAGCACCCTGCTAAGGGTCGGAGCGCTAAGGACAGCGCAAAGGGCGGCTCAGCCGCTCGCGCCAGCCCGGCCGGATGTCGTCCACGCGCGAGCCCGCTTCGGCGAACGTCCTTCGGAGCGCGGCGTGCAGCTCCCGATCCTTGTCGGGGTCGTGGCCGAAGGCACGCATCTCCTCCGCGGCCTCGGCGTAGCTCCAGCCCTCGAGCAGCCTGAGCAGGGCCGTGACGGCCCCGGTCCGGTCCTTGCCGCCGTGGCAATGGATCAGCACCGGCCCGCGCGACTCGCCTGCGGCGCGAAGCGTCGCGTCGCGCTGCGCCAGCGGCAACAGCGAGTTCACCGTCGACGCGATCCAGCGGATGCCGAGCGACTCCGCCAACGCGCGCTCCTCGGCCATGTGGCGGCCCTCGTCCTTGTACTCCGGGTTCCGGAGGTCGACGATCGCGCCGAGCCCGTAGGCCGACCGGAGGTACTTCAGCAGCGCCTTCGTCGGCCGTCTCGAGCGCAGAATCCTGGCCGGCCGGACGATCCCGAAATTCAGGTCGCGCTCCAACCGCCGGTCGACGCGGTTGGGGCAGCCCGCGGGCGCCCCCGTTTCGGAGGCGCCCGCGGCGACGGCGAACATCAACGCGGCGACGACGGCGATCAGTTGCGGCATCCCCGGATGTAGCGGATCTCGTAGTACCAGTAGTTGTCCCGCCCGCCGTTGGTCACGTAGGCGCTGATGATCTCGCCGCCGTGGCTCCGGAGCCGGGCCACCTGCGCGTCCATCTCGTTTTGCGCGTGGTGCCGCCGGCTGTAGCGCTCGCTGCGCAACGTCTGCTCCGAGCCGCCCATGTACTCGACCTCGAAGTACCAGTAGTTGTCCCGGCCTCCGTTGGTCACGCGCGAGCCCGTGATGACGAAGCCCTGGTTGCGGAGCTCGGCCACCTTGGCGTCCAACTGGTTTTGCGCGTGATGCCGCCGGCTGTACCGTTCGCTGCGGAACGTGCAGCCCGGGTGCCACTGCGCGACCTCGTGGGTCGCGCCCACGGCGGGCACGTCGAACGACAGCTCATCCGCTCCATGGACCGCCGGGGCCACGGAGAGGAGCGCTACGACGAGCGTCTTCTTCATCGCTTCCTCCTGTCCGCCCGTGCCATGGAACGTCGGACGGGTGATTGTACGGAATTCGGGAGGGCCCGGACGCCGGCCGCGGCCCGTCTCCGGGGAGTTTGAGGCCCCAGAAGTGACATAATACGCCGTGGACCTTTATCAGCTCCGCTACTTCCTCGAGGTCGCCCGGGAGCTGAGCTTCACGCGGGCGGCCGAGAACCTCCACGTCTCACCCTCGGCGGCGAGCCGGAGCGTGGCGCTGCTCGAGCGCTCGCTCAAGCGGACGCTGTTCACGCGGACGCGTCGGCGGGTCGCGCTCACCGTTGGCGGCGAAGCGCTCAAGGCCCGGGCCGAGCGCGTCTTCGACGAGCTCCAGCGCGCCGAGGAGGAGCTGTCGGGAGAGGCTCGCGCGCCCGAGCGCCTGTGCATCGGCAGCCGCGAGATGATCACGCACTACCTGCTCCCCGAGCCGCTGGCGCGCTTCAAGGAGCGCTTCGCGGAGACGCGCTTCAAGCTCGACGAGCTCGAGCCCGCCGCGATGGCGGCGGCCGTCGCGAAGGACCGGCTGGATCTCGGCTTCTACTACGCGGACGTCGCCGATCCGGCGCTCGAGGCCGATCGGCTCGGCCGCCTGCGCTCGCACGTGTACGCCTCCAAGGCGTTCCTCCGCGGACGGAAGCGTCCGGCGGGCATCCGCGATCTGCTCGAGCTGCCGTTCATCGCTCCCCCGGCGCTCGGGGGCACGGCGAGGCCGGACGGCTTCCCGGACGCCCGGTTCCCGCGCCGGATCGTCTACGAGGCCGACTCCCTGGAGGCCCACCGGCGCTTCGTCCTGCAAGGCCTATGCGTGGGCGTGCTGCCCGATCGGGTGATGCAGGAGGAGGTCGGCCGGGGTCTTGTGGCGCCGCTCGAGGGGCCGCCGATCCACCGCGAGATCTGGTGCTTTCGCCGCCGCGGGCGCGTGCTGCCGAAGGCCGCCGACTTCTTCGTCGCCTCCGTCCGCCGCGCTATTCGAGCGGCCGCCTGAGCTTCCAGCCGAGCGTCTCCATGCAGGCCCGGTGCCGCCGCCGCGAGTCCTCGATCGAGCCCGGCTGCATCCCGTACATCTCGTCATGGTCGACCGTCTGCCGGCGTACCTGGCGCCGGCACGACTCTCGGTCCGTCTCGAGGTCCTCCTCGGTCCAGTAGCCGCGGCGCTCCCACCGGTCATCGGGCGGCGGGGCGTCGCGGCGCAAGCGCGCGCGCAGGTGAGAGCCCGCGCAGGCCTGGGCCAGGACGAACAGCACGAGCAGGAGGCGCGCCATTCGTCCATTCTAGCCAAGTCGTGAGGAATTTGTGAGCGCCGGTTGAGGCCCATTTGAGCGCCGGCAGGCACCCTGAGGAGGCGAGGAGGACTGCATGCCCCAGACTAGCGACGAGAGGGTCGTGGCCCGCCTGACCGCCGTGCTCCTGGCGCTGCGCAGCGCCTTCGCTCCCGCCAAGCCCCACCCCTGGCCGATCTGAAACGCGGCTCGCCGGCTGCTTCACGGGAACTACACTTCCGCGCTCTACAGTGGGTGTGGAGGTGCACCATGCTTCGATGGGCATTGATGTTCCTGGTGGTCGCTCTCGTGGCCGGAGCGTTCGGGTTGACCGGCGTAGCCGGAACGGCGGCGAGCATCGCGAAGGCGCTCTTCGTGGCGTTCCTCGTCCTCTTCTGCATCGCGCTGGTCGCCGGGGTCGCGACCGGGCGCAGCGTGAACCGGACGATCCGCCGCGAGCGCGAGCGGGACCGCGACCTGCTCCACAAGCCGTAATGCCACGCGGTGCCAGGCACCGCGTGGCGTTATTCGCTGCGCCTAGGGAGCGGGGGCGGGGGCTTCGCGGCGCTTCTTGTCGACCATCCGGCAGAGCGTCTCGACGCTGATCAGGGCGATGACCTTCGCCGGGGTCAGCGTGGCGCCCGCCGACTCGATGTTGGGCAGGAACTCCTTGAGGCGCTGGATCGCCTCGGGAGTGAGCGGCGTGGAGGATGCCTGCGGCGCCGTGGGGCTGAAGCCCGCGACGGCGTTGAGTTCGTGAGCCCGGATTTTCACGCCGAACTTCTTCTCGATCTTGAAGAAGATGTCGACGAAGTCCAGCGAGTCCGCGTCGAGATCGCTGATGAGGCTGCTCGCCGGCGTGACCCCGTCGGCCTCGATCGCCAGGCTGTCCGCGACCAACTCCTTCATCCCTTCGAAAAGCTCTTCCCAGGCCATAGTCCCTCCAAGATCACTCGATCCAGCGCACGACGGACTCCACCGGCTTTCGCGGCGTCGCGGCGGGCGCCTCGGCCGGATACCCGACCGGGATGAGCGCCGCGATCTGCCACGACGGCGGGACCTCCAGCGCCTGCCGGAGCGCGCCGAGCGCCACCAGCGGCCCGGTCATCCCCGAGGCCCCGAGGCCTTGGTCGTGCGCCATCAGCAACAGGTTCTGGATCGCGAGCGAGGCCCCGATCAGCCCGGAGTTCTCCTCCATGAGCTGGATCGCCGCGCGGTCGTCTTGGCCCAGGCCCGCGTCCACCATGTTGGACAGGAGCGTCAAGCTCCGGTAGAGAGGCACGATCACGACCGGCGCCTCTTGGAAGCGCGTGAAGTAGTCGCCGTAGGCGCGGAAGGCAGGCTCGTAGTCCGGCTCGACGTGCGGAGCGATCCGCTCCACGGCCGCGCGAACGTCGGCGGCCATGCGCCGGATGACGGCCGGGTCGGTCACGATGACGAACCGCCACGGCTGCTTGTTGCTGGCCGACGGAGCGGACACCGCCGCGTCGATCAGCCGGTCGATGACCTCGCGAGGCGGCCGCTCCGGCTTGAAGCGCCGCACGCTGCGCCGCGACTTCAGGAAATCGAGGATCACGCGACGAGATACCCCCCGTCGATCGTATGGACGCCGCCCGTCGAGAAAGCGGCCTCGTCGCTCAAGAGGTACACGACGAGCTCGGCCACGTCCTCGGGACGGCCGAGCCGCTTCAGCGGGACCCGCGCGAGGATCTCCTCCCCCGCGAGCGCCTTCGCCGCCTCGAGCATGTCGGTGTCGATCGGGCCCGGCCGCACGCAGTGGGCGCGCACGCCCTTGCGGCCGTACTCCGCCGCCAAGGCGCGGGTCAGCGACTCGAGCCCGCCCTTCGTGGCCGCGTAGACGGCCTGACCGCGGGTCGGCCGCGCCGCCGACACCGAGCCGACATTCACGATGACGCCGCGGCGCCGCTCGAGCATCGCCGGCAGCACCGCGCGGCAGCAGTAGAGCGGGCCGAGCAGGTTCGTCTCGACCTGCGCGCGCATCTTCGGGGTCTCCGCCGAGACGAGGAGATCCGGGAGGTTCACCGCCGCGTTGTTCACCCAGCCGTCGATCGCGCCCCGCGCCTCCAGCACCTTCGCGACCGCGGCGGTCACCGCCTCCGGGTCCGAGACGTCGAACGGCAGCGGGAAGAGACGGTCCGAAGACTTGCAGAGCTCGCGAGCGGCCTCGGCGGAGGAGCGGTAGTTCACGCCGACGAGCGCCCCTTCGCGCAGGCAGGCGGACGCGATCGCCCGCCCGATCCCCCGGGCGGCGCCCGTGACGACGACGACGCGGTCCTTAAGCCTCATATTTTCGGATGACGATGCAGGCGTTCTGGCCGCCGAAGCCGAAGGAGTTGCTCAGCACCACCCTCTGCGCGTGCCGTCGCGAGTGCCCGGGCACGTAGTCGAGGTCGCACGCGGGATCCGGATCCTCGAGATTGAGCGTCGGGTGCACGGTGCCGGCCTTCAGGCATTCGATCGCGGCGACGGCCTCGACCGCGCCCGCGGCCGAGATCAGATGGCCGATCATCGACTTCGTGGCGCACACCGGGACCCGCTTCGCGCGCTCGCCGAGCAGGCGTTTGATCGCCATCGTCTCGACCGGGTCGTTCTTCGGGGTGGAGGTGCCGTGCGCGTTCACGCAGTCGACCTCCTCGGGCGCCACCCCGGCGTCTTCGATCGCCCGGCGCATCGCCTCGTACGCGCCGCGGCCCTCCGGGTGCGGCTCCGAGATCCCGTGAGCGTCGAAGGAGTTCCCGTAGCCCGCGAGCTCGGCGTGGATCGTCGCGCCGCGCGCGACGGCGTCCTCGAGCGGCTCGAGGACGAGCGCCGCGGAGCCTTCGCCGAGGATGAAGCCGTCGCGGCCCTTGTCGAACGGCCGGCACGCGCGCGCGGGCTCGTCGTTGCGCGTGGTCATCGCCTGGATCTTGCAGAAGCCGCCGACGCCGAGGGGATTGATCATCGAGTCCGTTCCTCCGGCGAGCACCCAGTCGCGGCGGCCGCCGGCGACGAGCCTGAACCCCGCGCCGACCGCGTCCGTTCCCGCCGCGCAGGCGGAGACGTGGATCAAGGGCGGGGCACTGAGGCCGAAGCGCTGGGAGATCATCGGCACGCAAAGATCGGAAGGCGACTGGATGAACGACAGCCGCTCGGCGAGCGTCGACGGCAGCGCCGCTCCGCCGCGGTAGCGGAACATGTCCTCGAGCGAGAAGAGCTCGAGGCCGAGCCCGAAGCTGACCGCTCCGGAGCCGCGCGGGCCCGCCCCGCCGACCGTCGCGCCCGCCACGGCCTGACGCGCCGCCTCCATGGCGAACGCGATCTTGCGATCGCGGCCCGGGTCCTCGTGCCAGCGCACCTCCGCGGCGACGCGCGTCGGCAGCTCGCCGGGATCGAAGAGCGTGATCGGTCCGGCGCCGGAGCGTCCGGCGAAGAGCGACTCGCGGAAGGCGGCGACGCTGTTGCCGATCGGGCTGACCACGCCCAAGCCGGTGACCGCGACACGGCGCTTGTGCTTACCCCCGGGCCGCGAGGCCCGGCGAGCCCCTGGTTCGGAGCGCGTCACCGGCAGAGCTCCCATACGCTCTCGGCGACGGTCCCGTCGTGGGCCTCGAGCCGGTGCGTGAGCGGACCGTTCGGCGTCGCGGCGGCCTTCGCGATCTCGCGGCACAGCGCGACGGGCAGCTCCGCGGCCCCGAGCGATGTCTCGGACGCGGGCCGCGACTCACGGAAAGGGTCGAACGGCCGGTAATCCACCTTCACCTCGGCGAGTCGCGCCTTCGGCCGGGCGCCCCGCGCGAGCGCACGCTCGGCAGGCTCGAGCACGAGGCACGCGGCCCCGTCGGCGAGGCTCGAGGCCGCGACCGGCGGCAACAGGCGCGCGTGATGATGCTCGACGAGGAAGTTCCGCTGGTGCGCGACCGCGCCGACGACCGCGGCCTCCGCCAGGCCGGACTCCAAGGCGAGCTGGGCCAGCTCCAAGGCGACGTAGAACTGCCCCGGGCCGGGGTACGTGGTGAAGTACGGACCTTGCAGGTCGAAGTTCACCGAGATGTGGAACGCCGGCATGTTGGAGAGGCAGCGGAACGTGAGGAGCGGGTTCGCCGACTGGTAGCCGTCGGAGGTGAAGCGCTTGAGGCTAAATCTTCCGTCCACCGTGGAGTTCCCGAGGATCCCGTCGATGTCCTCGGCCTCGAACGGGATGTAGCCGACGGCGAGGTAGAGCCCGACGTCGGGGCCGAGCGGCCTTCCGCCGAGCCCCGCCGACTCGAGCGCTCGTCCGGCCGCGACCACGGCGAGCTCGTCTTGCAGCCCCATGAACTTGCGCGTCTTACGGGACTTCAGGAAGGGCGTGGGGTCGTCCCCGCGCGCGGCCTCCCCGGCTCCCGTGACCACCAGCTCCATCACGGTACCTTGCACGGCCGCGGGAGGTCCTTCGTCCACAGCTCGTAGAGGTAGCGGCGCTGCTCGTGGACGCGCTTGGACGGGATGTCCTTCATGACGAACGTGAGGTCCGCGCGGACGGCGCGCTTGCCTTCGACCGTGACCTCGGCCTCGACCTCCGCGGCCTCCTCTTGGCGGGCCGTGATCCTCACGTCGAAGTCGAGGAGCCGGCCGGGACCGCAGAGCTCGTGGAACTTCGCCCGGCGCACCTGCGCGAGCAGCGCGCGCCGCGGCGTGCGGCCTTCCTCGTGAAAGGTCGACTCCAGGAGGAGGCCCGCGAGCTGGGCCGCGCCCTCGATGATCAGCGCGCCCGGCATGATCGGGTAGTCGGGGAAGTGATCGTGCAGCACCTCGTCGGTCAGCGTCACCGCCTTCACGCCGCGGATGCGCTCGCCGACGACGAGCTCGGTGACCCGATCGATCAAGAAGTATCTCATACCGACCTCATGCGGCCGCCCAGGTCGCGCCAGCCCGCCCAGGTGCCTCCGCCGCCCAACGCCTGCGCGAAGCCGCGGCAGGCGGTCCAGCAGTCCTGGCAGCCCTGGATCCCCTCGCGCCGCGACATCCGCGCGTGGATCTCCTTCAGGCTCTCCGTGCGCACGTTGCCGGCGACCAGTCCGATCTTCTCGATGCACGGCGAGACGTTGCCGATGTGGTCGATGTTGAAGCTCTGGACGCCCGCGTGGCACTCGGGCAGGGCCCGGTCGAACAGGAAATCGTCGATGCCTTCGAGGTACTGGCGGAAGATGCGGAAGTGCGGATAGCGCTCCCAGAGCTCGACCAGCTGCCGGGCGACGCGCTCGCGCGGCACCTCGCCGCCCGCCTCGGCGCGCCGGAACCCCTCCGTCGAGAGGAGCGTGACGCAGTGCCCGACGCCCTCGGCGGCGCTTTGCCGCAGCAGGGCCTCGAGGTCGCGCCAGTTCTCCTCCATGAGCACGGTCATGACGTGCACCTGGCGCCCGGCGTGCGGCGCCGCGTCGCGGAACGCCCGCACCGCCGCCCACGCCTTATCGAACGCCTTCGGCCAGACGCGTTTGGCGTCGTGACGCGCGGCATCCGGGAAATCGATCGAGACGCCGACCTGCGTCAGCCCGGCCGCAAACGCAGCGGAGGCCTTCTCGGGCGTCACGTACCAGCCGTTCGTGTAGAGGAGCGGCAGGTGCTTTCGGGACAGAAGCCGGATGATGTCGACGAGATCCGGCCGCAGGAACGGCTCCCCGCCCTCCACCGAGACGAGGAACGTGCCGAGCCCGGCGAGCTCGTCCGCCAGCCGGCCGTAGTCGGCGAGCGTCAGCTCGTCCTTCGGCGGCGCGCCGTTCGGCCAGAAGTCGCAGAACGGGCACTTCATGTTGCAGCGGTTGGTCACCTGCAAGAGCACCTGGAAGGGCTTGCGGGCGGCCAGCCCCGCGGCGAAGGCGAGGTCGCGCCGGGTCTCGCGCCAGCTCATCCGAAGCGGCCTCCGTTGAGCAGCTGCCGCCCGATCCGCAGGCCCGCGTCTTTCAGCACGCCGGCGGCTCCGCGGTACTCCGAGAGGACCTCGACGACGGCGGCCGCCGCCCGGTCGATCTCGGGGGCGGCGATCGTCAGGGGCGGCTCGAGCCGCAGCACGTTCCAGCGCTGCGAGGCGGGCTGCGCCACGACTCCCTTTTCGAGCAGCCTCACGGCCGCCCACTGCCCGAAGACCTCGCGCGCCACCCGGTCGGTGAGTCCGGGCACGAGCTGGTCCCAGAACGCCGGCTCGGCCGCGCCGAGCTCGACGGCGACGAGCAACCCTCGTCCGCGCACCGCGCGGACGAGAGGATGGCCGTTGAGGCCCTGCTCCAGCGCGCGGACCAGCCGCTTTCCCTGATCCCGCGCGCGGACGGAAAGCTCCTCGTCTTTGAGGATCTCGAGCGTCTCGAGCGCCGCGGCGCAGGAGAACGCGTTTCCGGCGAAGGTCGAGCTGTGGAGGTCGAAGCGGTCCATCGAGCCGTAGGCCGCGTCGTGCACCTCGCGGCTGACGACCGTCGCGCCGATCGGGGCGAGCCCGCCGCCGAGTGACTTGGCCAAAACCACGGCGTCGGGAACGACGTCCTCCTCGGTCATCGCGAAGTCAGAGCCGGTCCTGCCGAGGCCGGTCTGGACCTCATCGAGGATGAACAAAGCCCCGTGGCGACGGCAGAGCTCCTTGGCACGACGGAGATAGCCCGAAGGCGGCAGACAGACGCCGCCTTCGGCCTGGACGGGCTCGACCAGGAATGCCGCTCTCGGCGCCGCCTTCAGCGCCGCCTCGAGCGCCGAGGCGTCGCCGAAGGGGACCTCGGCGCAATCGTTGAGGAGCGGCTCGAAGGGCGCCCGCAGCCGGGCGCCGCCCATGATCGAGAGCGGCCCCAGGCTCGTGCCGTGGAAGGAGTCGCGGCAGTAGACGAAGCCGGCCCGCCCCGTGGCGGCCCGCGCGACCTTCATCGCCGCGTCGACCGCCTCCGAGCCCGAGCTCGAGAACAACGTGATCTCGAGCGGCCTGGGCAGGAGCAGAGCCAGCCGCTCGGCGACCGCTGCCGCGTGGGCGGCCGGGCCGAGGTGGTTGAGGTGGAAGGCCGACTCCTCGAGGAACGCCTTGAGCCGCCCGACGAGCCGCGGGTGGTTGTGGCCCACGTTGCACGAGCCGAACCCGGCGAGGCAGTCGAGATACTTGCGGCCCTCCGCGTCGTAGAGCCAGACGTCGGTGGCGCTCGCGAAGAGCCGGCCGTAGCCGAAGACTCCCAGAAGCTTCGCGAACTCGGGATTGACGTGCTTGGAATACGCGGCGACCGTCTCCATCAAGCCTTGGATTTGCCCCAGATCTCCGGCTTTCCCATCGGCCCGTTCATGCGAGGGTCGATATGGCGGTAGAACATGTTGTAGGCGCAGCCGGGCATGAGCCGGCCGTCGGGCAACGCGTAGTGCGTGCAGCACTTCTTGATGCGGTCGACCTCGAAGGTGTGCTCGTCCATGAAGGCGTGGATGAAGATGGTCTTGACCATGCCCTCGCCGATCCGCAGGCGCTCCTCGAGCTCGAGCGCCCGGTCCGTCGGGTACATCTCGCGGATCGCCTTCTTCAGCGAGTGTAGGATCTTTTGGTTGTCCGGTATCTGCCCGTTTCCGGACCAAAGGTCCTCGATGGTGCGGACCATCGACTCCTCGAATCGCTCGTCGGGGCGGATGGTGCCCCGGTTGGCGATCATCTCGAGGTAGCGCTCGAGCGGCAAGAAGCGCGGGAACGGCACGAACCCGTCCTCCGTGCGCAGGAGGTACGTCAGGCCGAAGCAGGCCGGGTGCGAGCACGGCAGCGGCAGGAAGTCCTTCTTTCGGATCAGGCCGTCCGTCTGCTCGTCGACCGCCTTCACGATGTCCGGGATCGTGAGCACGTCCATCGGATTGTGCGGATGGAAGTGCGCGCCGCCGTAACCCGTGTAGGCCGCGGGCTGGAACAAGAGCGAGAGGATGAAGTCCTTCTCGAGCAGGAGCTTCACGCAGTCGCCGATCTGCTTGTCGTTGACGTTCTTGGCGACGGTCGAGATGATCGTGGTCCGCACGCCGTACTTCTCGAGGTTCTCGAGCGCGCGGCGCTTCGCGCCCTCCTGGTCGCCCCCGCCGCGGAGCATGCGGAGCTCCGGGTTCGACATCGCGTCGAGCTGGAGGTTGACGTAGACGTTCCGGCGCGCGAGCTCCTTGCAGAACTCGGGGTCGGTGGCGATGCGCAGGCCGTTCGTCGAGATCGAAACGCGCGAGATCTGGGGCCTCTTGGCGATGTCGAGGAAATCCAGGAACTCGGGATGGATCGTCGGCTCGCCGCCGGAGAGGTTGACCGTCTCGACCGTCCCCTCCTTCTCGATGAGGCCGTCGATCACTCGGGTGAACTCCGAGCGGCTCATCATGTAGTTGTTCCGGTTCTGCACGATGCAGATCGGGCACTCGAGGTTGCAGTGATTCGTGATCTCGATGATCGGCAGGCAGGAGTGCTGCTCGTGGTCGGCACAGAGCCCGCAGTCCCTGGGACAGCCCTCCTCCACCGGCCTCGAGTGCTTGAGCGGCACCGAGCCCTGCTTCACATAGGCGAACATCTTGAGGAACCACTCGGAGTCGCCCGCGATGAGCGCCTCGGACTTGCCGTCCTTCGGGCACTGTTTGCGGAGCAGCACCTTGCCGCCCTTGATGATCCGCGCCGCGTCGACGAGCTCGCGGCACTTCGGGCAGATGCCCTTGGAGTAGGAGTGGAAGACCTCCCCGGCCCGCGCCTCCGGCGTCTCAATGAAGGTCTGGTTATCGACGGAAATGGGCATTACGCCTCCTTCGCCTTCATCCCGGCGGGCCGGGTTCTGTTCATCCGCTCGATCATCTCGGGATCGGCGAAGCGCTTGTCCTTCTCGCGGTACAGGACGTTGTAGGAGCAGGTCGGGATGTTGGTCCCGTCCGTCTCCGGCACGCCGACGCAACATTTCATGATCCGGGAGACGTCGAACGTCTCCTCGTCCATATGGGAGTGGATGTAGATCGCCTTGGCGGAGCGCTCGGCGATCTTCTGACGCTCGAGGAGAGGCAGGGTCTTCCCGCTCGGGAACATGTCCTTGAGCAGCCGCTTCAGCGTCGCGAGCACGCGTTCGCTCTCGGGCACGGAGTCCGGCTCGGCCCAGAGGCGGTCCATCATCTCGCGGAAGACCTCCTCGAGCTTCTCTCGCGGCTCGATGTAGAGGGAGTCCTGGAGCAGCTCATAGAGTCGCTGGCGGCCGACGAGGCGCGCGAACGGGACGTAGCCGCCGCCGTCGAGCTGGAGGATGTAGCAGATCGAGTAGCAGTGCGGGTGCGCCAGCGGCGAGGGGACGAAGTCCTTCGGGGTGATCTTGCCGTCGGTGCCCTTCACGATCCAGCCGTGCAGGTCCGGGATCGTGATGCGCGCGGTCCGGCCGAACCCGACGCCGCCTTGGCCGGTGAACGTCAGCGTGTGGAGCTCCAGCGAGCACACGTTCGGCTTGGACAGCACGAGCTCGAGGAGCTTCGGGATGTCCTTATCGTTGAGGCCCGCCGCGACGGCCGGCAGGATCGTGGTCGTGACGTCGTGCTTCTCGAGCAGGTCGATGACTTTCAGCTTCGCCTTGACCGTGTTCGCGCCGAGCAGGATCTTATCGACCTTCTCGTCGAAGGTGTCGAGCGAGAGGACGATCCGCGCGTCGAGCGCCGCGAGCTTGCGGACGTAGGCCTCGTCGAGCAGCTTCAGGCCGTTCGTCGAGATCGTGAGCCGCCGGATGCCCGCGTCGCGGCACATCTGCAGGAACTCGGGGAGCTGCGGGTGCAGCGTCGGCTCGCCGCCGGTGAAGTTGATGATGTCGAGCTCGTTGTGCCCTTCGACGAGGTGCTCGAGGATCCGCTGCATGGCCTCCTTCGAGAGCATGTGCGCGCCCTCGTTCTTGTTGACCGTGTAGCAGATGGGGCAGTCGAGGTTGCAGGCGGAGGTGATCGGGATGACGGGGAGGTACGTCTTCTGCTGGTGCGAGGCGCACGGGCCGCAGTCGAACGGACAGCCCTTCTCGACCTCCTTCTTCACGTGCTTCGGCGGCGTCGCCGGCGCGAGGACGGTGAGGCAGTCCATGTACCACTCGACCGAGTTCGAGACGACCGCCTGCTGGTGGCCATGCTGCGGGCAGAACTTGTCGAACCAGACCTTGTCGCCGCGGAACACGATCTTGGCGTCCACGGCGTTCTTGCACTGGCCGCAGAGGCTCTTCGTCATCGAGTAGTACACGTAGTCCGTGTCTTTACGGGCGGGGGCCGCGGTCTCGTTGCAGCAGGCAGGAGTCGTGGGCATCGGGCTTCCTCCGATAGGGGGATCGATTATAGCTGATTCACGACGAAGGCTGTCCGAAAATGCGATGCCGCAGAACGGCCGCCAAGCCGAGGCCGCCGGCGGCCCCGAACGCGCCCATCAGCCGAAAGATCGCCGCGGCCGGCCAGTCCGCGACCGTGCTCAGCAGATAGAACGCGCCGGTGCCGGCGAGCACGAAGGCGAAGTTGAGGAGGCTCCCGATCCCGAGCACCCGGCCTCGAGAGGCATCCGGCGCGTGGCGCTGGATGAAGCTGTCGAGCGGGATCACGTAGAACGCCGCCGCGACGTTCATCAGGAACAGGTCGACGAGCACCCGGGCCAGGGAGCCGGCGCCGAAAAAGCTCAAGTCGAGCATGAACGCGCCGAAGGCCAGCGCCCCGAAGGGCACGAAGCTCAGCCGTACTTTGTCGCCGGAGAGCTTCCCCGCCGCGAAGCAGCCGATGCCGGCGCCGAGCGCGATCGTCATGAGCATCGCCGTAAGGGCCGACGACCCCGCGGCGAGCACCGAGCCCGCGTAGAGGACGATGTTCGCCTGGAGCATCACGGCGAGGCCCCAGAAGATCGCGGAGCCGAGTGTGGCGAGCCACAGCGGGCGGGCCATCCCCCAACCGGACCCGGCCTGCGCGAGCTTGGGCGCTGCCGCGGTCTTCGGCACGCGCAGCGCGGCGACGAGGCCGGCGATCGCTCCCGCGACCAAGACCGGCCCGGCGACCAGCGCCGGCTGAGCTAACGCGGCGAAGAGGACCCCGGCGGCCGCCGTCCCGGCGATCAGCGCGAAGAAGCCCGCGGACTCGAGCACGCCGTTGGTCCGGGAGATGTCATGGTCGGCCACCAGCTCCGGGATCAGGCCGTACTTCGAGGGAGCCATGAGCACCGTGTGGGCGCCCATGAGCGGGAACACCGCAAGCAGCGCCGGCAGGCTGCCGGTGGTGAACGCCGCGGCCGCCAGGCTCATGGCGACGACCTCGATGACCCGCGTCCCGATCAAGATCGCGCGCTTCGAGTACCGGTCCGCGAGCCACCCGGCCGGCATCGAGAAGAGCAGGTACGGCACGATGAAGAGCGCCATCGATAGGTTCACGTAGTGGCCCGCGTCCTTGCTCGCGAGCTCGGCCGCCGCCCAGAGGGAGAACAGCGCCTTCACCGCGGTGTCGTTGAAGGAGGCGAGGAAGTGGGTGGCGACGAGCGCGTCCGGCGACCTCGCGACACGAGACCCGAGGAACTCCTGCAGGCGGTCGGCGAGCACCGGCACGTCGTCGCGGATCCCGCGGATGAAGCGGCTCCGGAAGCTCGAGAGGCCGGCAAGCCCGAGGAAGAAGAGCCCCGGCGTCTCGAGCGACTGCATGCGCTCGATCTTAGGCGCGCCCCCGAGGTGGTCGAGCGCGGGCCTAAATCCCGTGGCGTAGAGCACGAGGTCGAACGCCTCCCGGGCGCCGTCTTTGAAGACGACCTCGCGGCCGTCGAAGCGCTCGATGTCGGGCCGGAGCGCGACCGCGCCGGTCTTGATCAAGCCCCGCGCGCGCCCCCCCTGCATCGGGACCTCCGTGGGGACCCTGTCCTGCAGCCCGAGCGCGAGGATGACGCGCTCGACCGGCGGCAGAAGCCACCGCTCGATCCACTCGTCGAGCGGGCTGGGCGGCAGGTGCTCGACCTTGCCTCGCGCCGACAGCGCGACCGCGTAGCCCGCGTCGTGGAGCTCGAGCATCGCCTGCCCCGCGGACAGCCTCTTGCCGACGATGAGCACCTTCTTCCCCTCGCCGATCTTGGCGGAGACCTGGCCGGCGTCCTTGTAGGCGGCGAAATGGAGCTGCGGGATCCGGCTCTCGGCGGCGCCGGCGTAGGCGGGCACAAACGGCTTGCCGAAGTAGCCGGTCGCGTTCACGGCGGCGGCGGCCTCGACGCGGCGGCCGTCGCGCAGGAACACGGTGACGCCGCCCTGCGCCGTGCGCTCGATGCGCTCGACCTCCGTCCGAGTCACCACCGGCAGCTCGTGGTGCTGAGCGTAGTCCCGGAGGTACTGGGCGTAGCGCTTCGCGCCGATCGGCGCGACGGGCCGCGCGACGTTCTTCGGAGTCCGCGGCAGCTCGATCTGGCTCCACGGCGAGAGCACGTGGAGGCGCGTGGGCATGTCCTGCCAGCTCCCGCCCGCGAGCTCCGCCTTGTCCAGCACGACGAAATCGATCCCGCGCGCCTTGAGCTCGGCGCCGAGCGCGAGCCCCGCCGCGCCCGCGCCGACGATCGCGACCTGGGTCTTGGCGACGCCGCCGGGCGCCAACAGCGGCTGAAGCGACGGCAGGAGCGCCGGGCCGGCCGCGACCGGCCCCGCCGGGCCGGCCGCGAAGACGCCGCCCGCCCCGGCCGGCGCGACGGGGACCTCGACCGCGACGTTCCGCTGGGCCAAGGCCGGAACGGCCAGCCACAGCGCTAGACAAGCGCGGAGCCAATGGGTCGGGCGCATCCCGGAAAGGATAGGTTTCTGCGACGGAATGCCGTTGGGCCGTCGGGGCCTCCCCGACCCCGGCATTGGGCCTAGCGCCGGCTAGGCCCGGCGAATCGCCGGGGCCGTAACCGTGCTAAAATGGCCCTCCGATGGAGCGACTCGAGACGACCGGGTACTACGCACTGGGCATCCCGCTCATCGGCGCGGTCCTCGCCTACGAGGTCTGGAAGGCGCGCGACTCGGTCAGCTTCGCCGAGGCGATCTCGAACCTGTCCGCCGGGCTCGGCACGCTGATCGTCGGCATCTTCGTCGGGCCCTGGATCTACGCGATGTGGGATTGGGCGTACCAGGCGTTCGGGCTCGTCGACTGGGGCCAGGCGTGGTTCCGGTGGCCGGTCGCGCTCCTCCTCTCCGACCTGTGCTACTACACGCACCACCGCGCCGGGCACCGATTCGCGTTCCTGTGGGCGATCCACGGGGTGCACCACCAGCACGAGCACCTGAACTCGACCGTCGGGCTCCGGCTCGAGTGGCTGGCGGACCTGTCCACGATCGTGTTCTTCTCGGCGATGCCGCTCCTCGGATTCGATCCCTTCACGGGCTTCGTCACGGTGTCGCTCTTGTCGGCGTACACGCTGACGACCCACGCGCCGGCGCTCTCGATCCCCGGCTTCGGCGTCCTGGTCAACGCGGCGAGCCACGGCGCGCACCACTCGCGCGACGCGCGCTACTCGGGCTACAACTTCGGCGCGATGTTCACGTTCTGGGACCGGCTGTTCGGCACCTACCGCCCGCACGACCTCTCGCAGCCCCTGAAGAAGGACGTCCCGACGGTGAGCCGCATGCACGACGGCGTCGCGGCCCAGTGGTCCCTGATGGCGGAGCTCTTCGAGGACGTGCGCACCGCGAAGGGCTGGCGGGAGCGGATATACCTCCTGGTCCGGCGTCCCGGCCAGGACGGACGCGACGGGCTCGTCGTGCCGCGCGACGAGACGAGCCTCACGGCGGGCGCCAAGACCTATCTCCTCTGCGACTTCGTCTGCGTCGTCGCCTTCTCGACGTGGCTGCTCTGGTTCCGCGGCGACACGGGGCTCCCTCTACGCCTGGCGGCCGCGGCGTGGGCGATCTGGTCGCTGCGCGCGATCGGGGGGCTGCTCGACGGCCGCGACGGCGCGGTCCGCGAATCGAACGTGCGCTGGGTGGCGGCGCTCGCGCTCGCGGCGGGCCTCGCCCCGAACGCCGCCGTCGTGTCGATATGCCTCGCGATCGCCGCGATGCTCGGCCTGGCGTCGCTCAAGACCGTGCGCGGCGAGTTCAGCCAGTCGCCGGCGACGGCCTGAGCAGCTCGGGGAACAGGACGAGCGTCAACAGCGTGGCCCGCTCGGTGGCGGCCGCCTCAGCCCCCGCGCATGATGAGCTTCAGGCGATCGCCGACCTTTCTCTCATCACACGAGGCGCTTAACCGGGCGGCGTCAAGTTTGCCGGAGAGAATCTCCAAGAGGCGCCGCGCGTCCTCGTAATCCTGGCCCCCTCCGGCTGCAAGCTTCATCGCAACGAGGTCCTCGGGCGCGATCACGGGGATCGCGGCGCCTTCGATCGTCACGGCCAGCGCGCGGATAAGCGCGCTGCGGTCGGCGCGGCCTCGCGTCGGCAGCAGGTCGACGGGAAGCCCGCCTGCCTTCGGCTCGGCCTTGATCATTCCGGGAATCGGGTCGTCTTGCCCTCCAGCGATCCACTCCGCGTTCCATCCCTTGGAGAGCGCCGACAGCAGTCCGCGGCGTCCTGGCGCGGGCAACTCGATGAGAAAATCGATATCTTCTGAGGCGCGGAGATATCCCCAACTGACCACCGCCCAGCCGCCGATCAGTGCATGCGGAATGGCCAGGGACTTCAGCAGCGCGGCGATCGCCGCGATGTCCTCGATCGGCGACCGCATCAGCGGCGGGGCGAGCGATCGACTTTAGCGATTTCGGCGGGAGTAAAACCGATCCGAGCCAGGCCGGCTGAGCGCAGAGCCCTCCCTGCGGTCGCCATTCGGGCGGCACGGCGCAGGCGCTCGGCGGGAGTCAGCCGCCGCCATCGGGCGCTTTGGGAGGCCTTCTTGCGGCGGCGAAGAGCGGATTCGGCCATGCCTTATTGTAACGGCCGGTCCGGCTTCTGTCAATCTGGCTCAGCCTCCAAGTTTCCCCGGTAGCAGGGAAAACGGAATAACGCAGAGGTACGCAGAGGAAATTAACGAAAAGGAGCGCAGAGGACGGAACTTTTTCGGAGCCTATCCGTATCTATTGGTA
>JACQPK010000316.1 GCA_016207565.1 Elusimicrobiota bacterium
GCACAGCAGGATGTCCGGCTGGATGCCGATTTCGCGCAGCTCCTTCACCGAGTGCTGCGTGGGCTTGGTCTTGATCTCACCTGCCGACGGGATGTACGGAACCAGCGTCAGGTGGATGAAGCAGGTGTTGCCGCGGCCGAGCTGGATGCTCATCTGCCGCACCGCCTCCAGGAAGGGCAGGGATTCGATGTCGCCCACCGTGCCGCCGATCTCGCAGATCGCGACGTCGGCGTCCCCCGCTCCCATGCGGATGAAGTGCTTGATCTCGTCGGTGATGTGCGGGATGACCTGGACCGTCGTCCCGAGGAAGTCGCCGCGGCGCTCCTTGTCGATGATCGTCTGGTAGACTTTCCCCGCGGTGAAGTTGTTCGTGTGATGCATGTCCATGTCGAGGAAGCGCTCGTAGTGGCCGAGATCCAAGTCGGCCTCGGCGCCGTCCTCCGTCACGAACACCTCGCCGTGCTGGTAGGGGTTCATCGTGCCCGGGTCGACGTTGATGTAGGGGTCGCACTTCAGGCAGGTCACGTGGAGCCCGCGGGCCTTGAGGAGGCGCGCGAGCGACGAGGCGGTGATGCCCTTGCCCAACGAGCTCACGACTCCGCCGGTCACGAAGATGTATTTAGGCATTCTGTAGTGTCCTTTCCGCCCGGGCCATGTCGCCCGGCGTGTCGATAGCGACGGTACGGTCGTTGACCTTCACCGCGAAAATCGTCATCCCCGCCTCGAGCGCGCGGAGCTGCTCGAGGCATTCCAGCCTCTCGAGCGGCGACGGCGGCAGCTCGACGAAGCGCCTGAGCGCGGGGTAGCGGAACCCGTAGATGCCGACATGCTGAAATCGCCGTTGGTTCGCACCCCGTACGGTCTTATTCGTTGACGCGCGCGTATAAGGGATGGTCGCCCGCGAGAAGTACAGGCACCGTCCGTCCGCTCCGACGGCCGCCTTGACGATGTTCGGGTCCCGGTAGCGCTTTCTGTCGGCCAGCGGCACGATCGCCGTCGCGATGTCGGCGTCCGGGCGGTCGCGCAGCAACTCGGCGACCTTGCGGATCGTCGCCGCCTTGATCAAGGGCTCGTCGCCTTGGAGGTTGATCACGAAGCGCGCGCGGCGGGCTCGCGCCACCGCCCACACCCGGTCCGTGCCCGAGGCCAGGCTCGCCGGGGTGAGGGCCGCCTCGCCGCCGAAGTACTCGACGGCGTGCGCGACCTTCGGGTGGTCGGTGGCGACCACGACGGGCCCGACCCTCGCCGCCAGCGCGGCGCGCCGGCACCATTCGACGATCGGCCGGCCGCGCAGCGTCGCCAGCACCTTCGCGGGAAAGCGCGTCGAGGCGAGCCGGGCCGGGATCACCACCAGGCAGTCGTTCACGCGAGGGCCGCCTTGAGCTCCGGAACGCCGACGGTCGCGGTCCCTAGCTTGCCGACCACGATCCCCGCGGCGTAGTTCGCGATCATCGCCGCCTGGCGCTTCGTCGCGCCGCAGGCCAAGGCTAAGGACAGCACGCTCACCACGGTGTCGCCGGCGCCGGTGACGTCGAAGACCTCCTTGGCCTGCGTGGGGATGTGAGTCAGGGAGCTCGGAACGTTCGAGTTCTCGAAAAGCGTCATGCCCTTCTCGCCGCGAGTGATGAGGACGGAGTGGGCGCGGAGCGTCTTCAGGATCTTCCAGCCCAGCTCGCGCACCGCGTCCTCGCCGTCCTGCGGCATAAGGCGCATCCCCGCCCAGTCCTCGGCCATGTTCGGCGTGATGCAGTCGACGCCCTTGTAGCGCTTGAAGTGCTCGATCTTGGGGTCCACCGTGATCGGGATTCGGCGCTTGCGCGCGGCGCGGATCGCGGCGGCGAGGAGCCGGGGGGTCACGACGCCTTTGCCGTAGTCCGAGATGATGATCGCGTGGCAGCGGGGCGCGAGGGCCGCGACCGACTCGACCAGCCGGGCCTCGAGGCGCCGCGGCAGGGTATCGGTCGTCTCCCGGTCGTAGCGCAGCAGCTGCTGATGCTCGCCGATGACGCGCACCTTCTGGCTCGTCTGCCGCTCGGGGTCCTGGACGACCGCGCTCGTGTCCACACCGCGATGATGGAGGTCGGCGAGCAGGGTCTCTCCGGCCCCCTCCGCGCCCACGACGCTCAGCACGCTGACCGAGGCGCCCAGCGCCGCGACGTTCATGCACACGTTCCCGGCTCCGCCCGGCACGTGGTCCTCGGACCTTACCTGGACGATCGGGACCGGGGCCTCGGGGGAAATGCGGGAGACGCGGCCGCGGATGTAGTGGTCGAGCATCAGGTCGCCGCAGACGAGGATGCGCTTGGACGCGAACCGATCGACCAGCTCGCGGAGTCGGCGTGCGGAGACCTGGGGGGTGTTCTCCACGTCGCGCGATTATAACAATTTCGAATGAGGAGTCTGCCTCGTGTGCTTCCTGCGGCCGGAGCGGGGGGGTGGCTCGGCGGGTACGCGGCGGCGTTGGCGCCGCCGCTCTGTCCTCGCCGCGCCGCCAAAACGTGAGTGGCGCGGCTGCGGAGGCCCCGCCGAACCACCCCCCCGCTCCGGCCTAGACGGAACTGTCTTTTACGGTCTCGACGAAGGAAAGAGTGATCTAAGACGTTATCTATCCCCTTTATGAAAGGGGCCGACTACGTTTTGACTACGCGCTTCCTTTGGAGCTGACCCAAATCAGTCGCCCGAGGCCGGAGCGTGGGGCGGGTCGGGGGGGCCTCCGCAGCCGCGCCACGCACAACTTGATGGCGCGGCGAGGACAGAGCGGCGGCGCCAACGCCGCCGCGTACCCGCCGAGCCGCCCCACGCTCCGGCCGGCGGAATCGCTCAAAGCCGTCTACTTCCGGATCTTTGAGAGGGAAGCGGTGATGTTGCCGAAGAAGACCTCGACGGACAGCCTCACCGGGTACTTCCGGGCGTCGTCGGTCAACCAGACCTGCATGCGCTTGCCCTTTTGGATGAAGATGCCTTCGTCGCGAAGGAAGGGCTCGACCTCGAGCGTGTCGAATTTCCCGGCCGGGACCTCGATGCGCTTCTTCCTGACGACCTTGATGACGAGCGGCCAGTTCTGCTTCGTGTTCACGTCCACGACGATCTCGGCGCCCACTTTCAAGTCCATGGAGCGCAGGAGGTACATGCTCGAGAGGATGTCCTGCACGGGGCCCGGGATCGTTCCGTCGGACCAGCGGAAGCTCCCGTCCTTGTTCGTCATCTTCGACAAAAATCGCTTGTCGCCGTAATCGTAGAGGACCCACTCGTCGCGGAAGAAGTGGCCCTCCCGGAGCTTCTTGCTGTAGCCCAAGGCGTTCATCGTGACGGCGTCGATCCACGATTCGTTGATGTCGCGCACCGGGTAGAAGCGGTCGCAGAAGGGCGTGGACTTCGCCTCCGAGACGATGTGGTACGCGGGCCGGCCGTTGAAGTCGACGACGTCGCGGACCTCGAGCGTCGAGTTCCCGACGTACATGATGCCCCACTTGACCTCGTACTCGAGCCTCTCCGGCAGGCTCCAGTTCGGGGCGGGGCGGTTGGCCGGCAGCGCGGCGCTCGCGCGGATGATGTCGTAGGGCGCGTTGAGCGTCTGGCTGGAGATCCGGACCGCGGCCTCGGCGGAGGCGAGCGGCAGCGCGAGCGCCAGCGCGGCGGCCGCGAGGTGGCGGACCACCCAGCGCGCCGCCGCCAGGAAGTCGGAAGCCCGGTGCGTGGGCTTGAGGACTCTCCCGAATCTTGCGCCCTGGTGGCGGGAGTGCCC
>JACQPK010000329.1 GCA_016207565.1 Elusimicrobiota bacterium
CTGGGTGCTCCACATGCTCCGCTGGACCCTCGGCGAACGCGACTTCTGGCGTTCGATCCAGCACTACGTCCGTCGGCACCAGCACCAGAGCGTCGCGACCGCCGACCTCGTGCTCGCGATCGAGGAGTCCACCGGGCGTAACCTCCGCTCGTTCTTCGACCGCTGGGTCCACCAGCCGGGCTACCCGAGCTTCCGCGTCCAGTACGGCTTCGACGAGAAGGCCAAGCTGGCCAAGCTCTGGGTGCAGCAGATTCAGCACGTTTCCGACGCCGAGCCGGTTTTCAAGCTCGACGTCGAGGTCTCGTTCGCCGGCCGCGGCCCCCGTGGCGGGGGTCCCGCCTGGACCCGGGACTTCAAGAAGTCCGTCGACGGAAAGGACCTCCGCTGGGAGTTCTCGCTCCCGGGCGAGCCGCTGAACGTCGAGTTCGACCCGAACCACTGGATCCTCAAGAAGCTCGATTTCCGCAAGCCCTACCCGATGTGGGAGCATCAGCTCGCCCACGCGAAGACGGCGCTGTCGCGCATCCAAGCGTGCCACGAGGTCTCGAAGTGGGGGCACCCCGACGCGGTCCGCGCGCTGCGGCGGGCCTTCGACCGCGAGCGGTTCTGGGGGGCGAAGGCCGAGTTCATCGCGGCCCTCGGCCGCGTCCGCAACCGGGAGGCCTTCGAGCACGTCCGCGAGCTTCAGAGCACCCCGCACCCGAAGGTCCGTCGATCAGCCGTCGCCGCGCTCGCCGAATTCCCGGCCAACGACGTCGCCGGGCTCGCCGCGAAGGCCCTCAAGGACCCGAGCATCCACGTCGTCTGCGAGGCCGCGCGAGTCCTGGGGGCTCTCAAGGACTCGCGTCAGCTCCCGCTCGTGCGCGCCAAGCTCAAGGAACGCTCGTACATGGACACGATCCAGACGGGCGCGATCCTCGGGCTGTCGGCCGCAAAAGACCCCGCTCTCGGCCCCGAGCTCCGCCGGTGCGCGCGGCCCCCGTTCACGTACCCGGCGCGGGCCTACGCCGTGCGAGGCCTCTCCCAGCTCGCCTCGGCCGACCGCCGGGTCCTGGCCTGGCTGGCCGAGCTTCTCGAGGACCCCGACGAGCGCGTGGTGCTCGGCGTCGTCAGCGCGCTGGGCCGGACCGAGGACGAGCGGGCGCTGCCCGCGCTCGAGGCCCTGAAGGGCCGCACCCGGAACTCCCGGGTCAAGACGTACTGCGACGAGGCCATCGCCCGCATCAAGCAGGGGACCGACGGCCCTCCCAAAAAGAAGAAACGCTAGTTATACTCGGGGCATGGCCGCCGTCCTGCTCCTGCTCCTCGCGCTGTCGCCGGCGCGAGCGACCTGCCCGGCCGCGAACCCCAACGACGCCGCGCCGGACGACGCGGCGCTCCAGGCCTGCCTGGACCGCGGGGGGAAAATCGAGCTGGGCGGGGGCCGCCCCGGCTACATCCTCCGCCGCGGTCTTACGCTCGGGCGCTCGGGGACCGAGCTTACCTCCGCGGACCCCTCGCGGCCCGCGCGGCTGAAGGCGCATCCCGATCTCTTCGCCTTCCTGCTCCAGGTCCAGGAGAACACCCACGGCTGGACGCTCCGCAGCGTGATCTTCGACGGCAACCTCGCCGAGCGCCGCCGCGCCAGAGACTGCAAGGGCTACCGCGGGTTCGGCACGAACGTCCAGTTCCAGGGCTCCAACTTCAAGATCGTCGACGTCGAGTCGACCGGCGCCCTCTGCGGGTCGGCGCTGGAAGGCAAGGGCACGGACTTCGAGATCGCGGGCTGCCGGATCCACGACAACGGCCGCTCGGCCGACGAGGCCCCCGGGGTGCCGGAGCCGTGGGCGGACGGGCTGACGATCTGGAACTGCGACCGCGGCTCGGTCCACGACAACGCGCTGGCGGACAACACCGACGTCGGGCTGATCGTCGGAGGCGGCAAGGACTGCCGCGTCGAGCGGAACACCGTCGAGCAGCGGCGCGCGTATGCCTACGCGGGGATCAACGTGGGCCATTTCGGGGGCGACCACCCAGGGTCGATCTACCGACGGAACACCGTCGTCTCCGGCAAGGACAAGACCGCGTTCGGCCTCATCGTCGGCGCCCACCCCTGGGATGCGAAGCTCGTCATGGCCGACGCCGGCACCGTGACGGAGAACACGATCCGCGGCGCCGTCGTGAACCTCGCCATCGACGGGATCGCCAAGGGCCGCGTCGCGGGCAACACGTTCGTGGACCCGCAAGGGACCCAGATGATGGGCTCGTGCCGAAAAGGGGCGAACTACACGGCGGCGCACTTCGGGCGCGCGACGATCGAGCCCCGTCCCAAGTACCGCAGCTATCACGAGGGAGACTGCCAGGACCTCAAGCGCCCCAACGGCGCCGTGTTCGTGCGCCAGAAGGTGCCGAAGAAGCTGGACGCGGGGGAGACCGGCAAGGTGGAGCTCACCTTCCGCAATAGCGGCCACGAGCCCTGGACCGCCGCCGGCGGGTTCGCCCTGGGCTCGCAGGCCCCGCGAGACAACCAGCGGTTCCGCTCCGGCCGCGTCCGGCTCTCGCCGGGGACCCGCATCGAGCCGGGTGAGACCCTCACCTGGACGTTCGCGATCAAGGCGCCGAGAGAGCCCGGGACCTACACGTTCCAGTGGAGGATGGTCCGCGAGCGCGTCGAGTGGTTCGGCCACCCGTCGAAGCCCGTCGATATCAGGGTCGAATAACGCGACGGCTCGCTAACGGCGGCGCTTCCAGCGGCCGTTGTAGTGCGGCATCCAGCAGAACACCAGCCACTGCGCCTCGTTCCGCGAGCCGCAGTTGAGGATCACGTCGATCATCCGCACCTCGGACGAGCCGTCGCGCGGCGGGCCCGCGCCCGCATAGAACGCGATCACGTCGTCTTTCAGGTCGTTGCAGTTGCCGCGCCGGCACAGGTAGCCGAACCTCGGTTCCCGCTCCTGGAGCGTCGCGACGAGGCGGTCGACGAAGACCCAGCGCTCCGGACCCTGGGCGGAGCACACCTTCTCGAACTGAGGCCGCGCGAGCTCGGCGACCGCCTGCACGACGGCCTTGCGGTCCGGCACCGGCGCGAAGCGCATCGGCGTGGCGCGGCAGCCGTCGTCCTCGGCCTCCACCGTTCCGGAGCAGTTCTCGCGGACCGCGCAGGCGGTGAGGCATTCGCGCCCGAACCCGGTGCAGCGCGCGGCGCACTCGGCTTCGCAGGAGCCGATCTCGGCGGCCGGACCGCCGTCCGTCGCGAGGGTCTCCTCCGGCGCGCGGGAGGGCACGGCCGCCTCCTCGGGAGCGGCCCCTGCGGCGCCGGCGGCCCCGGCCGCCGCGCCGGGAGTGCCTGCCTGTCCGGCGGCGGCCGTGTTCGCCGCCGGATTCCCCGCCGGGCCGGAGACCGGCGTCCGAGCGGGCGCGCGCGCCGGCCCCCGCGCCGCTCGGGGACTCGCGCCGCGCGAGGGCGCCGAACCCGCGGAGCCCGGGCGCCCGATCGAGGCGCCTCGCCCGGGGCTCACGCCCGCGCCCGAGCGCGCAGAAGAGCCTCCGAGACCCGGTGAGGCCCCCAGCGAAGCCTCGCGCCGCGTGCCCGCGGAGCGCGGCTCCCCGGCGCGCGCGTGGGCCCGTCCCGAGGCCGGCGCGTCCTCCCCTGCCGTCCCGGTCGCGGTGTCCGCGTCGGCGGCGATCGAGCGCCCGGGGCCCGCTCCGGCCCGCGCGGAACCGGCCAGGTCGCTCTCCGGCCGCTCGGGCGCCGAGGAGGAAGGCGACGGTCCGCCGGCCGCCGCGGGAGCCTCCTGCCTCCCCGCGGGATCGTACGCGTCCGGCGACGCGAGCCAGGACTCCGCCGCGTCCCGGGGACGCGAGCACCGGACCGCGAACAGGGCCGCCGCCAGGAGCAGCGCGACGGCCGTCGCGAGCCTGCGCGGCCCGGGTGAGTCGGGCTTCTCGCCGGGGCTGCGGACTAGAAACGCCACGCGAAGGACATCCGGTAGATGTCGCCCAGGGCGTCGAACGGGGCGAAGCCGAAGTCCACGGTGATCGGACCGACGCCGACGCCGAGGCCCGCGTTGATCCCCGCCAAGACCGACTGGTCGTAGGCCCCGTGCGTGGAGTAGCCCGCCCGCCACGCGAGACGGACGCCCGGCTCGCGCGCGTGGCGGGAGTACTCGAAGCCGAGCCCTCCGGAGGGCCGTCCGTACCAAGGCAGGTGGAGCTCGAAGGTGGGGAGGAAACGGTGGTGCTCGTCGTGGCGCGCGTCGTAGGCGGCGCCGAGCGAGAGCTCGGCCGGGAGCGCGTTCTCCTGGTTTGCGAACGTCGTCTTCGAGCCCAGGTTGCGGCCCACCGCGCTCAAGCTGAGCCCCCGGGCCGCGAAGGGGCGCCACAGCAGGCCGACGTCCGCGGCGAAGGCGGTCGCCCGATTGGTGAAGTAGCGGTGGTAGATCGCCTTGCCGGTGATGCCGAAGGCGACGCCCGCCTTCCACGGGTCGTAAAACGTCTGGCGCGGCAGCACGGTGCCGGGCATGTCCCACGTCGTCACGTCGTCGCGGAGGTTCGAGAGCTCCCCGCCCGCGTCGATCGCCCTCGCCCAGCCCAGCGCGACGACCTCGTCGTGGGGGCGGAAGGAGCCGGTCGTCGTGCCGGTCCGGTCGACTACGGGGAGCGTGTCCTCCTGGACGATGGTCGCGGCGAATCCCAGGTTGCCGCCGGCCCAGCGGGTGGGCAGTCCGATCGCATAGTAGTCGTGCGAGAGCAGGCGGAGGTACTGCGTGCGGGAGTACGAGAACTCCGGGCGGACCAGCGTCGCCAAGCCCGCGGGGTTCCAGTAGAGGGCGTCCGGGCCCTCCGCGATCGGGCCGAAGGCCTCCGCCAGGCCGAGCGCGCGGGCGCCGGGGCGGATGAGGAGGAACTCGGCCGCGTTCTCGCCCACCCCGCCGCCGGCCGCGACGGCCGGCGAGGCCGCGAGCCACGCGCCGGCGAGGAGATGCAGCATCACCGGACGACGGCGACTCGACGCGTCGTCTTGGTGCCGCCGCCGTTGAAGAGGACGAGATACGTGCCGCTCCCGACCATCCGTCCGGCGTCGTTCTGGCCGCGCCACTGCAGGACCCCGGCGGCATCGGCGGTGCCCTTCCAGACCCTCTGGCCGCGGAGCGTGAAGATCGTCACCTCGGTGGAGGGCGGCAGGCGGTCGAAGGTCACCGTCGGCGTGTCGAACGCCGGGTCGCCGGAGCCGGGCTTCCACGGGATCGGGTACACGCGGAGGTCCACGAGCGTCGTCGCCGCCCACGCCACGAGGCACGCCAGCCGGAGGAGGAGCATCAGAAGCGATATCCTATCGAAACTCGGAGCACGTTCTCCAGCTCCGCCATCGGCTGGAAGCCGCAGTCCACCTTCAGGCGGTTCACGCGGAAGCCGATGCCCACCGTAGCCCCCGCGACCGCGTTCAAGTACGACGCGGCGACGGTCTTATAGCCCGCGCGGAAAAAGATCTCCGTGCTCTTGCCGGCCGCCACGCCGTACTCGGCGCCGAGCTTCGCGAACGGGTCGCCGAAGTAGGGCACCGAGATCTCGAGCGCGGGGATCACGCGGTGCCCCTCCCAGTGCACGTCGTAGGCGATCCCGGCGTCGACGGTCATCGGGAGCGTCTGTTGCTCCTTGTGGAACACGGGCCGGCTGCCGATGTTCCGGATCGTCATCGACATCGTCAGATCCGGCGCCCAGAAGGGGATGAACTGCGTTCCGCCGTCGAAGGCGACGCTGATGGCGGTCTTCGTGCGTATCGTCTCGCTGATCAGCTTGGCCGCGATGCCGCCGCGGAGCGCCCCGAGCCAGAGGCGGTCCTCGTCGTGCAGCGGGCGCGGGGTGAACGGCATGTCGTATTTGTCCTCGAAGAACTCGCGATCGCGGGCCGGAAGGTCGGAGTCCTTCCAGAACGTGCGGCCGTAGCCGATCGAGAAGGCCTCGCTGTGCGGCGCGAACTCGCCGACGTGGACGTTGGACGCCGTGCGGGCGTCCAGGCGGTCCATCGTCCACATCGTGACCGAGGCGCCGAGCGTGCCCCCGAGCGCCTCCACGGGATGCGCGTAGCCCGCGTAATCGTGCCGGAAGAACTGGAGGAGCTCCGCGTGCGAGAAGGAGAACTCCGGGCCCCCAGTGGCGGCGAGCCCCGCCGGGTTCCAATACATCGAGTCCGGGCCGACGACCGTCGGCCCGGCCACGTCTCCCATTCCCAGAGACCGGCCGCCGACGCCGAAGTGTAGGAACTCAGCCGTGTTCCCCGCGACGTTCGACGGGACCGCCCATGCCGGCCCAGTCGAGAGCAGCGCCGCGACTAACGCGAGGAGGGTCATCGGGAGATCACGAGCCTGCGCAGCAGCCTCTGACCTCCCGAGACGATGTTGACGAGATAGACCCCCGATCCGACCTTGCCTCCGAAGCGCGTCTTCCCGTCCCAGAAGAGGAAGCCGGTCAGCGTCGCCGGGCCTTCCCACACGAGCTCGCCGCGCAGCGTGTAGATGCGCACGTCGGCGGACGGGGGCATGTTCGTGAAGGTGATGCCGCCGGCGTCGAACAGGGTCCCGGTGCCGGGCTCCCAGGGGACGGGGAATATCTCGACCCCGCCGAGGTCGGTGCCGGGCGTGTCGAAGTACGGCGAGATCAGGGAGAAGTGCGGCAGTTGGGCGGTGACCGTGTTGGCGGCGAGGTCCACCCGGGAAGGGAGGATGTCCCACACCTGCGCGGCGGGGTCGAACCAGCAGATGTGCAGGTCGGCGGGGTTTCTGCCGGCGGGAAGCCCGGCCGGATTGTACGTGAAGGTCAGCGCGGTGGGGAGCCCCGGATCCGGCTGCAGGCCGCCCGCCGCGCGGATGTCGACCGCCACGCTGGGCCCGAGCCCGAGGATCTTCCCTTGGTTGCTGCGCTGGGGCCCGACGATGTACTGGACGTTCGAGTCTACGCGCACGACGGTGCCGACCGGGAGCGCGCCCGGCGGGACGTAGAGCGTGACGTTCGGGATCTGCGCCGCGTACGTCGGCGTGAAGCTGATGTGCGTGCCCGTCGACCGGACGGTGTTGGTCGAGAAGATCGCCAGCGGCGTCTTGGTCGACGTGAAGTTCGTGAAGTTGATCCGGTTGTCGACCCCGATCGACCCGACGCGGAAGATGTAGCTCGTGTCGTGGTCGAGGCCTTCGAGCCCCACGCGGGTGACCGCCGTGTCGAAGATCGACACGGCCGGGATCGGCGGAGTGAAGTTGCCCGCGCCGCTGCCGGCCTCGAGCCTCCAGCCCTGGCGCGTCCCTCCGGGGCTCGTCCAGCTCACGGTGGCGCTCGTGAACGTGACGGAGATGTACTGGGGAGCAAGGGGGGCCAGAGGCAGGGTCGCTCCGGTGAGGAGGGCCGGCGCCGTCAGCGTGCCGTCGTGGTTGCGCGCGCGGATGCGGTGGAAGATCGTCGTGTTCGACGGCAGCCCCGTGATGCCGATATCCAGGCAGGCGATGCTGGTCGAGCAGAGGTCGAAGGTGATCGGATCGTCGAAGGTGTCGTCGGCGTCGAGCTCGAGGTAATAGGTCGTCCCGGGATTGGGATTCGCGCCCTTGCTGAAGAGCAAGGTCGAGCTGCTCGTGGTCGGGTCTCCGGCCTTGAACGTGAAGGCCGTCGGCGCCTGCGCGAACGTGGCGACGGTCGCCAGGTCGGTGAACTTCGCCGGGGCGCTCGTCGGCGCGACCTTGAAGTGATACGTCGTGTTCGGGGTCAGTCCGCTGAACGTCGCGAAGAGGTTGTAGGTCGTGGACGTGATGATCGCGCCGGAGAAGTCGGGCGTGACGGCGGCGGTCGCCGAGTACAGCGTGCCCACGGGGTTGCCGCCCGTGTTCCAGTTCACCCGGATCGACGTCTCGCCGACGTTCGTCGGCGGGAGGGCGACCGGCGGCAGGAGGTTCGTGTCGGTCGTGATGTTGGCTTCCTGCGACGGCGAGCCGTAGTTGATGGCTCCCCGCGAGTTCCGCGCGCCCACCCGGACGCAGTAGTTCGTCTGCGGCTGGAGGCCCGGGATGTCCACGAACGTGACCGCGGGGTTGGCCACGACGACGACGGCGTCGGGAGTCCCGTCGCACGTGCCGTCCGCGTACGCCTCGGCCTGGTAGGCCGACGCGTAGGCCGCGTTCGGCGGCGTGAAGTTCGCGGTGATGGAGGTCGCGGTGCGGCCGAGGCTCAGCCCCGTGACCTGGGCGGCGACGGTCGTGGTCGAAGGCACGGGGCTCTGGAGCGGACCGGATCCGTTCGGGTTCACGGGCCGCGCGCACAACGCGATCGTCGTGTTGGGATCGAGCGAGCCCGCCGTGAACGAGAGCGTCCCGGTGTACGCGATCGTTTGCTGGACCGTGCCGCAGGTGGCCACGCCCTGCAGCACCTCGTACTTCGTGGCGTCGGCGTGGGCCGTCCAGGTGATCTGGGCCTGCTGACCGCCGGGCGTCGGCGTGCCGGAGATGCCGAAAGTGAATCCCGGCACCTCGGTGGCCGGCGACGGGAATAGGCTGAACTTCGCCATCCTTAGCTCGTACTGGTTCGCCGTGGAGGCCGTGATCTCCTGGATGGTCCAGAAGACGCCCGGGTCGGCGGGGTCCGGGACCGTCGCGCTGAAGTCGCCCCAGCGATTCACGCCGCCGACCAGCACGTTGTAGATGTTCTTCCCGGCCTCGTACAGCAACTCGGACTGAATGGCGCACGTGGTCCCGCCGCGGTAGCAGCCGGTGTAGTACGCGCTGACGAACTGGCTCGTCCCGGAGCCGTTGAAGCCGATGGCGACGTTCTCGAACTCGTCGACGGCGAGCGAGGGGAACCAGTAGAAGTTGGTCGAGGGGGTCGTGTCGCGGATGAGCCCGTCCTGGCGGAGGGTCCCGTCGAGGTTGAACGAGTACCACGCGACCTGCGTCTGCGACGGCGAGGCATGCGGGGGCCCGGCCGGGAAGCCGACCGTATGGGTCGCCCACAGCTTGCTGTTGCGCAGCACGGCGCTGAGGATCCGGTCGTCGCCGAGCGCGATCCGATTCGAGGTTCCCTGCTGCGGGGCGCTGGGATAGCCCACGCCGCCCGTTGGAAACACGTACGTCGAGTTCACGACGGCGGTCAGCCCCTGGTCCACGAGGGGAGGGCCCGCGGCGGGCATGCGGAACGTGCGGATCAGCCGGGAATCGTTGCCGGCGGCGGAGTCGTCCACCCAGCCGGACTGGATGATGTAGACGTCCCCGCCTCCCGTGCCGTCGTAGGCGACGGCGGGCATGAGCACCGAGTCCCCCGCGTTGTCGTTGGGGTCCCCGGGATTTCCTTGGAAGAACGTCGCCGCCATCGACCCGAAGTTCCCGTTGACGATCTGCGACCGGGTCCACCGGAACATCTCGGTGCCGCACGCCGCGCTCGTGCCGAAGATCCCGCAGTTCCCGTCGTAGAGCGCGTTGGAGGGCTGGTCGTCGCGCTCGAATCGGACGCCGGTCACGACGAGCCAGTCGTCGCTGATGCCGAGGCCGGGGTAATCGAACCAGAAGCGGTCCGCGCCGTCGTAGTCGACGTTGCTCCCGTGCCAGCCGTCGGAGGGGTTCGAGGAGCGGCTCACCGCGAGCATGATCTGGCTGAAGCCCGTGGCGGGCCCGGCGAGCGTCACGAAGAAGTAGCGGCCCGCGGTGCCCGCGCGCGGGTCGAACACGATCTTCGGGTCGAAGGCGAAGCCGTCGTTGAAGTCGGCGATGAAGGAGCCCGGGACCGTGTCCCACCAGTCGGTCAGGCGCCGCCGGAACAACTCGATGCCGGTCTTCGTGAGGTAGCGGACCTCGGTGTTGCTGACGACCACCATCTCGTCGACGCCGACGGCGGCCTGGGTGTCGGCCGGGTAGAACTGCGCGTTCGGGGGGATCGAGCCGTTGTAGTCGAGGCCGATCACCTCGCCGATGGCGGCGGGAGCGTTCGGCGCGGGGGGCCCCGGAGCCTGGGGCCCCGGCGCGGCCATGACGCCTTTCGGCTGGGGCGGTCCCGGGAGCTTCTGGACGGGGAAGCTGCGGCGCCGGAGCTTCGCCGGCTGCAGGAGCGCCGGGGTCGTGTCTTCCCGCCCGGGGCCTTTTCTCGTCCGCGCCATGGGCGCGGGGGAGGCCGGAGACCGCCCGTATCTCTCCGGCACGGCGTCGTCCTCGGGCCGGAGGGAGGCCCACGAGGCCGCGGGCCGCAGCCCCTCATCGTCCGGCCGCAGGTTCGACCACGCCGCCCTGGGCATGACGACAAAGAGCGCCACGGCGGCGGCTCGCAGCATCGACGGAGTGTAGCGCACGGGGTCGAGGCGTTGCAACCCGCTCGGAAGGTCGCAAGCCCTCGAACTATGGCAGGAAGTTATTACGTTTTTTTTGCGGAGCGCGGCGGCTTGCAGGCACGGGCTCAAATTAGCTAATTTTGTCGACCATGGTACTGGCGGTATTCGGCATTTTTGCCGTTATTTTCGCGCTTTTGCTGCTGTTCCAGCGCACGCTATATGGAAGCGCCATGTGCCTCCTCTTGGTGCTGCTTCAGGTCGCCGCGATGTTCTTCGCGATGGGCGCCCAGCTCCTGGGGCTGATGCAGGTCCTGGTCTACGCCGGGGCGATCATGGTCCTCATCGTGGTGGCGGTCATGTCCGCCCCACCGAAGCTCCTCAAGCTCTGGGCCGGCTACGAGGCGCCGCCCGCGGCGGCCACGCTGGTCCTCGCGATGCTCGGCGCCGAATTCGCGCTGGTCCTCTTCGCGGGAAGCCCGCTGCCGGGTGGCGAGCCGTCGCTGTCCGCCGCGCGCCTCGAGCGGGAGATGGCGGCGTTCCTCTTCGGACCGGGAGCCCTCGTGACCGAGGTCGTCGGCTTGCTGGTCCTCGTGGCCTCCTTGTCCGTCGTCGGCAGGAAGGAAGCGTGACCCCCGACCGGATCATCTGGGCCGTGTCGGTCGCGCTGTTTCTCTGCGGTTTCGCCGCCCTGATCCTCCGCCGGCAGCTCTTGGTCATGCTCCTCGGGCTCGAGCTGATGCTCAACGCCGCCAACCTCAACCTCGCCTACTTCGGCCGGCAGTGGAGCGACCCCGGCGGCTGGGCAGCCGTGCTGTGGGTGCTCGCCGCGGCCGCCGCCGAGGTCGTCGTCGGGCTGACGCTCATCCTCGCCCTCAACCGGCGGGCGGAGACCGATACCGCCTCCCTCCAGGAGCTCGAAGGGTGACCGACGCCGCGTTGATCTTGGCGGCGCCGCTCGCGGCGCTGGGGCTCGGCTTCTTCTGGTTCCATCGCCGGTGCCCATCCTGCACCCACTGGCCGATCCTCCTCTCGTGCGCGGTCGTGACCGTGGCCGCGTGGCGGCTGGCGGCGGGCATGCTCGCCGGCGCCCCCGCCCTGGACTCGGCGGTCTGGACGTGGCTGTCGGCAGGCTCCTTGACCGTCGAGTTCGGGCTCCGCGTCGACGGCCTCAACGCCGCGGTCTTGGCGATGGTCACGCTGGTCGGCGGGCTGATCCACGCCTACGCGGTCGGCTACATGCGGACCGACCCGGGATTCTCGCGCTTCTTCCTCTACTTCCACCTGTTCCTCTTCTCGATGCTGGGGCTGCTGCTTTCCAACAATTTCCTCCAGCTCTACCTCTTCTGGGAGGGCGTGGGCCTGGCCTCGTACCTGCTGATCGGTTTCTGGTACGGCCGCGAGTCCGCGCGCCGCGCGGCCCTCAAGGCGTTCGTCGTCAACCGCATCGGCGACGCGTGCTTCTTGTTCGCGCTGTTTTTGATCGCCCGGCACGCCGGCACGTTCCGCTTCGTCGACGTGTTCGCCCGGCTGGAAGCGATGCCGGCCGAGACGCTGCCCTGGATCGCCGGGCTGCTGTTTTTCGGGGCGTGCGCGAAGTCGGCGCAGTTCCCGCTTTACGTGTGGCTCCCGGACGCGATGGAGGGCCCGACGCCGACCTCCGCGCTCATGCACGCCGCGACGA
>JACQPK010000315.1 GCA_016207565.1 Elusimicrobiota bacterium
CCTTCGCGTTCCTTTCCGTCACTTCCCTTCGCGTACCTCTGCGTTACGCAGTCTCTGTAGGCATCATGTTGGAGCTGCACTAGACGCGCGCCAGCACGGCCCGCACGAAGCGCGAGCGGACCTGCTCCGAGGCGAGAAGCCGGTCGACGGGGGGCAGCGCGCACAGCGCGCGCAGCACGCGGTTGAGCGCGCGCGAGCCGAAGCCCGCCCCGGTGTCGAACAGCAAATCCGGCAGCCGGCCGCGCTCGAGCGACTGGCGGACCGCCTTCTCGACCGAGTTCAGTGGGACGCGCGGGCGCGAGCTCCGGCGCATCCCCATCGCGCCTTTGCCGCACTCGTCGGCGCAGACGCCGCAACCGAGGCAACGCGCGGCGTCCACCTCGGGGAGCAGGCCGTTCTTCGCCCGTCCCTGAGCCCGGTGGGGCCGGAGCGCGATCGCGCCCACGGGACACGCCCGGGCGCACCGTCCGCAGCCGGCGCAGCGGGCGGCGTCGCACTCCGGCAAAAAGCCGCTCGGGGTGACCGCGGCGACGCCGAGGTCGCGGTGGGCGACGAGTTGCCCGCAGCAGCAGGCGCAGCAGTTGCAGATCCACGAGACCTGCTCGCGGACGTTGTCGGCGACCTGGACCAGCGCGCGCTCGCGCGAGGCGCGCACGATGTCGAGCGCCTCCTCGCGGCCGAGCGGGCGCCCGAACCCGCGGCGGAGGATGAAGTCCGCGGCGGAGTTCAGCGACAGGCAGCTCTCCATCGGCGCCCCGCAGGCCTTGCCGAGGTGCTCCTGCTTGTGGCGGCAATAGCAGAGGGAGACCGCGATGCGCGAGGCGTCGCGCAGGACGGCCTCGGCCCGCTCGTAGTCGAGGACCTCGGCGTTCTCGTCGAGCGCGGTCTCGTGGACCATGGCGCGGCCGATCTGCGTCTCGTAGCCGAACACCTCGCGCGCGAACGTCTCGTCGCCGTGGATGTAGGCGTCCATCGCCTCGGCCATGCGGCGCTTGGGGATGGAGTCCCTCGCGCGCATCATGCTGAACTCGAAGAAGCCGACGACGGGGGGAGCCAGCAGATACGAGAGCTCGCCCGTCTTCGGATCGGGAAGGTCGAGCATCAGGCCCTTCTCCGCCATCGCCTCGAGCCTCGGGCGGAGCGACTCCGCCGGCATGCCGAGGCGCGCCGCGATCGCCGCGAGCGTCGCCGGGAGCACGGGCAGTCGGGAGGCGAGCGCGGCCTCCTCGGGCGAGTAGAGGATCTCCAGGATCTCCTGCCAGCCGGCTCTCGCCGCCTCGTCGCCCGGCTCGGGCAGCGCGACCGTTCCCAGCCCGAGCCGGTCGGCCAGCTCGCGGTGCTCGCGCTTGAGCTCGCGCAGATGTCCCATCAGTAGATCGCCGGGCGCGCGTCGCGGCGGAGGTCCCAGCCGGAGGGGTCCTGACGTCCGAGGCCGTCGAGGTCGAGGTCCGAGATCGCCAGCTGGGCCTCGTCGGAGAGGTCCGGCAGCCGCTCTCCGTCGGGACCCGCGAAGTACGAGCCGCCGAAGAACTCCTGGTTCCAGGGCTTCTCTCGTCCGAGGCGGTTGGAGCCGCCGATGAAGAGCCGGTGGCGGCAGGCGTCGACGGGGAACTCCAGCTCCCAGAGCCTCCGGGACTTCTCGCCGAAGGTCACCGCCGGGCAGAACACGATCTGGGCGCCGGCGCCGGCCAAGGCCGACACGACGCCTTCGAAGTGGCGGTCGTAGCAGATCGCGACGCCGATCGTGCCGATCGAGGTCGCGAACGCGGGGAAGTAGGGGTTGTGGCCGCGGACGGACGGAGACTCGGGCTGACGCAGGCCCTTCGACGGGTCATAGTAGTAGGTCTCATGGAAGGAGCCCTGCTCGTTGGCGCCGCACGGGATGTGCACCTTGCGGTAGCGCCCGAGGATGCGGCCGTCCCGGTCGATGACGACCGCGGTGTTGTACCGCCGCCGGCGCTCGAGCTCGTAGATCGGCGCGATGATCAGGACCCCGCACTCGAGGGCGACGTCGCGCATCGCCGCTACGCTCGGGCCCGTCACCGCGTCCTCGGCGAAATCGAACCAGACGGGGTCCTTCCCCAGCGCGAAGTAGGGCCCCGGGAAGAGCTCTCCGAGACAGACCGCCTGCGCCCCTTTCCGCGCCGCCGCGCGCACGAGCCGCGCGTGATGCGCCAGGTTCGCCGCCCGGACGGCGTCCAGCTTCCCTTTGAGACGGCCCAGTTCCGCGGGGGACTCGGGCATGTCCTCGTAGGCGTTGACCGTCTGCGTCAGCGCGCAACGGACGGTCACGGCTCCTCCGCCAGCTCGCGCACGACCTCGAGGAGCACGTTCGCGCCGTCGGCGCACTGCTTGGGCGTGGAGAGCTCCCGCGGGTTGTGGCTGATGCCGTCGTACTCGCCGGGAACGAAGATCATCGCGGTCTTGCAGAGCCGGCTCCACTCCTGCGCGTCGTGGCCGGCGCCCGAGACGATCGCTTCCGCCCGCAGGCCCAGCCGGTCCGCGGCGCGGGCCACCGCCGCCTGGACCCGCTCGTCGAAAGGGACATACGGGGTCCGGGCCGTCTGCCGCCAGGTCACGCCCACGCCGTCTTGGCGGCCCAGGCGGCGCAGGAAGGAGTCGAGGCGCCGCTCGGCCCCGGCCAGCCGCGCATCGGAAGGATGGCGGAGATCGACCGTGCAGGTCGCGCGCCCGCCGACCACGTTCACCATGTTCGGCTCGAGCCGCAGCGATCCGACGGTGCCGCGCAACCCGGCGCCGCGCCCGTCCGATTCCGCGAGCCGCCGGACCTCGACCATGAGCCGCGCGGCGGCGAGGCCCGCGTCGGCCCTCAGATCCATCGGCGTGGTCCCGGCGTGCGCGGCCCGCCCCTCGAACAGGACCTCCCGCCAGGAGATCGCCTGCACCCCGCTCACGACGCCGATCTCCGCGCCCCGCCGGCGCAGGATCGGCCCCTGCTCGATGTGGCACTCGACGTACGCATGCGGGCGCACGGCTCGCACGTCGCGCGGGCCGAGGAAACCGATCTTCCGCAGCTCGTCGACGACGGCGAGCCCCGCCCGGTCCCGCAGGGCGTACGCCTTGGCCAAGGGGATGCGGCCCGTCGCCACGGCGCTCCCGAGCATGTCGGTCCCGAAGCGGCAGCCCTCCTCCTCGGTGAAAAAGCCGATCACCAGCGGCCGGCGCGTCCGGATCCGGTTCTCGCCCAAGGTCCGGACGACCTCGAGGGCGCCCAGAACGCCGAGGCAGCCGTCGAAGGCGCCCGCGGTCGGGACGGAGTCGATGTGGGAGCCGAAGAGCACCGGCGCGAGCGCCGGCTCGGCGCCCTCGCGGCGCGCGTACACGTTGCCGATCCGGTCGACCGCGACGTGCAGCCCCGCCCGCCGGAACCAGCCGACGACGAGACGCCGCCCGCGCCCGTCGGCCTCGGTCAACGCGAGGCGGTTGACGCCCCGCAGCGCGGTCGCCTCGTCTCGATACGCGCCCACGCGCGCCAGCTCCGCGAGCGAGCGGTAGAGCCGCCGCCCGTCGACGCACACCCGGCTCAACTCCGCAGTCTTCGCCATAGCCGCTCCGCCTGCCTGCGCGCGAGGGCGCGCGCCTGCTCCTCGTCGATCCGCACGAGCCGGCCTTTCTCGACGACCAGCCGTCCGCGGGCGATCACCGACTCGACGTGCGCCCGCCCGAGGCCGTAGACCGCGTGCGCGGCCCAATTGGCGTCGCGCACGGGAGTCGGCGGGCGGTAGTCGAGCACGACCAGGTTGTTCGGGCCGTCGCCCGAGAAACCGTTCTGGGAGAGGTAGTCGTGCGCGCGCCGCAGCCGGCGCCAGGCGCCGAGAGGAGACAGGCCGCCTCTCGCCTGCGCGGACAGATACGCCGCCCGCGCGCTCGCGAGCATGTCGCCGTGCATGCCGTCGGTCCCGAGCAGGACCCGGCGCTCGAGGCCGTCCACAAACAGCTCGCCGACCGCGTTGTGCTGGTTGCTCTCCGGATTCTGCACGAGCCAGGCCGGCGAACGCTTGAGCCGCGCGCGCCCGCCGGCGTCGAGGTGCACGCCGTGCGCCAAGAGCGTGCGCGGCGACTCGAGCGCGCCGGCCCGCCGCAGACGCTCGAGGACGCGGACCCCGTGCTCGCGGAGGCACGCGGCCTGGTCGGACGGCGCCTCGGCCACGTGCACGTGGAGCCCGGCGTCCTCCGAACGCGCGAGCTCGACGGCGCTCGCCAAAAGCGAGTCGCTCACCGTAAACGACGCGTGGAGCCCGACCAGCCCCTGGCGGCGGCGGAGGTAGCGCCGCGTCTCCACGAGCCCTTCCTCGCGGGCGGCGGCGCCGTCCCGGTCCGACAGCTCGAGGCACAGGAGGTGCGACAGCCCGACCTCCTCGAGCGCCCGCGCGATGAGCTCGAGGCTCCCCGAGGGCCAGTTCGGCGAGGAGTGATGGTCGATCACGAAGGTCGCCCCGCACCGCGCGGCCTCCATCGCCCCGGCGAGCGCGCTGGCGTAGATCATCTCGCGGTCGAGGCACTTGTCGAGCTTCCACCAGACGAGCCTCAGGATGTCCACGAAGTCGCGGGGGGAGCGGCCCGGAGGCGGCATCCCGAGCGCCAGGCTCGAGTAGAGGTGGTGGTGGGCGATGATGAAGGAGCGCGTCACGAGCCGGCCGGAGCAGTCCAAGACCCTCGCGTGGGAGGGGACGCGGTCGACGAAGCGCGCCCGCCCGGCGTCGCCCTCCTCGACCGCGAGGTTTCCGCGACGGAACGCGAGCGTGTCCGAGTCGACCACCGTCGCGTCGCGCAAGTAGAGCATCAGCCCTTCTTCCCCAGCGGGAGCGAGCGGCGCCGCACGCCATCGAACGCCCAGAGGGCGTTGGCGACCGCGCCGGCCGTCGGGACGAGGCCGATCTCGCCCACGCCCTTGGCGCCGTAGGGGCCGAAGGGGTCGCCGACCTCGACGGCGATCACCTCGGTCTCGGGCATCTCGCGGGCGCGCAGGACGCCGCAGTCGCGGAGCTTGAGCGACGCCGGCCGACCGTCTTTGAGCGGGAGGTCCTCTTGCAGCGCGTAGCCGAGCCCCATGTGCAGCGCGCCCTCGATCTGTCCCTCGAAGAGCGTCGGGTTCATCACGCGGCCCGCGTCGTGCGCCGCGACGAGCTTCGCCACGCGGCCCTCGTCGTCGACGACGGCCACCTGGGCGGCGTAGCTGTAGGAGTAGTGCGTGAACTCGCCGCGTCCGTCCTTCGGGTGGCCGGGCTTGTTCGTCCAGTCGCAGCGCCAGCGGCCGCGATAGGACCGGCCCGCCAGCTCGGCCAGCGGCCGCCGGGCGAGGTCCTCCCGGAACGCCTTGCACGCGTCGATCACCGCGTTGCCCACGAGGCTCGTCGCGCGCGAGGCGGTCGTCATCCCCGAAGGCGCGGCGTCGGCGGTCCGCACGCGCACGGAGACGACGGCCGGGTCCAGCCCGGTCTCGTGGCACAGCACCTGGAGCGCGATCGTGTCGACGCCCTGCCCCATCTCGGTCCAGCCGTGGTGCAGCTCGACGCGGCCGGGGCCGAGCACGACGATCTCGACCTCGGACTCATCGGGCATCCCGTTGCCGATCCCGGTGTTCTTGATCCCGCACGCGAGCCCGGCGAAGCGCGCCGCCTCGAAGGCGGGCCGGACCGCCTCCAGGCATGCGCGCACGCCGACCCCGCCCGCGAGCACCTGCCCCGTGGCGGTGCTCGAGCCGTCCGTCAGGGCGTTGTCGTAGCGGAACTTCCAGCGGTCGAAGCCTCCGGCCTCGCATAGCTCGTCTACGGCGCACTCCATCGCGAAGGTCGCCTGGTTCGCGCCGAAGCCCCGCATCGCCCCGCAAGGCAGGTTGTTCGTGTAGACCGCCGTCGCCTCGACGTCGACGTTTTCGACGGCGTAGGCGCCCGTCGCATGGCCCGCGGCCCGCTCGAGCACCTTCATGCCGACCGAGGCGTACGCCCCCGAGTCCCCGACGATCCGGGCCTGGAGGGCGAGGAGCCTGCCGTCCTTCGAGCAGCCGAGCTTGTAGGAGAGCGTCATCGGGTGCCGCTTCGGATGCATCCGGATGGACTCCTCGCGCGTCAGCGCGAGGCGGACCGGGCGCCCGGTCACGCGGGCCGCCAGCGCCGCGTGGCCTTGGATCAGCAGGTCCTCCTTGCCGCCGAAGCCGCCGCCGCACGGCACGAGCACGACGTCGACCAGCGCCGGGTGCAGGGCGAGGATCGCGGCGATCTGGCGGCGGTCCTCGTAGACGCCTTGGCCCTGCGAGTACACCGTCAGCCCCTCTCCGGCGGGCACCGCGAGGCAGGCCTCGGGCTCGAGAAAGGCGTGCTCGATGCGCTGCGTGCGGTACACCGCCGACACGACGTGCGCGCACCGCGCGAAGGCGGCGCCGGCGTCGCCCTTGGCGGCTTTCGACACGCTCAGCACGTTGCCGCCCTCGCCGACGGCCGGCGCGCCGGGCGCGAGCGCGGCCTCCGGGTCGAGCACGGGGTCAAGCACCTCGTAGTCCACGCGGACCTTTTCCGCGGCGGCCGCGGCCTGCTCGCGCGTCTCGGCGACGACGATCGCGAGCGCGTCGCCGACGTAGCGCGTCGTCTCGCCTTCCCCGACGAGCAGAGGCCAGTCCTTGCGGATCAGGCCGTGGCGCCGCTCGCCCGGGACGTCGCGGGCGGTGAGCACGGCGCCCACGCCCGCCGCCGCCTCGGCCTCCTGGACGGCGATCCGCCGCACCACGGCGCGGGGATGATCCGAGAGCCGGAGCGCGGCGTGCAGCATGCCGGGCGGCGACATGTCGGCGACGTATTTCTTTCGGCCCAACACGAGCTCGGACAGCCCCAGCTTGGGCAGGCGCGTCCCGATCCGCGCGACTCGAGTGGGCTCCGGGGGGAGGGAGCCGAGGAGCGCCTTCGCCGCGGCCCCGATCGCGTCGAGGATCTTCTTGTAGCCGGTACAGCGGCAGAGGTGCTGATTGAGCCCGCGCGCCGCCTCCTCGCGAGTCGGGTCGGGAGTCCGGCGGAGCAGGTTCCGCGCCCGCATCACGATGCCCGGGATGCAGAAGCCGCACTGCACGCCGCCGCAGGACTCGAACGAACGGACGAACGCCTCCTTCGCGGCGGGCTCGAGGCCCTCGATCGTCGTCAGCGCCGCGCCGTCCACGCGGCTCATCGGCGTCACGCACGAGAGGACCGCCTTCCCGTCCAGCTCGACGGTGCAGCAGCCGCACGCCGCCTGCGGCGAGCAGCCGTCCTTGACCGAGGTGACGCCCGCGACGTCGCGCAGCCAGCGCAGGAGCGGCGTGGCCGGGTCGCCGGGGAACTCCTCGGACGCGCCGTTGAGCCGGAATCGGATCACGACAGCCCCGTATCCCGGTTGAACTCGGCGATCTGCCGATCCCACGCCGAGGCCTGGGCGAAGGTCTCCGTCCAGAACGCCGGGTCCCAGAGCCGGCGGAGCTCGTCGGAGCTCTTGCCTTGCTGCTCGACCCACGTGAAGTACTTGAGGTTGTGGATCGCGAGCCGGTCCTCGAGGCGCAGCTCCTTGACCCAGTCGGTGCCGGCGCCCCACAGGAGCCGCTCGAGGTCGCGCCCGCCCTGCTCGGCGCCGTACTTCCCTCGCGCGGCCGTCGTCTCGGCGAGCCGCGAGCGGTAGAGCTCGACCGAGTCGGTGAAGACCGTCGCCACCGCGTCCTCTGGGCCGAGGCCGTAGTGCTTCGCGAGCTTGATGGAGGCGAGCAGGTTGCAGATGCCCGAGATCCCGAGCAGGGAGAGGCTCCCGATCGCCGCGCCCGGCACGCCCTCGGCGTGCAGCGCCTTGTGTCCCGCGGGCTCGTTGAAGAGGCGCAGGAGGCGCATGCAGTCCTCGTCGCGGATCGCGACGAGCGCGTCCGTGTTGCGGACGTTGTGCACCCACGGGACGTGCTTGTCTCCGATCCCCTCGATGCGGTGCTCGCCGAACCCGTTGGCGTAGAGCGTCGGGCACTCGACGGGCTCCACCGCGGCGACGCGGACGTCGGGGAACCGGGTCCGGAGGTAATCGCCGGCGGCGATCGTGCCGGCCGAGCCCGTCGCCGAGACGAACCCCGCGAGCCGTCGAGCGCCGAGCGCTCCGAAGGCCTCCTCCACCGCCGGGCCCGTGCAGTGATAGTGCCAGGCCGAGTTGCCGAACTCCGCGAACTGGTTGAAGATCACGCAGTCCGGTCGCGTCCGGCGGATCTCGGCGCACTTGTCGTAGATCTCCTTCACGTTCGACTCGGTGCCCGGCGTCGCAATCACCTCCGAGCCTACCCTGCGGAGCCACTCGAAGCGCTCCCGGCTCATGCCCTCCGGGAGGATCGCCACCGACGCGCACCCGAGGAGCGCGCTGTCGAACGCGCCGCCCCGGCAGTAGTTGCCGGTCGAGGGCCAGACCGCCTTCTGCCTCGTGGGATCGAAGCCTCCCGACACCAGCCGCGGCGCGAGGCACCCGAAGGCCGCGCCGACCTTGTGCGCCCCCGTCGGGAACCGGCTCCCGACCAGGCCGAAGATCCGCGCGGGCACGCCCGTGATCGCGGAGGGCACCTCGAAGAAGTTCACCGGCCCGAACAGCCCCGTCTCGACGTCGTTGTGCCAGGTGATGCGGAAGAGGTTGGCGGGGTCGATCGCGGACAGCTCGACCTTCTTGAGCCTCGCCTTCACCGTCTCGGGAGCCTTGGACGGGTCGCGGAGCTGCGCGAAGGTCGGGATCAGCACGCGCTTCTTGCGGCACAGCTCGACGGCGCGCTCGCGCGCCTCCGAGGTCCGGGCCTTTTGTTCGCGCACAGGGGTCATGGTCTCTCCGTTCGGATGGGGTGGCGCCGCAGAGCGCTTCGCAGCGACTTCAGGTCGGGCGCGATCAGGCGCGGGGCGCCGCCCGCGCGCCGCGCCGCCGACACGTCTTTGAGGCCGTTGCCGGTCACGATCAAGGCGACGCGCTCGCCGGACCGCACGCGCCCGCTCCGCCGGGCGCGCCGGAGGCCCGCGAAGGCGGCCGCGGCGGCGGGCTCGGCGAAGACGTTGGCGCCCCGGGCCAAGGAGCGCATGGCGTCGAGGATCTCCGCATCCGAGACGCGCAGCGCCGCGCCCTCCGTCTCGCGGAGCGCGCGCAACGCCGCCACGCCGTCGCGCGGCAGGCTCACCGAGATGCTGTCGGCGACCGTGCGGCCGGACACGGCCGCGACGGGCCGGCCGGTCTCGAAGGCGCGCACGATCGAGTCCGAGCCGGCCGCCTGGACGGCGGCGAGCCGGGGGATCCGCGGCAAGAGGCCGAGCGCGTGGAACTCGGCGAATCCCTTCCAGAGCCCGCTCAGGATGTTGCCGTCGCCGGCCGAGACGAAGACCCAGTCGGGGGGCTCGAACGCGAGCTGCTCGGCGAGCTCGAAGGCGCACGTCTTCTTGCCCTCGCGCGTATAGGGGTTGAACCCGGTGTTGCGGTTATACCAGCCGAACTCGCGGCAGGCGTGGACGCACAGATCGAACGCGTCGTCGTAGGTCCCATCCACAGCCAGCACCGTCGCGCCGAAGACCAAAAGCTGCGCGACCTTCGGCGCGGGCGCGGACTTGGGGACGAAGATGACGACCGAGGCCCCGGAGCCCGCCGCGAGGCAGGCCAAAGACGACGCGGCGTTGCCCGTCGAGGCCGCGGCGAGCACACGTTCGCGGCGTTCGAGCGCCCGGGCCACCACGACGGCGCTCGCGCGGTCTTTGAACGAGGCCGACGGGTTGCGCCCATCGTCTTTGATCCAGAGCCGGGAGAGCCCGAGGGAGCGCGCCAGCCGGGGCGCGTCGAACAGGGGCGTCCAGCCGACCGGCGGCCCGGACTCGGGAGCCTCATCGACCGGGAGCAGGGGGAGGTAGCGCCAGAGGCTCCGCCGGGGATCTTGGGCGAGGGCCCGGCGAGACAGCCGCCGCCGCGCCCCGGCGAGATCGAAACGGACGAGCAGGTTGCCGCCGCAGCGGGGACAGGTGTAGGGCGCCGCCTCCGGCGCGTGCACGCGGGCGCAGCCCAAGCACTCCAGGCCCAAGATCGGCATCGCCTCTCTACCTTAGAAGAAGCGCTCGCAACGTAGCTGCCGTCAGGCCTGCCGGAGCCAAGCCCGGACCGCCTCGAAGATCGAGTCCCCGTCCAGCCCGGCTTCCTTGACCACGCGCTCCCAGTCGCCGCTGCCCAGGAAATGCCCCTTGGCGAACGGGTGGAGCGATCGCCGCAGCCCTTCGTCCGAGCGGACCCATCGGTGCAGCGTGGGGAGCGTGAAGTCGCTGAGCCCGATCGCCCGCGCCGCCAGCGCCTCCGGGAAAATCACCGACCGCTCGGCCTCGGGGAGCGCGTCGAACAGCTCGGCCGACGCGACGTACACGACGTTGAGACGCAGCCGTTCGCGGTCGAGCCTCGGGAGGACGTCGCGCGCGAAGACGGTCGCGACGGCGCAGCCCTGCAAGACGACCGCCGGCGCGCCCGCCTCCCGGCGCCACGCGTAGACGCCCTTGGCCGCCTCGGCGGCGGGAGGGAGCCCGAGCGCGGCGCGCGCCGGCACCACGACGGCGGGCCGCGTGACGAAGGGGGCGAGCACGGCGGGCCGCGCGCGGAGCCCGGCCACGAGCAGAGGCCAGACCTCCGCCGGCTCCCACGGCGTCAGCGTCACGAGCGCGCCCGGCGGGAAGTTCCCTTGCAGGAGCTGGAGCGCCTGCGGGTCCGCGTGCGTCGGGCCGTCCTCGCCCGTCATCGGCCCCGCGTGCGCGTTGACCATGATCCACGTCTGGGCGGGGCGTCCGGAGGCCGCCTGCCCGATCGCGTGCAGCCGCGCGGGGACGTGCTCGAGCGCCGCGATGAAGGCCGAGTAGGAGCTCGTGACGCCGACGTGCGCGCCGTAGCTCGAGACGCCCGCCATCACGCCGCCCATCGCGTCCTCGCAGATCCCGCCGATCGGGATCAGGCGGCTCGTCGGCCGCCGCCGGGAGTGGAAGAACCCCGCGGCGAAGCCGGCGTTCGCTCCCGAGACGCTCGTCGAGTCGAAGAGGTCCGCGGCGGACACGAGGAACGCGCCGCCGGTGAGCTTGTTGAGCGCCCCGAGCGCCTTCCCGAGCGCCGCGCGCGACGCGGTCGGCTGCCCGACGACGACGGCGGCCTCCTTCGGGGCCTCCGCGAGCGAGAGGGGGGCGTCGTACGCGCGCGACAAACGCGGCGCGCCTTCCCGGGGCTTGCGCTCGCGGGAGGAGAGCCGGCCCGCGGCGGCGCGCAGGCGCAAGACGGCGACCTTCGCGAAGTCGGGCTTGCCCTCGAGGGCGGAGCGGATCGCGAGGAGCGTGTCGTAGAACGCGCGCTAGACGGCCTCCGCTCCGCGGTCGGCGGCGAAGCGCGGGAGCCGCCGGCCGAACGCGGCCTCGAACCGGCCGAGGGCGTTGAAGTAGCCGTCGGAGGCATACGGGTGCCCGGCTCCGTGGGAGGAGCGGCCCTCGATGCCGTAGCCCTCGCCCTTGATCGTGCGGTAGACGACCGCGGTGGGCTGCCCGTTGCGCATCGCGAGCGCGGCCCGCTGCGCGGCCCAGACCGCCTCGACGCGGCGGCCGTCGCCGGCGTCGATCACGTTCCAGTCGTGCAGGCGCAGGAGCTCCAGCGGGCTCCACGGCACGTACTCCCCGGGGCCCTCGTCGTCCCCGCAGACGCGGTCCGAGTCGATCGACGCCTGGTTCCAGTCGACGTGCAGCACGAGGTTCGAGAGCCCGAGCGTGGCGGCCGCCGACAGAGTCTCGTGGACGCGGCCGGGGGTGAGCCCGCCCTCGCCCTCGAGCAGGTGGATCCTAGGCGCGTCCTCGCCGTAGAGGTCGGTCGCGGCGAGCGCGAGGCCCGCGCCGGCCGCGACGCCCACGCCGCTGGCGCCGGTCGCCACCGGCACGTGCGGGACCGCGGGCGTCGGGTGGCCGTCGAGCACCCGCGACCCAAGCGAGCGGATCAGCGGCGTGTCCTGCGACGGATTCTTCCGGAAGCCCAGCAGGTCCTCGAGCCGGAGCTGTTCGCTCTGGTCCGGGAGCCACTCCGGGGCCGCGATCCGGACGAGCTCATTGCGGAGCGCCCACAGCGCGTAGAGGCCGAGCGCCTTGTGGCCCGCGGCGTAGACGAGCAGGTCGGCTCCCGGCGCCGCCGGACGACGGAAGTCGTAGTCCAGCCCGCCGAAGACGAGCGCCTGGGCGATGCGGCCCGACGAGAGGCTCCCGCCCGGATGCCCCGACAGAGGCGCGAAATTGTAGAGCGCGGCGCAAAGGGCCGCGTAGGCGACGTGGACCTGCTCGAGGAACTCCCGGTCTCCGTCCGGCAGCGGCTTGGCGGCGGACGCGTGAGAGCGGCTGCGGCGCTGGGTTTGCATGCCACGGGCGAACGCAACGATGCGGCCGTTAGGGGACAGTCCCTTTGTCAACATTCTTGTCAACATTCTCCTATTGAGGAACCAACGATGAGAATGTTGACAAGAATGTTGACAAAGGGACTGTCCCCTTTCATAATCGCGCCGTGATCGTCTGGGAGCTGTCTTTGGTGGTCCTCGGCCTGGCGGCCCTGACCGTCGCCTGGATCAACGAGGCCCGGCCCGAGCTCGGGCTTCCCAGGCTGCATCCCGCCGACCTCCTCACCCTCCGCGGCACCGTCACGCGGGGGCAGTATCTCGCGTGGGGGCTCCTGCTCTTCTCGCTCAAGTTGAACATCGACCGGGCGATCGTCATGCTGGGGTTCAAGGCGTCGTGGACCGCGCTCCACTACCTCGCCCCGGGCTACGGCGTCGCGTTGGGCCGGGAGCCGCAGGCCGCCCGGATGTTTTGGGTCCTGGCGGTCACGGCGCTGCCGTTCGTCTGGGCGGGCGCCGCGCTGACTTTGCAGCGCCTGCGCTCGGCCGGGCTGCCGCTGTGGCTCGTCGCCGTGTTCCCGATCCCCGTGGTCAATCTGCTGTTCTTCCTCGTCCTGGCCGCCATCCCGGAGCGCGACCGCGTGCATGTCGACGAGCGCCCGCTCGGGCTCGCCCGCTGGATTCCGGAGGGCCCGGCGGGCGCGGCGCTCGCGGCGATCGGCGCCACCGCCGTCATGGCGCTGCTCGCGACGGTCTTGTCGGTCGCCGTCTTCAAGCATTACGGATTCGGGCTCTTCGTCGGCTCGCCCTTCTGCCAAGGCATCGGCGCGGCGCTGCTCTACGGGTTCCACCGCCGCCGCGGTTTCTGGGAGTGCCAGGGCGTCGCCGCGGCCTCCTCGGCCGCCGTCGCGCTCGGCCTCCTCGTGCTCGCCTTCGAGGGCGCGTTCTGCATCGCCATGGCGGCCCCGATCGGCATCGCGATGTCGGCCCTCGGAGCCGCGCTCGGCTACACCATCCAGAAGGGGCTTTGGGACCGCAACACCGGGCCCGCCGCGGTCGCCGCGCTGTGGCTCGGCCTGCCCGGCGTCATGGGCATGGAACGCCTCGAGCCGCCGGAGCCGCCGCTCAACGCCGTCACGACCGCCTTCGACATCGCCGCCCCGCCCGAGATCGTCTGGCGCCACGTGGTCGCCGTCTCCGAGCTCCCGCCGCCCACCGAGTTCATCTTCCGCCACGGCGTCGCGTTCCCGATCCGCGCCACGATCGAAGGACAGGGGCCGGGCGCGATCCGGCGCTGTGTCTTTTCCACGGGCGACTTCGTCGAGCCCATCGAGGTCTGGGACGCCCCGCGCGAGCTGAGGTTCGGGGTCAGCGCCCAGCCCGCCTCCATGCGCGAGTGGAACCCCTTCGGCACCGTGGTCGCGCCGCACCTCGAAGGCTACTTCCGGTCGACCGGGGGCCGCTTCCGCCTGATCCCTCTCGGCGACAACGGCACCCGGGTGGAAGGGACGACCTGGTACCATCACGGACTGTGGCCGGCCGGCTATTGGACCCTGTGGGCCGACGCCATCCTCCACCGGATACACCTCCGCGTCCTGCGGCACATCGCCGCCGTCGCGGAGGCGGAGGGCTTGCGCCCGCGGCCCAGGGCCGCTAGCCTATAAGGGATGGCCGGCCCTCCGGGACCCAACCGGCGCGCCCATGCGCGCCACCCTTGCCAACTGTCGTGCCAGCTCCTCAACACGGGGGGAGACCCCCTGCCCGGAGAGCTCCTGAACATCGGCATGGGGGGAGCCGCCCTCCGCGTGTACGGCAACCTCAAGGCCCGCCAATTCACGCTGCGGATCACGACCCCGACCGAGGTATTGGCCGTCGACTGCCGCCTCGTCCGCACCGATCCTCCGGCCCCGGGAACGAGATTTGCCGTTCACGGCGTCCTTTTCTCGACCGACCCCACCTCCCAGGCCAAGCTCCGCATCCTCATCGACCAGGTCCGAACCCGCTCGAACATGGGCGGCCCCAAGACCATGGGCGGCTACTGGAAGCCCCGCTGACGGCGGGGTTGTAATTGACGATCCGTCGTCAAATTCCTATAATTCTTTCCCTAATATGATCACGAAAGCCAAGAAAGCTGAAATCATCCAGAAGAATCACGGGAACACCGGAAAACCCGCCACTCAGATCAGCATCCTGACCGCCCGCATCGGAGAAATCTCCGGACACCTCAAGAGCCACAAGAAGGACTACACGTCTCAGGTCGGGCTGCTGAAGCTCGTCGGACAGCGCCGCCGCCTCCTGAACTATCTCCGCCGCACCGACTATGAGGACTACGCCAAGGTCCTCAAGCAGCTAGACCTGAGGAAGTAACCATGTCCAACCTACAGAAGATCTCCCTACCGGTGACGGTAGGGGAGAAGGAACTTATTTTCCAGACGGGCACGCTCGCCAAGCAGGCCGGCGGTTCCGTCACCGTCCATCTCGAGGACTCCTCCGTCCTCGGAGCCGCGACCGCGGCGAAGGAGCCGAAGGCGGGCGTGACGTTCATGCCGCTCACCGTCGACTACCGCGAGCGCACCTACGCCGCGGGCAAGATCCCCGGCGGCTTCTTCAAGCGCGAGGGTCGCCCTCGCGAGAAGGAGATCCTCTCCGCGCGCCTCACGGACCGCCCGATCCGGCCGCTCTTCCCCGAGGGCTGGAACTGCGACACGATGGTGCAGATCATCGTGATCGGCGCCGACTGCAAGAACGATCCGGACATCCTCTCGATCAACGCGGCGAGCGCGGCGCTCATGCTCTCCGACGTGCCCTGGAGCGGCCCCGTCGGCGCGGTCCGGGTCGGCCGGGTCGCCGGCAAGATCGTCATGTTCCCGACGTTCGAGGAGCGCGAGGCCTGCGAGCTCGAGCTCGTCGTCGCCGGGCAGAAGGGCGCGATCCTGATGGTCGAGGGCGGCGCCAACGAGGTCTCGGAAGAGACGATGGTCGAGGCCCTCGAGGCCGCGCAGCGCGAGATCGACAAAATCTGCGACGCGCAGCTCAAGATGGTGTCGGAGTCCAAGAACGCCGGTCGGGCGGTCGTGAAGCGGACCGTCACGCCCCCGCCGGTCCCGGACGCCGTGCGGCAGTACGTCACCGATCGCGCGCTCCCCGAGATCAAGTCGAAGCTCCGCGCCGCCATGGCGAAGTGGGACCTCGATACGGCGATGCACCAGCTCAAGACGGCGATCCGCGCCGAGATCACGGAGAAGTCCGCGCCCGAGGCCGCCTCGAAGGCCAAGGCGACGCTCGAGGGGACGAAGTTCACGCCCACGTGGCTCGGCGCCGAGGCGATGGTCACCGGCATCGTCGAGGACCTGCTCTACAAAGAGAGCCGCGAGATGGTGCTCTCCGAAGGACGGCGGCAGGACGGTCGGGGCACGAAGGACGTCCGCCCGATCTCGATCCAGGTGCCCGCGCTTCCCCGCGCGCACGGCTCGGCCGTGTTCACGAGAGGCGCGACGCAGGCGCTCGTCGTCGGCACGCTCGGCACGCCGGGCGACATGCAGGTGATGGACGAGCTCGAGGGGGAGTTCAAGGAGCGCTTCCTGCTCCACTACAACGTCCCCGGCTTCTCGGTCGGAGAGTTCAAGCCGGAGCGCGGCCCGGGCCGGCGCGAGATCGGCCACGGAGCGCTCGCCAAGCGCGCGCTCTACCCGCTGCTCCCGCCGGAAGAGGAGTTCGCGTATACGATCCGCCTCGTCTCGGACATCCTCGAGTCGAACGGCTCCTCCTCGATGGCCTCCGTCTGCGGAGGCTCGCTCGCGCTCTTCGACGCGGGCGTCCCGATGAAGGCGGCCTGCGCGGGCATCGCGATGGGCCTCATCCTCGAAGGGAAGCGCTACGCGATCCTCTCCGACATCAACGGCTTCGAGGACCACCTCGGCGACATGGACTTCAAGGTCGCCGGAACGAAGAACGGCATCACGGGCTTCCAGCTCGACATGAAGATCGAGGGCTTGTCCGTGCAGATGATGAAGGAGGCGCTGTACCAGGCCAAAGAGGGCCGCCTCCACATCCTGGGCGAGATGGAGAAGGCGATCGCCGCTCCCCGCCCGGAGCTCAGCCAGTGGGCGCCGCGCCTCATCCGGCTCCAGATCCCGATCAACAAGATCGGGGCGCTCATCGGCCCCGGCGGCAAGAATATCCGCCGGATCATCGAGGAGTACGGCGTGGAGGTGGACGTCGAGGACGATGGCTCCGTGTTCATCGGCGGACTCGACGCCGACGGCGTCAACCGCGCCAGGGCCGAGGTCGAGGCGTTCACGCAGGAGCCCGAGGTCGGCAAGATCTACAAAGGGCACGTCGTCTCCATCAAGGAGTTCGGCGCGTTC
>JACQPK010000321.1 GCA_016207565.1 Elusimicrobiota bacterium
GACCGCCGCGATCTCCTCGCAGTGGAACTCCTTGACCATCATCAGCACGGGTTCGGCTTGGCTCATCAAATGAGGACGGGAGGGTTCCTATGAGAATCGTCAGTGGAGGCTCGCTGCTTCAAACGTTAATGGCGATCGTGATCGTCGTGCAACTGGTGAGTTCCTTCGCCGGCGCCACCTACCTGCCTCCGAAATCCGTCATCACGCTGACAGGCATCGGCGCCGCCCCATCCTGTCCCGGCGGCTGGACTGAGATCGTGGCCCAGACGGCGGCGGGCACCTTTCAAGCGGTGACTTCCGTCAATACGACCACGATCAGCCCGTTGACCTCGTGTTCAACGGGAAGCGCATACGAAAATGGACACGGCAACTTCCTTCTGACGACGGGTGGCGGGGGCAATCAGACGTTCACGACGGGGTGCTCGACCAGCAACTACGGGTTGGTTTCTGGGGTGAATTTGACGACGTACACGAAGTATTACCGCGTGTGCGAGAAGTGATTCACGGAAACAGGGCGGCTTGGGTCCTAAGGCCCTGGCCTGGTGGTAGGGCGGTTGATACGATGAGGGAACTTTTTCGCCTCCGATCCGTATCTATGGGTAGGAGGGCGAATGGAACCCAAGAGAATGAGGCCGGCGACGCGCGGGGACGTAGGGGCGTTGGGCCAGAGGCTTGTCGGGCGGATGGACAGGCTCGGCGCCCGCATGCAGGCGAATATCGACGGTGTCGAGAAGCGCCTGGACGCCAAGATCGATGTCGTAGACAAACGGCTTGACTCGAAGATCGACCGCGTGGCCGCCGACTTGGTGCGGTTCCGCCACGAAATGGGAGAGTTCCGCAGGTCCGTGGAGACGCGGCTCTCCCGCACGCTGACGTCGGCGGAGTTCCACGCGACGATGGACAAGTATTTCGCCGAGCAGGAGGCGATCAACCGCTCGCGCGAGGTCCGCGCCGACCTGTGGCGCGATCACGAGCGCCGCATCTCCGCGCTCGAACGGCGGCAGTCGCAAGACCCGCCGGCCCGAGCCGCGTCTTAGGCCGGCGGCCCGACGGTGACGAGGGCCACGAGCGCCTCGCGGCGCGGGTCTGGCGCCCGAAGTCGAAGGTGACCGTCAGCGTAGCGCCGTCGGTCCGGACGCGGTGGCGGAAGACGGTCAGCGCTGTTACACTCGCCGGGATGCGCCGCGCGCTCCTTGCCGCCCTCGCATGCGCCGTCCTCGCCGGCCGCTCCCAGGCGCGCTCGATCTCCGAGGGCTATAGGGCGCCCGGCGCCAAACAGGGCGTCACAGACTACCACTACGAGCTCGACGACGCGACGCTGTCTAGGCGCTACCGAAAGTTGCAAGAGCTCGGCCTCGGGATCAAGACCTACAACGTCTTCTGGTACAACCTCGAGGACCATGGGCTCGCCTCGAGCGATCGACCCGTCGCGTGCCCGACCGGCTACTCCCCGACGCCGCGCGACGAGGTCGAGCGCAAGGCGCTGGGGTACCGCCGGTTCCGCTGCGTCAAAGACGCCGAACTCGCCAAGTGGGACCGCCTCTTCCGCATGGATCGCGAGGCGGGATTTCAGACGGCCGCGGTGCTATGGTCCTCGCCGCCGCAATACCGCTACGAGAAATGCACCGGCTTCGCGTGGGGCCGGGGCGTGCTGAAGGATGGCTGCGTCCCGAAGGACGACGCGATGGACGACTTCGAGGACTACGTCAACCTCCTGGCGCACCGGTACTCGGGCGGGCCCCACGGGAAGATCGCGCATTACATCGTCTGGAACGAGGCGGCCCAAGGCGGGTGGTTCGACTACAGCCCCGTCGTCCCGACGCGCGGGCCGATCTCTGCGGCGGACACCGAGCGCTGGATCGACAAGTACGCCGAGTTGCTGCGGCGCGCCCATCGCGCGCTCGAGCGCCACGCCACCGGCGTGCTCATGCACGCGAGCCTCGATCCCTATTGGGAGCCCTCGGGCGAGGCGATCACCCACATCGGCGGCCGGAGGCTCCTCGACGGGCTCTGGGCGCGACTCGGCACGTCCGTCGATTGGTCGGTCGCGATCCATCCCTACGGCGACCCCTCCGCGGACATGGGCCCGGGCTGGATCAACTTCCGAGGGCTCTCGCGCCTCGCCGCGTACCAGGAGGGCCAGCTCCGCGCCAGAGGCGCGCTGGCGGCGAACGCCCCGCAGTTGAGGCTCTTCGCGAGCGAGCAGGGCTGGCAGCGGCAAGGCGGCGCCCCCGCGCAGGCGCGCGACATGTGCTTCGCGCACGATGAGGCGCTGCGCGTGCCCAGCCTGCTGGGCGTCACCCACTGCTATCTCCAATCCGTGTCGGCCGATGATGGCCCCGCCTCCTTCGGCCTGCTGCCCGCGTCGGTCGCTCCCGACCTCTCCGACGCGGTCCGGCAGCCCGCCTGGAACGCCTACGCCTCAGCCAAGCCCGGCGTGTGGGGACGCCGCGACGACCACTACTGCTGCCGGGAGCATCGCGTGGGCTGCCGGTCCGGATCCGACCGCGCCCCGGAGGGGATCCTCAACGGCGTGACGCCGGACGGGAGGGTCGGCGGCTGGGCGTGGGACCCCGACGAGCCGGACATCCCTCCGCTCGTGCACGTCTACGTCGACGGGGAGCCGGGCTGCCAAGCGCCCGGCTGCCAGGTCTTCGGCGTCCGGGCCGAGAGCCTCATCGACGCCGGAGGCCACCCCGGCTACGAGTTCGTCCTTCCGCTTCCGCATCGCGACGGGAAGACGCACCGCATCCGAGCCTACGCGCTCAGCACCGAGGAGGGCGGGCCCAGCGCGGCGCTCCACATCCTAGGAAGGCCGTACCTGGAATGGGCCGCGCCGCACGAGCCGTTCGCGCTGGGCGCGCCGCTCGCGGCGGAGCGGTCCGTCGTAAACGCGGGGGAGGCGGTGCTGCTGACCTGGGACGCAAGAGGCGCGACGCGCGTCGTCCTTAACCCGGGCGACCTGGAGGTGACCGGAAAGTCGCGCCTCGAGGTCCGCCCTCGGGCCGACACGCTGTACAACATCGTCGCCGAGCGCGACGGGGAGCGGGCCGTCAGCCGGACGCTGGTGCGGACCTTGCCCCGGCCGTCTCGGGCGGCGGGCCTCTGGGTGGGCCCGTGGTACCGCCGAGCCTCCCCATGGCCGGTCGGCGAGCTGAAGCGGCGTTACGGCGGCAGCGTCTTCATGTACACGCTCGACTGGTTGTCTCTCTCTTTCAACGGGAGCGGCCCGGAGCATCCCGCCTATCCGGTGCTCGACCCGGACATCCACGACCTCGACGCGTTCGTGCGGTTCTGCAAGGCCCGCATCGGCGAGGCGGAGCGCGAAGGCGCCCGCCTGTTCTTTCAGACCGCGATCCCCTTCGACCGCCGCATCCCGCTCCCGGAGCGCGCCCACCGGCTCAAGCGCCTGCGTCCTTGCTTCGACCACAGCGTCGTGCTCGGGCTCCACGGCATCGACGAGCCCTCCGGCTCGTGGCCGGCGACGGGCGTCGTCTACGACGCCGACAGCGTCCGCGACGGCTACAACCTGTTCAAGTCCGCCTTCCCGGACAAGCTCGTCTGGTACCAGGAGCACCCCGAGCGGACCGTGGCGGAGATGCGCGGGTGGGACTGGGGAGACATCGTCAGCGCGGACCAGTACCGGCTACCGGCGCCCGACGCGTTCGTGCGCGAAAGGATCGGGGCGAACATGCGCCACTTGAAGGAGCTCGCCCAAGGCCGCGAGGTGTGGTTCGTCCATCAGGCGACTCCGCTTGAGATATTCAGCGACGCGCCGTTGCGGGTCCCGACGACCGGCGAACTGCGGCTCCTGGCGGAGCTGTCGCGCGAGCACGAGCTGACCGGCATCGTTTGGTGGGGCGCCGTGATTCGCGATCTGGAGACCCCGGGGATATTCGGCATTCGTCAGGAGTTCAAGCCGGTGCCCGAGGAGTTCGCTGCCGCCTTGCGTTCGATCAACGAGGGGTGGCTGGAACCGGCCTCGCCGCCGGCTCCGCCCGAGCCGCCGCGGCCGACGCCCTCTCCGTTGCCTCCGCCGCCGGCGGCGCCCCCGGCTCCGCCGGTCGCGCCGCCGCCATCGCCTCCGCCAGCGATCGCGCCGGCGCCTCCAACGCCCACGCCGGCGCCGCCCCCGCCCCGGCCCGACGGGTTCAGCGGCACCGGCACGATCCAGCCGACGGGACCGAAGTCCGCCTGGGTGCGCGAGCAACTGGACCGCATCGCGGCGATCCGCCGGGCGGAGACGAGGACCATGCTGCGTGCCGCGGGCCGGGCGCAGTGGGCGGTTCGCGACTTGGCTGCCGCCGCGCGGGACGCGCGCGCGTGCCCCCAGGGCGCCGAGACGCGCGCCGAACTCTACGGCCCGCGCGGGCGCCGCTTCTCGCAGCTCCCGTCGATCCCACCCCCGCTCGAGCAGCGCTACGAGTCGTTCGCGAAGCTGCTGCGGGAGGCGATCGGAGACGTGATCGACGCCCGCCCGGCGTGCCTGTCAGCGGGGGCGCACCTCGCCTACATCGTAGACTACCGACTCGGTCAGGTCGGCCGGCAGTGCGGCAAGCCCGCCTGGACGCGGCCGCGCTTCGCGCTGACGTGGGACGGCGCCGAACAGGCGCTCAAGGCGATGGTCCAGTGCGGGCCCGGCGCCTTCCGCCGAGGCGTCTGCAAGGAGTGCCCGTAGCTCAGCGCGCGACGCACTTGCGCGAGCCCATGCCCGCGCCAGGCCGCCAGCAGTCGCAGACGTAGCCCTCCTTGCAGTCGCTCGTCGGCATGCGCCCGGTGTCGTTGACGCCGGACCAGCAGTGGTCGGGCGACGCGGGGTCGCTCGACCCGCAGTACCCGTCGCAGCCGCCCTGGCCGTTGCAGAAGTGGCCGCCGCAGCCATTGTACGGGTCCTGCCCCGCGGGCACCGAAGGGTACCGGCAGCCGTTCGCCTCGCAGACGTCGAAGGTGCAGGCGTTGCCGTCGGGCGTCGGGGGGGCTCCGAAGCCGGCCACGTCGCTGGCCGGGTCCAGCCGGCACGCCTCATAGGCCGCGCGGCAGGCGTCGTGGCGGCCGGCGAGCGCGCAGGCGCTCCACAGGTCCCCGGCCTGCCCGGCGAGCAGCACCGTTTCGATCGCGTCGCGGTCGGACCTCGGCATCTTCGCCCACAGCGAATTCTGGATATCGCCGGCATCCTGCGAGTTGCCGGCCCCGAGGATGAGGCCGAGGCCCTTCACGTGATGGGCGTCGGGGCCGGCCTTGACGTCGGAAGGGGGCGTGAGCGTGCGGCCGCCTTCGGGACGGGGGGGTCTCGCCGACGGGCCTATCGCTCCTCCGCTCGCGGCGCTCTGGCGCGCTGCGCCGCTCGGGCCAAAGCTCGGAGGCGCCCCGGCCGCGGGCCTCGTCCGGAGGCTGGGCATTGACGACGCGAGGACCGAGCGAACCGGCGAGGACTGTCGGACCGGCCCGGTCGCGGACGGCGGGCCTCCGCCGAGCACGGCGGCGGCGACGGGGATCCTCGAGGCCTCGGCCGTGAGGGATTGAAATCCCGGCGCGCCGGAAAAGCGCATCATGAGCCTCTGAAAGCGGTCGGACTTGGCCGCGGCGTCGGCGAGGCGCTTTACCGCGGCCTGGGCGCGGCCGGCGTTCTCCCCGCCGTCGGGGTGCTCGGCTTCGGCCTTGAACGCCTCCCACGCCGCGCGCAGCTCCGGATCCTTGAGCGCTTCGGTCGCGAAGTCGCGGCCGACGGCGGTCTTCCCTGCGCTCTCGAAGAAATCCATCACGCGCTTGAACGCTTGCGCGTCATCGTCGCCGGAGAGCAGCAGGGCGGAGCCGCCGATCGGCAGCGGGCTGGACTCCGGGCGGGCGGAGGCCGACGGGAGGCTCGGCTTGCCGAGGGAAGCGGGTCCGACGGTCCCGGCCTCGACGTCGATCGGTTGAGCCTCGCGAGCGCGGAAGAGCCAGAGGGCCAAGGCGAGCGGCGCGGCCGCGCCGAGCAGCCAGAGGATCCAGCGGCGCCGGTCGCGTTCCGGCTCTGCGCGGCGGAGCTCGGGGAGCATCCAGCCTTAGTATAAGCGCGAAGCCGTGAACCGTCTAGGGCCGGCCGAAGTCGAAGCGGACGCGCAGGCTCGCGCCCTCATGGTCGATGCGGTTGGTGGCCGTCTTGGAAAGCTGGATCTCGACCCACAGCACCCGCCCGTCGGCGTCGCTCTCCCGCACACGGATCAGCGGGATGTTCGGCCGGGACCCCGCGATGTCGCGCGGTGGCAGCTTGCTCTTGGCGTCCGAGAAGTCGAGTAGGAGCCGGGGCGGCGTCGGGGAGTAGCTCACCTTCGGCTTTGCCGCCTCGCTGAGCGTGAGCAGCACCGAGTCGCGTCTCGCCGTGACCTTGAGCAGCCTCCCGACGCCGGGGATCGCCGGCGTCGCGGGCTCGGGCGCCGCTGCCGGAGCGGGTTGGGCCGCGGCGGGCCGGCGGCGCTTGGGCCTCGGCGCGGGCTCGGCCGGCGGGCTGA
>JACQPK010000029.1 GCA_016207565.1 Elusimicrobiota bacterium
CCAACGGCAAGACGACGACGACGCTGCTCACCGCCGGGCTGTTCGCGGCCGCGCGCCGGCGCGTGCACGTGCTCGGAAACCTCGGCGTGCCCCTGGCCCAGGACGCCGCGAGGGTCAAGAAGGGCGACTCGCTCGTGCTCGAGGTCTCGAGCTACCAGCTCGAGGACAGCCGCCAGTTCCGACCCAACGCCGCCGCCGTGCTCAACGTCACGGCGGACCATCTCGACCACCACGGCAGCATGGCCGCCTACATCGCCGCGAAGGGGAAAGTCTTCGCGCAGATGTCGAAGAGCGACCTCGCGGTGTTCAACTGGGGCGACCCGCTCACCGCCCAGCTCTCGCGCTCGTGCGGCGCCCGCAAGCTCTTCTTCGGCCTCCAGGCCTCGGCCTCGACGCACGCCTGGATCGAGGCGGGGAAGATCCGCGTGAGGCTCCCGGGCCGGGCCGTGCAGTCCTTCGACCCGCCGAGGCTGCCGGGCACGCACAACCTCGAGAACGCGATGGCCGCGATCCTGCTGGCCCTCGAGCGCGGGGTGTCCGCGAAGGCCGTGCAGAAGGGCCTCAAGGCGTTCAAGGGCGTCGAGCACCGGATCGAGGAGTGCGGCGCGCCGGGCGGGATCCGCTGCATCAACGACTCCAAGGCGACGAACGTCGAGTCGACGCTCGTCGCGCTGCGGGCGCTCGCCGGGGGAGGCCCCGCGCGCATCCTGCTCATCCTGGGCGGCCTCCACAAGGGCTTCCCGTACGCGCCGCTCAAGCCCTTCTTGGGCACGACGATCAAGGGGATCCTCACCATCGGCAGCGCCGCCCGCAAGATCGAGGAGGACCTGAGCGGCCACGTCCCGATCCTTCCCTGCGAGACGATCGAGGAGGCGGTGAAGACCGGGCTCAAGGTCGGCGAGAAGGGGGACGTGCTCCTGCTGTCTCCGGCCTGCGCGTCCTTCGACCAGTTCCGAGACTTCGAGGACCGCGGCCGCCGCTTCAAGGCCCTCGTGGCGGGAACGAAGTGATCCGAGCGCTCTTCCGGCAGGCCGCCGCCCGCCCGATCCGCTCCGGGGCGCTGGCGCCCCCGGTCCGCCGCCGCGACGCGTCGGTGGACCCGACCCTGCTCGCGGTGGTCTTGGCCCTCGTCGCCTTCGGGCTCGTGATGCTGTACTCGGCCAGCGCGCACTGGGCGCAGCAGAACCACGGCGACCCGCTCTTCTTCTTCAAGCGCCAGGTGCTGTGGCTCTCGATCGGCCTGCCGGCCATGTTCGTCCTGTCGAAGGTGAACTACAACCGCTGGGGCGAGTGGGCGTGGCTCGGGCTCGCGCTCTGCGTGATCGGCCTGGTCGCCGCCCTCCTGAGCCCGCCGATCGCCGGCGTCCGCCGGTGGATCCGGCTCGGACCGGTCGGCGTGCAGCCCGCCGAGTTCGCCAAGCTGGCGATGATCGTGTTCCTCGCGGACTACCTGGACCGCAAGCGCAGCAAGATCGACTCTCCCGTGCACGGCGCCGCGGTGCCGTGGGGCGTGCTCGGCGTCCTGCTGAGCCTCATCCTCCTCGAGAAGGACCTCGGCACGCCGGCCCTCATGTTCGGCACCGCCGTCCTGATCCTGTTCATCGGCGGCGCGCGCGTGCGCTACGTGGGCGCCGCGCTGCTCGCGGCGATTCCGATCATCGCGTGGCAGCTGGCGATGTACCCGTACCGAATGCGCCGCGTGCTGAGCTTCCTCAACCCGTTCGAGTCCGCGCGCGGCGACGGCTACCAGCTCGTGCAATCGCTGTTGGCCGTCGGCTCGGGCGGCTGGTTCGGCAAGGGGCTCGGGGCGTCGCAGCTGAAGCTGCTGCACCTGCCCACGCCCCACACGGACTTCATCTTTCCCGTCGTCTGCGAGGAGCTCGGCCTCGCCGGCAGCCTGGCCGTCTTGGGGCTGTTCGGCGCCTTGCTGTGGCGCGGGATCCGCGTCGCCCGCGCGGCCCCGAACCTCTTCGGCACGCTGCTCGGCGCCGGCATCGTCCTCTGGATCGTGCTGCAGGCGTTCTTCAACGCCAGCATGTCGGTGGGCCTGATCCCGACGAAGGGCGTGCCCTTGCCGCTGTTCTCCTTCGGCGGCTCCTCGATGATCGTGACGTTGGCCGGCCTCGGCATCCTGCTGAACATCTCCCGACAGGCCCGGCCTCAATGACCGCCACGCCGCCCCGCGTGATCCTGGCCGCGGGCGGCACCGGCGGGCACTTCTACCCGGGGTATGTCCTCGGCCGCGAGCTGCGCGAGCGGGGCTTCGAGACGCTCTACCTCGTGCGCGAGGAAGATCCGGCGTGCAAGGTGCTGGCCTCCGACCACCTGCCCTACGTCGAGGTGCCCCTGCGCGGCCTGCCGAGGCGGCTGGGGCTCGACCTCCTGAAGTTCCCGTGGCGCCTGGGGCGGAGCCTGGCGCTCGTCTCGCACGTCGTCGTCGACTTCGCGCCGGACGCTCTCGTCGGGATGGGAGGCTACCTGACGTTCCCCGCGGCGTGGGCCGCGTGGCGCCGGGGCGTGCCGATGCTGCTGCACGAGTCGAACTCGGTCCTCGGCCTCGCGAACCGGGCGAGCCTGCCGTTCACCCGGCTGCTCGCCCTCGGGCTGCCGTTCGCGCGCCCGCCCCGCGTCCCTTTCCTGTTGGCGGGCACGCCGGTGCGCCGCGACCTGTGGCGGCCGCAGGACCCCGCCGCGGCCCGGGCGCAGCTCGGGCTCGCGCCCGAGATCCCGACGCTCCTCGTCTTCGGAGGCTCGCAGGGCGCCCGCTCCATGAACCAACTCGTGCCGCAGGCGCTCAGGCTCGCGGCGGAGGCGGGGACCGGCCCGTTCCAGGTGCTCCACCTCGCGGGCGCCAAGGATACCGAAAGCGCGGCCAAGGCCTACGAGGGGGCGGCGTTTAGGGCCGTCGTTTTGCCGTACCTCCACGAGATGGAGCGCGGCTACGGCGCCGCCGACCTCGTGATCTGCCGCTCCGGCGCGAGTACGCTCGGGGAGCTCGCCGCGACGGGCAAGCCCGCGGTCCTCATCCCGTATCCGCACGCC
>JACQPK010000322.1 GCA_016207565.1 Elusimicrobiota bacterium
TCCCCGAGGACAATACGATCTGGAGCGTCGGCAGCGGCTACGGCGGCAACGCGCTCCTCGGCAAGAAGTGCCTGTCCTTGCGCATCGCGAGCTGGCTGGCCAAGCAAGAGGGCTGGCTGGCCGAGCACATGCTGATCCTGGGCATCGAGGACAAGAAGGGCAACGTCGATTACATCACCGCCGCGTTCCCGAGCGCCTGCGGCAAGACGAACCTCGCGATGCTCATCCCCCCGGAAGGGCTCAAGCACAAGGGCTACCGGGTCTGGACGGTCGGCGACGACATCGCGTGGCTCCGCGTCGGGCCGGACGGCCGCCTGTGGGCGGTCAACCCCGAGGCCGGCTTCTTCGGCGTCGCGCCGGGGACGAACTCCAAATCCAACCCGAACGCCGTCAAGACCATCCAGAAGAACACGATCTTCACGAACGTGCTGCTCAAAGACGACCGCACCGTCTGGTGGGAGGGCGGCGACGGCGAGGTGCCGGCGAGCGGGACCGACTGGCAAGGCAGGCCTTGGAAGGCCGGCGAGCGCGACGCCAACGGGCGGCTCGTCCCGGGAGCGCACCCCAACAGCCGATTCACCGCTCCCGCAAGCCAGTGCCCGAGCATCTCGCCCAAGTGGGAGGATCCCCAGGGCGTGCCGATCTCGGCGATCCTCTTCGGCGGCCGCCGCGCCAAGCTCGCCCCCCTCGTCTACGAGTCCTTGGACTGGGCGCACGGCGTGTTCATCGGCGCGACGATGGCCTCCGAACGGACCGCCGCCGCCGTCGGCAGGGTCGGCGAGGTCCGCCGCGACCCGATGGCCATGCTGCCCTTCTGCGGCTACAACATGGCCGACTACTTCGCGCACTGGCTGTCGATGGGGACGCGCATCCCGAAGCCGCCGAAGATCTTCCACGTCAACTGGTTCCGCACGGACGCCCAGGGCCGCTTCCTGTGGCCCGGCTACGGCGAGAACGCGCGGGTGCTCGAGTGGATCCTCGGCCGCTGCCGCGGCGCGGCCAAGGCCCAGCGCACGCCGATCGGCTGGGTGCCCACGCCCGACGCCCTCGACATGACGGGGCTCGACCTCCCGGCGGCCGTCATGCAGCAGCTCCTCGAGGTCCGGCCCGAGGAGTGGCAGGAGGAGCTCAAGGGGCTCGGCTCCTTCTGGGACATGCTCGGCAGCCGGCTGCCGCACGAGCTGCGCCGCCAGCACCACGAGCTCGAAGGCCGCCTGCTCAACGGCGCCGCCGTCAAAGCCTAAGGCAACCGAATAACGCGACGTGGTGCCTGGCACCATGTCGCGTTATTGATGTAGAATCGGGTCGGTGGCCCGCATCATGGTCGTCGACGATGAGCGGGATGTCGTCACGTTGATCCGTTTCCTGCTCGAGAAGGACGGCCACGAGGTGCTCGAGGCGTACAACGGCGTGGACGCGCTCGCCAAGCTCGGCGTCGAGCCGAAGAAGGAGGGGGCGCCGCTGCCGGACCTCATCATCCTCGACGTGATGATGCCGCTGATGGACGGGTACGCGACGGCGACGAGGCTGCGGGAGGACCCGACGACGAGGCCCATCCCGGTCGTGGTGCTGACCGCGAAGGGACAGATGCGGGAGCTCTTCGAGATGGCCCCGAACGTCGCGGCTTACATCGAGAAGCCGTTCGATCCGAAAAATCTGCGCGACCTGGTCGCGGGAATGCTAGCAGGCAACAAGTAATGGCAACGATCCTAGTCGTCGACGACGAGCCCGAAATCGTCACCCTCCTCCGCTTCGTGCTGGAGAAGGACGGGTACAAGATCCTCGAGGCCTCCAACGGGCAGGTCGCCCTCGAGCGCCTCGGGGTGCAGCCGCCCGAGCCCACGGCGACGCTTCCGGACCTCATCATCCTGGACATCATGATGCCCGTGATGGACGGCTACACGCTGAACTCCCGGCTCCAGAAGGAGCCGAAGACGCAGGGCATCCCGATCCTCGTCCTCACCGCGAAGGGACAGAAGATGCGCGATCTCTTCGAGATGGCGCCCAACGTCGCCGCCTACGTCCAGAAGCCCTTCGACCCGAAGATGCTCCGCGAGCTGATCGCGGGCATCCTGTCGAGCAAGAAGCCCGCCTAGTGCCCACGGTCCTCTTCATCCACGACAAGCCGCGCGCCGCGGCGAAGGTCGGCCCGCTCCTCAAGAAGAAGGGTTTCGAGGTGCTCGAGGCCGAGCAGCCCGCCGACGTCGTGATCGTCGACTCGGGCGAGGACTCCGTGGCCCGCGCCTCGGCGGCGCTCGAGAAGCGGCTCGGGGAGCCCGGCCGGGTCATCGTCACGTCCAAGCCCCAGGACGCCGAGCTGCCCCAAGGGATCGTGCACGTCCCCGGCGGGAAGCTGGTGGAGGAGATCGTCCGGCTCTGCGGTCCGGCCTCGGAGAACGCCGCCGCCGAGTCCGCGACGAACGTGGAAGAGATCATCCGCCTCAAGGCCGCCAAGGTCCGCGAGCTCAGAGCCCGCGGCGTCGAGCCGTTCCCGCACCGCTTCGAGAAGAAGGACGACGTCTGCGCGATCACCGTCGCCGCCTCGACGCTCCAAAACGAGGAGCGCTCCGGCAAACGCGTCACGACCGCCGGCCGCATCATGCAGCTCCGCCTCATGGGCAAGGCGGCGTTCTTCCACCTTCAAGACAAGTCGGGCAAGGCGCAGGCGTACA
>JACQPK010000323.1 GCA_016207565.1 Elusimicrobiota bacterium
CGACCGCGAGCTTGTCCGGCTCGCCCGGCAGCGCCCGGCGGGCAGCGCCCTTGCGGGCGTAGTAGCGCACGGCCTCCGTTCCCGCGTCGTCGAAAGCGAGGATGGCTTCGGTCTTGGCCGCGAAAGCGGAGGGGGCGTAAAGGGCGACGGTCAGGGCGAGGGCGATGTTCATGCCCTTAGTATTGAGGAAGCGGCGCGGGCCTTCCTGGGGCCGAGGGCCCAGCGAGGACGGGCACGCGGGCCTGCCACGACCTAGGCCTTTAGGCCTAGACGCCGACAGGGAGTTGGACCTCGGAAGCGGCGAGCCGGTGCGGCTGGGGGTCCTTCAGGAATCGGAGGGCGTCCTGGTAGCCGAGCTCCATGGCCGGTACGCAGTACTTCGTCCGGAACGCGAGCTGGGACATCTCCAGGCGCTTCGACGGATAGAGGCGGTAGATCGTCGGCGGATCGGGGCGGCACAAGAGCGAGTTGAGTCCGCTCGCCATCTGCCGGTAGCAGATGTCTCGGCCGGTCTGCTCGAACCGCGTCCACGGGAACCAGCGCGGAGCGCCGAACTCCGCCGGGAGCGTCATCTGGAGGGCCACCACGGTGGAGCAGCCGGCCAGGGCGTCGAAATGCAGCCACTCCTTGCCGGGGACCCCGCCGTCCATGTAGACCTGCCCCTCGTGGATCACCCGCGGGAATATTCTCGGGATCGCGCAGCTCGCGACGAGCTTGACGGCAAGAGGGCCGTCCCAGCCCTTGGCGCCGCCGGGGGTGAAGCGGGCGTACTCCGACTCGTCTTGAGGCATGCGGAGGCTGACGACCGTGAGCTCGCAGCTGAGCTTGCGCTTGCACGCCTCCTCGTCCTCGGTCTCCACGACGGCGTCCCAGATCGCCTGGGCGTTGCAGAGCGCGAAATGAGGCTGGAGGCGGGGATCGAAGCGCAGGACGCGGCGCTCGTCGACCGTGCGCCAACGGTGCGCCAGCACCTCTTGGAGGCCGAGCGCGTAGCCCGCGCCGGTCAGCGCTCCGGCGGAAAACCCGAGCACCTTCTCGAACTCGAGGCCGGACTCGGCGAGGGCGCGCACCGCGCCCGCCTGCCATGCGCCGTGGGCGCCTCCCCCCGAGAGGGCGAGGCCGAGAGGTCCCGGGAGCCGAGTCATTCCAAGAGCGAAGTATACAACGATTCTTGGGCGCGCACCATGGCGTCGATGTCGAACTCCCGGCCGATCGAGGCCGCCGCCGTCTCCCCCAGGGCCCGGGCCCGCTCGCGGTCGCTCAGGAGCTCCACGATGCGCTCCGCCATCTTCGCCTCGTCGTCGGCCTCGACGAGGTAGCCGTTCTCCCCATCGCGGATGACGTCGCGCACGCCGTCGGTCGAGTAGGCGACGCAGGGCAGGCCCGTCTTCATCGCCTCGACGAGCGCTCTAGGTAAGCCCTCCCACAGCGACGTAAGCGCGAAGACGTCCGAGGCCGCGAGGATCTCGGCGGCGTCCCGCCGCCAGCCGGGGAAGAGCACCTTGCCGTGGAGTCCCGCCGCGACCACCTGCGCCTCGACCCGCGAGCGGAGCTCGCCGTCGCCGATGAACAAGAACCGCGCGTCCGGGACCTTCGCCAGGCAGCGGGCCGCGACGCGGACGAACCCTTCCGGGTTCTTCTGCGGCTTGAGGTTGCCGATGCTGGACACGAGCGGCTTGTGCATCCCGCAGCCGAGCTGAGCCTTCTTCTTGCCGGGGTCGTCGACGCGCGCCGGGAACTCCGCGAGCTTGACGCCGCTCCTCAGGACCGAGTTCCGGCCTGGGAGCGCGAGCCCGTGGCGGCCGGCGTAGCGCCGGTTGTCCTCCGAGACGAAGAGCGTCCAGTCGCTCAGCCTCACGCACAGCCGCTCCAGGAGCACGTAGAAGCCCTTCACCGCCGGGCGCTGCCGGTCGTGAAAGCCGAAGCCGTGGTAGGTGTGGAGGACGACCGGCACGCCCGCGGCCTTCGCGGCCAGGCGGCCGAGGATGCCGGCCTTCGAGGAGTGCGTGTGCACGACCCGCGGGCGCGTCTCGCGCAGCCACACCGCGAGCTGAAAGAACGCCTCGAGGTCCCGCAGCGGGTCCACCTCGCGGACGAGCGACGGGAAGAACCGCAGGTTGAACGGGCGCTCGGGGAGCTCGGCCAGACGCCGCGCCTCCTCGTCGAGGAGCCCGCCCGGCCCGCAGGCCACGTCGACGTCGAAATGCTTCGGGTCCAGGTGCGAGGCGGTGTAGAGCGTGTTCTGCTGCGCGCCGCCCAGATCCAGGCGCGTGACGATGTGCGCGACCCTCACCCGGCTCACTGCGGCTGAGGCTCCTCCGCCTCCGGCGGCCCGGACGGCGCGGTCGAGGTGCTCGGCGCCGGAGCGGCGGTCTTCCGCTTGGCGGCACGCTCGCGCTGCGCCTCCCGGAGTCGCGCCGCGCGCTTGGCGCGCGCCCGTGCCTGCTCCTTCACCGTCACCCCGCCGCGCGCCTTCACCGCCGTCACCGCAGGAGGCTCGTCGGGAGCGCCCTTCACCTCCGTCCCGGGGAAGTAATGCGCGAGGATGTTCCGGTACTTGCGGCCTTGGTGGGCCTGCCCCATCGAGCCGGCGACGCAGAGCCCGTGCCCGTCGCCCGTCCCGGCCCCCCACACGACGAGCTGCCGGAGCACCTTGCCGTCGTAGAGCGGCTGGAGGGTGAACAGGGTGGACCGCAGCGAGCGCGGGGCGAGGAAGGCCTCGATCCGCCCGGCGCCCTCGAGGCGCAGCGTCTCGCGGGAGCCGAGCACGTCGAGCGCGGTCACTCGGCCCGTCTTGGAACGGCTCACGACGCGCACGTCGTGGAGGCGCCCGATGAATTGGGTCCGCTCGATGCGCTGGCGCAGCAGGTCCGCGTCGAGGACGCGCGTCCAGCGCGACCAGGCGGGCGGCGTCAGCGCGGAGCGCTCGCAGAAGAGGCCGGCGGGCGGGTAGGAGCGCGCGAGGCGGTCGAGGTCCCACGCGGAGCGGACGATGCCGAGAGGCCGGTCGGCGTCCTCGCCGTGCTCCTCGGTGGCCCAGCCGCAGGAGGCGTGCCACGCGACCCTAGCCGGCAGCCCGCCCGTCGTGAGCCGGCCGCCGGTGGTGCTGACGACCGCCTCGCGCACGGCCGCGCTCTCGCGCACGACGCCGGAGTAGAGGTGGCAGTGCGTCGAGTCGCAGAGGTCGGCGTTGAAGAAGGGATGGTGCTGGCCCTTCCGCACGCCCATCGCCTTCGTCCGCGCGAGGACCGCCTGCGCGCGCAGGGCCTCCCGCGGGCTCGTGCTGGGCATCGCCGCCCCCACGATCCCGGAGAGGTAATCCTCGAGCGCGACCTCGTTGACGAGGCCGAACCCGTGCGGCGTCGGGACGACCTCTACGATCCCGCGGACCTCGCGGTCGCCGATGTCGACGGCCTTCACCTCCCCGAGAACGGCGCTTTTTACGAGCACGGTGAAGCCGGGCCGGACGGGTTCGATGCGGAACGCCTGCTTCGTCGTGAACTTGAGGTTCTGCTGGGGGTCGCGCAGCTCGATGACGCGCGTATCGTCGCGGTAGCGTACCTCCCACTGGTCCAGCGCGCCGCCCTTCGTCACCTCGCCGAGCCGGACGTCGACGACGCGGAAATCGGAGCCGGAGAGGAAGAAGAAGCGGGTTCCGTGGGACGGCTCGCCGGTCGGATCGGTGAACAGCGCGACGCGATAGGGCTGCGAGGGCGGCGCCGCGTCGGAACGGGTGAGCAGCGGTCGCGTGAGGCGCCGCACCGGAAGGTAGCGCTCGGGGCGCTCGTCGATCGACTTCGCGACCCGGGTCATCCCCTCGCGCGCCTCGTCCTGCTGCGGGTCCATGTCCAAGACGAGCTTGTACGCCTGCCACGCCGCCTTGGTCTGCCCCTCCTTTTCCAGCACGCGCCCCAACTCGAGCGCGACGTCCGGCTGCTGAGGGTCCTGGTCGAGCGATTGCTTGTAATAGGTCTCGGCGGTCGGCCACTTCTTGAGCTTCACCGCGAGCCGGGCGAGCTGAGTCGCGACCGCCGGCAGCAGGTACGGATTGCGCGTGAAGGAGTTCTGGTACGCGGCGATCGCGGACTTCGGGTTGCCGTCGATCTGCTCGGCGACGCCCAGCCCGAAGCTCGCCTCGGCCGCGTGCTGAGGCCCCGACGACACCTCGACGGCCTTCTGGAACGACTCGCGCGCCTCCTTGAGGCGTCCGATCGCGAGATGCGCCCAGCCGCGCTCGTTCCAGAGGACCGGGTTGTAGGAGTCGAGCAGGGTCGCGCGGGTCCAGAGAGCCACGGCCTCGTCGGCCCGGCCCTGCTCGCGCGCCAGGACGGCGAGGTTGGCGGTGGGCCCGGCGCCGTCGACGCCGAGCGTGAGGAGGTACTTGTACGCCTCCTCCGCCTCCGCGGGACGCCCCGAAAACAGCGCCGCCAAGGCGCCCCGGTAGGTCTCGGCGGTCTCCCCCGCCCACGCGAACCCCGCCGCGGCGGCGATCGCCGCCGCGACCAGACGCCGTCTCATTCGTCCTCTCCGGCCGGCCGACGCTTGCGTTTGCGCGACGGAGCCCTCCGCTCGGGAACGACGGGCTTCGCCTTGATCTCGGGCTCCTCGGGCAGCGGATCGTCGATCCGCGCGGCCGTCACGCCGCCGTGCACGGGACGAGATGCGTCCATCGCGATCCGGTTGAGCATGGTCATCGCTTGGTCGTATTTCTTCTGCCGCGCCTGCGAGAGCGAGAAGACGAGCATGCGTTCGAGGGTCTCCGTGTTCCGGCCCTTCGCACGCGCCTGGTCGACGAGCACCTTCACGCGCCCGTACTCCGCGCTCACCTTGTTGATGAGCCTGCGCTCGCGCTGGTCGGCGATCTCGGCGCCCAGCGGCAGCCCTTGCGTGCGCATGGCCGGGCGGGCCGGCTTGATCGCTTTCAGGATCAAGCCCTGGTAGCGGTCGGCCATGACCGCGCCGTAGGCCAAGACCAGGACGCCGGCCCCGACTTTCGCGACGGTCCAGAAACGCATCTAGAGTGCCGTCCGCATCATATCAGTTATAATGGGCGTCCCATGATCACCCGACAACGCGCGGAGCACCGCCGACGCTTGATGGAGAAGCTGCCCGACGGCCTCATCCTCTTGGCCGGAGGCGTGGAGACGATCCGGAACAACGACGTCAGCTACGTCTTCCGCCAAAAGTCCGATTTCCTCTATCTGACCGGAGTGCCGGAGGCCGGCTACCTCCTCCTGCTCGATCCCTCCCGGCGCCGCGACGTGCTCCTCATTCCCCGCGTCGACGCGAACCATCGCGTCTGGCTCGGACACGTTCCCGGCCCGTCCGAGGCCGCGCGCCGCTTCGGCTTCCGCGAGGTCCGCTACACCGACGAGCTGCCGGGCTTGGCCAAGGCCGGAGCCCGCGGCAAGACGTCCGTCTACGCGGACCGGGAGTCGTTGAGCCGAAGCGGCTTGAAGCGCCCGGCGTACCGCCCCGGGCGGCTCCGGGACGCTCTCGACGACCTGCGCGCGACGAAGACCCCGGGCGAGATCGAGCTCATGCAGCGGGCCAACGACGTCTCCGGGAAGGCCCACCGCGACGTGATGCGGAAGGCGAAGGCCGGGATGTTCGAGTACCAGGTCCAGTCGATCTTCGAGAGCGCCTGCCTCCAGGCCGGGCTGAAGCATCTCGGGTACCCGAGCATCGTCGCGGGCGGCCGCAACGGGGCGGTCCTCCACTACCATCATAACGACGCCAAGCTCAAGACCGGCGAGCTGCTCTTGATCGACGCCGGCGCCGAGCTCGACGGCTACTCGGCCGACATCACGCGGACGTTCCCTTTGGGGCGGCGGTTCAGCCGCCGCCAGCGGGACATCTACTCGATCGTGCTCGAGACGCAGAAGGAGTGCATCCGCCGCGCGCGGCCCGGCATGCTGTCCGGGAACCTCCACCTCCACTCGATGCGGATGATCGCCGAGGGGCTCAAGGACCTCAAGATCCTCAAGGGCCCGACGGACGACCTCGTGACCGGCGGCGCGGTCCGCCTGTTCTACCCTCACGGGCTCACCCACACGCTCGGCCTCGACGTCCACGACACGATGGGCGGCCGGCGGCGCAAGGTGAAGCCTCCGCCGAACATCCGGATCCGCTTCAACGCGTATCTGGAGCCTGGGTTCGTGATCACCATGGAGCCGGGCATCTATTTCATCGAGGCCC
>JACQPK010000348.1 GCA_016207565.1 Elusimicrobiota bacterium
AGAAGCACGGCGGCTGGTCCGCCTGGGAGAAGGCGAAGGGGCTGGAGCCCGCCGCGCTCGTCGCCGAGGTCAAGAAGTCGAACCTCCGGGGACTCGGCGGCGCGGGATTCCCCGTCGGCATGAAGTGGGAGACGGTCCCGCCCAAAAAAGACAAGCCCCACTACCTCGTCTGCAACTTCGACGAGAGCGAGCCCGGCTGCTTCAAGGACCGGGCGCTCGCCGAGCGGAACCCGCACGCGCTCATCGAAGGGATGCAGATCGCGGCGCGCGCCATCGGCGCGGACCGCGCGTTCATCTTCATCCGCGGCGAGTATTTGGCGCAGTATCGGGTATTGAAAACGGCGTTGGAGGAAACCGATCGGAACGGGCTGACGCCCGTTCCGATCCAGGTGATGAGGGGCGCCAACGCCTATATCTCCGGCCTCGACACCGCGCTGCTCGAGACGATGGAGGGGAAGAAGGCGTGGCCCCGCCAGCCGCCGCCGTTTCCGACCGTCGCGGGCCTCTTCGGCTGCCCGACCGTCGTGAACAACCTCGAGACGCTCATGATGCTGCCCACGGTGATCGGCAGGGGAGCCGAGTGGTTCGCGTCGATCGGCGTGGCCCGCTCGGGCGGCACCGCGGTGTACTCCGTCAGCGGCCACGTCCAGCGGCCGGGGCTCTACGAGTTCCCGATGGGCGCGCCGCTCATGGACATCATCAACGCCGCGGGCGGCGTCCGGGAGGGGCGCCAGCTCAAGGCCGTGATCCCGGGAGGCACCTCGACGCCGATCCTCACCGCGGCCGAGGCCCTGGGCGCCAAGATGGATTTCGACAGCCTCCGGGGCCTCGGCACGTTCCTCGGGGCGGGCGGCGTGATCGTCCTCGACGACTCGACCGACATGGTGAAGGTCCTGTTCATCATCGAGCGCTTCCTCTGGCACGAATCCTGCGGCCAGTGCACCCCGTGCCGCGAGGGCTCGGGCTGGGTGACGCGGATCCTGCGCCGGCTGGTCGACTCCGGCGGCTACGCGGGCGACGTCGAGAACGTGCTCCGCATCGGCGGGAACATCACCGGGACGCCGATCTGCGCGCTGGGCGAGACGATCGGCCCCGTCGCCAAATCCATCATCGGCAAATTCCGCCAGGAATTCGACGCAAGAATCGTCGAAAGAGTCTTGGAGAAAGTCCGTGGCTGAGCGCCCCCTGGTCAAGTTTACCCTCAACGGCAAGACGCTCGAAGCGCCGGAAGGGACTCTCGTAATCGACGCAGCTAGAGCCGCGTCGATCCATATCCCGCACTACTGCTACCACCCCGGGCTCGGGAACCCCGGCGTGTGCCGCCTCTGCATCTGCGAGGTCGAGGGCGCGCCGAAGCCCGCGGTCTCGTGCCGCCTGCCGGTGAAGGCCGGCATGGTGGTCAAATCCGATTCGCCGCGCGCCAAGCAGGCCCAGCAGTCCTCGCTCGAGTTCCACCTGCAAAACCACCCGCTCGACTGCCCGGTCTGCGACCAGGCGGGCGAGTGCTGGCTGCAGGATTACTACATGAGCCACGGCCTCTACACGAGCGCCGTCCGGGAAGACAAGCGGCACAAGGCCAAGCGGCTCCAGATCGGCCCCAAGGTCATGCTGGACCAGGAGCGCTGCATCCTGTGCACGCGCTGCACGCGGTTCCTCGATCAGGTCACGCGCACCCACGAGCTCGGCATCTTCCACCGGGGCGACCGGGACGTGCTCGCGCCGTATCCGGGCCGCCAGGTCGACAACCCGTACGCCTCCAACATCGTCGACCTCTGCCCCGTTGGCGCGCTCACCGACACGGACTTCCGTTTCAAGGTGCGCGTGTGGTATTTGTCCGAGACCCCGTCCGTGTGCACGAGCTGCGCGAGGGGCTGCGCGATCGACATCCACGCCAACCTCAAGCGGCCCTGGCACACGCCGGACGCCCGGATCGCCCGCTTCAAGCCCCGCGTCAACCCCGAGGTCAACGGCTGGTGGATGTGCGACGAGGGCCGCTACTCCTACTCCGAGATCGACTCGAAGCTCCGCCTGCGCTTCGCCTCCCGCCTCGCCGAGGACGGCAAGCCGGAGCACGTCGCTTCGGCGGAGGCGGCGAAGCGCGCGGCCCGGGAGCTGTCGGCGCTCGTGGAGGAGAAAGGGATCGACGGCCTCGCCGTGGTGCTGAGCGGCACGCTCTCGAACGAGGACTTCTTCGCGGCCCGGCGGCTGTTCATCGAGCGGCTCAACGTGTCCCGCCTGCTCGCCGCCCCCGGCCCCGATCAGTTGGGGGCCGAGGACGCGATCCTGCGGCGCAAGGAGAAGGTCCCGAACCACGAAGGCGCCGCGGCTCTCGGCTTCGGCAAGAGGATCCGGGAGACCTCCTGGTCCGCCCTGAAGGACGCGCTGGACCAAGGCAAGCTCTGGGGCCTTTGGGTCGTCGACCGCGACCCGGTCGCGGTCTGGGGCGCGGATTACGCGAACAAGCTCGCCGGGCTGCCTTTTTCGGCGTTCGTCGGGTCGAAGGCCAACGGCTTCTCGACCGTGGCGAAGTGGGTCCTGCCGAGCTGCTCCTTCGCGGAGGAGGACGCGACCTTCACCAACTTCCAAGGGCAGGTCCAGCGCGCCCGCGTCGCCGCCCCCAGCCTTGGCGAGTCGCGCCCGGACTGGGCGATCTTCGCCGACATGCTCGGGGAACTCGGCCGGCCGGTCGCGTGGGAGACCGCTCCCCAGGTATTCGCGGAGCTGGCCCGCGCGGAGCCGGCGTTCGCCGGGATAACCCTCGACAACCTCGGGCCGCACGGCCGCCGCCTGGGCTTCGCGGCGCAGAAGGAGCCCGCTCGCGCATGAGCCCGTTGATTTCGCTCCCCGACCTGGCATGGACCGTGGGCCTCGTGGCCTTCGCGGTGCTCGGCTTCGGCCTCAACATCGCCGGGCTGCTCGGCTGGGTCGAGCGCAAGCAGAGCGCCGTCGCCCAGGACCGCGTCGGCGCCAACCGGGCCTCCGTGTTCGGGTTCACGGTGCTCGGGCTCTTCCATCCGATCGCCGACGCGCTCAAGACGATGACGAAGGAGGACTTCGCGCCCCCGTTCGCCCTGCGGCCGTGGCACGGGCTCGCCCCGGCGCTCTCCTTGGGGTTCTCGATGCTGGCGCTGGCGGCGCTGCCTTTCGGCGACGCGATCGAGTTCGCCGGACGCGCGTGGCGGCTGCAGCCCTTGCCGCTTTCGGGCGGCATCGTCTTCGTCCTGGCCACGCTCGCAATCGGCGTCCACGGCGTCGTGATGGCCGGCTACGCCTCGAACTCGAACTACGCGCTGCTCGGCGGCCTCCGCGGCGCCGCCCAGATGGTCTCCTACGAGGTCTCGATGCTGACCAGCCTCGCGGCGCTCCTCTTCATTTACGGCACGCTGGACCTCGCCGACGCGGTCCGCTGGCAGGCCGCGAGCGGCTGGTGGGGGATCTTCCTCCAGCCCCTCGGCTTCATCCTGTTCCTCACCGCCGGCGCCGCGGAGACCAAGCGCGCGCCCTTCGACGTCCCTGAGGGCGAGGCGGAGATCGTCGGCTACTTCATCGAGTACTCCGGCATGAAATTCGTCATGTTCATGATGACCGACTTCATGGAGACGATCGTCGTGGCCGGCCTCTGCACGACGTTGTTCTTGGGCGGCTGGCACCTCCCGGGCCTCTCCGCGCTCCCCCAGCCCTGGGTCGGGCTCGCCCAGGTCGCGGTGTTCTGCGCCAAGACCTGCGCGGTGATCTTCCTGCTGATGCAGATCCGCTGGACGCTCCCCCGTTTCCGCTTCGACCAGCTCCTGCACCTCGGGTGGAAGAACCTGCTCCCGCTCTCCTTGGCCAACGCCTTCGTGACCCTTTGGGTGGTATACTTCCTGCAGGCATGACGGCCCCGACCCCCAACGCCCTCGAGCGCCATCCGGTCAAGCCGGTCACGCGCCCGGTCATGCGCCTGCGCGAGCGCGTCTACCTCGTCGAGCTCTGGAAGGGGCTCGCGATCACCTACCGGCACTTCTTCGTCAACCTGTGGCGCCACACGCGCCGCGCGCTGGGGCTCGGCGGACTGCCCGGCGCCGTCACGATCCAGTTCCCCGAGGACCCGGCGGTCGTCGCCAAGCGCGCGCGGACGCGCCACCGGCTGCTCAAGCGCGACGACGGCACGCCTCGGTGCGTCGCGTGCATGATGTGCGAGACCGTCTGCCCGGCGGAGTGCATCCACATCCGCGCCGAGGAGTCGCCGGTCACGGTCGTCGAGAAGCGCGCGAAGTCCTTCGAGATCGACCTCGGCCTCTGCGTGTTCTGCGGCTACTGCGTCGAGGCCTGCCCGGTGGACGCCATCCGGATGGACACCGGCGAGGTCGCCCTCTCGACCGGCAGCCGCGAGGAGCTCCTCTGGACGCTGCCCGAGCTCCTCGGCGACGCGCCGAAGAAGCCCCACCCGGTCTGGCCCGGCGGCGAGAGCGAGAAGCGACCGGAACCCCGCGAGCAAAAGGAAAACACCCATGGCTGAGCCCCTGTGTCCCCAGAAGGCGCCTTACGTGAAAGACGAGACTCCCGGCACCAAGGCGTGGTGCTCCTGCGGCCACTCGGCCAACCAGCCCTACTGCGACGGCTCCCACGCCCGCAACAACACCGGCATGCGCCCGGTGATCGAGAACCTCACCGAGGCCAAGAAGGTCGCCTGGTGCGGCTGCAAACGCACCGGAACCCCGCCGTTTTGCGACGGCACCCATCGTAAGCTGTAAGACCCTTCACCCCAACCCTTTCCCCGCTTCGCGGGGAGAGGGGGAGCTGATACGACAGAGATCAACTGGCTGACGGCGTTCGCGGCGGGAGTGGTGTCTTTCCTCTCGCCGTGCGTGCTTCCCCTCGTGCCCGGGTACGTCTCGTTCATGTCGGGGCTCTCCCTCGAGGAGCTCTCGGCGGGCGGGACCGCGGCCTCCCGGAAGGCGGGCGCGGCCTCGATCTGCTTCGTCCTGGGTTTCGCGCTCGTGTTCACCCTCCTCGGAGCGAGCGCGTCCGCCGTCGGCGGGTGGCTGGACGCTTACCGGGACGTCTTAAACGTCGTGGCCGGCGTCGTCGTGATCCTCTTCGGCCTCCACACCATGGGCGTCTTCACGATCAAGTGGCTCTACTTCGAGAAGCGGTTCCAGACCGGCGGCGTCGCGCCCGGCGCGGCGGGCGCGTTCGTCATGGGTCTCGCGTTCGCGTTCGGCTGGACCCCCTGCATCGGCCCGATCCTCGCCGGCATCCTCGCCCTGGCCGCGCGCGAGGCGTCCGTCTCGCGCGGGATGGCGCTCTTGTTCGTCTACTCGCTCGGCCTGGGCGTCCCGTTCATCCTGACGGGGTTCGGGACGGCCGCCTTCATGCGGTTCTTCGCCCGCTACCGGAAGTACATCCGCTGGGGGGAGATCGCGGCCGGCGCGTTGCTCGTGGTGATCGGGGCGTTGATCCTCTCCAACCGGCTGACGATGCTCGTCAACCTGATGCCCAAGTCGCTCCGCCGCTTTGCCATCTAGCCGAGTCTTGCTGGTCTTCCTGAAGGACCCGGTCCCGGGGAGGGTCAAGACCCGCCTGATCGGGGCCCTCGGGCCGCGCGGCGCCGCCCGCGCCTACGCGGCGATCCTGGAGGAGACCCGCGGAACCCTCTCGCGCCTAAGGGGCATCCGGATCGTCTGGGTGCGCGAGCGGCTTCAGGGCGAGGGCGACCTCGGGGCCCGCCTCGCGCGCGCGTTCTCGCGGGCCTTCCGGGCCGGGGCGCGCCGCGTGTGCGTGATCGGGACCGATTCCCCCGCGATCTCCGTCCGCCTGCTCGAGCGCGCCTTCGCGGCGCTCCGCCGCGCAGACGTCGTCTTGGGCCCCTCCGAAGACGGCGGCTACTACCTCTTGGGACTGAACGCCGGAGAGCCGCGGCTCTTCCGGAGCGTCCCCTGGTCGAGTCCGCGCGTGCTCGCCGTCACTCGCCGCCGCGCCCGAGTCCTCGGCCTCAAGACGCGGCTGCTGCCCCGCCTCTACGACGTGGACCACCCGGCCGACCTCGTCCGCTGGCTGCGAGGCTGACCGTCACCGCCGCTTCACCAAAACGACAACGAGCCGCCGGGGCCTTCCTCATATACTGGGGCCATGCCCACGCGCGCACCCATGCCCGAGTCGGAGGTCAAGCTCCGCCTGCTGCGGACCCTCCGCGCCGTCCGTAGAGGCGATTTTTCGGTCCGGATGCCGCTCGTCGCGGACGGGGTCCTGACCGAGATCGCGGAGACGCTCAACGAGATCATCGAGCAGAACGAGCGCCTGACGGCCGAGGTCCAGCGGGTGTCGATGGAAGTGGGCAAGAAAGGCAAGATCAACGCCCGGGTGGCCGCGGACGGGATGACCGGGGCGTGGGCGGCGCATATCCAGGCGGTCAACTCCCTGATCGCCGACGTCACGCAGCCGACCCGGGACGTCCTCCGGGTGCTCGGCGCCGTCGCGCTCGGCGACCTCTCTCAGAAGATGCCGCTCAAGCTCGACGGCCGGTCCATCCGAGGCGCGTTCCGCGAGAAGGCGGACGTCGTCAACGGGCTGGTCGAGCAACTGCGCGCGTTCACCTCCGAGGTCACCCGCGTGGCGCGGGAGGTCGGAACGGAAGGCAAGCTCGGCGGCCAGGCCCGGGTCACGCGCCTCGAAGGCGTCTGGAAGGACCTGACCAACAACGTGAACCTGATGGCGTCCAACCTCACGAGCCAGGTCCGGAACATCGCCGCGGTGACGACGGCGGTGGCCAACGGCGATCTCTCCCGCAAGATCACGGTCGAGGTGAAAGGCGAGATCCTGCAGCTCAAGGACACGATCAACACGATGGTGGACCAGCTCCGGTCCTTCGCGTCGGAGGTGACGCGCGTCGCGCGGGAGGTCGGCACGGAGGGAAAGCTGGGCGTCCAGGCCGAGGTGAAGGAGGTCGCGGGCGTCTGGAAGGACCTCACCGACAACGTGAACTTCATGGCGTCGAACCTGACGAGCCAGGTCCGCAACATCGCCGAGGTGACGAAGGCGGTGGCGCAAGGCGACCTCTCGAAGAAGATCACCGTCGACGTGAAAGGGGAGATCCTCGACCTGAAAGATACGATCAACATCATGGTCGACCAGCTGAACTCCTTCGCCTCGGAGGTGACC
>JACQPK010000349.1 GCA_016207565.1 Elusimicrobiota bacterium
GGCGAGAAGTTCATGATCATCGACCCGGACGTCTGCATCGACTGCGGCGTCTGCCTCCCCGAATGCCCCATCGGCGCGATCGTCGGCTCGGTCGACGAGAGCCCCGAATGGGCGGGCATCAATAAGGAGCTCACGCCGACCTTCAAGAACAACGCGAAGGTCACGCCGCGGCCGCCGAACGATCCGCCGCACAAGCCGACCAACAAGCTCGTAAAGTAGATCAACGACCCAAACGCGCCAACCGCGTTTGGGTCGTTATTTCATTGTTCACAGGAAGCACCTTTTTGAAATAATCATCCGTGAATCCTCAGACGTTCTCTTAACGGTCTGACTGAGGATTCCCGAATGAATCTCATCCACTCCACTCCGCTCGACATCGAAGGGGCCCGTCTCGCGGGCCTCAAGCCCTTGCCGTTCTCCGAGGGGCTGGTCGAAGGCTCCGGCGAGCTCGAATCGCCCGAGCTCTCGGTCCCCCCGTTCGACGAGCTGGTCGGCTCGTGGAACGCGGAGCTGCCCGCCGGCTCGACCGCCGAACTGCGGGTCCAGGCCCGCGTCGAAGGGCGCTGGACGCCGTGGTACTCCCTCGCGCGCTGGGAGGCGTCCACGGGCGGCCGGAACCTGGGCGAGCAGAAGGACGAGTTCGGCAAGGTCGACGTCGACACCCTCGAGCTGGCCAAGCCCGCCGACGCCGTGCGCTACCGCGTCGAGTTCACGCAGGCCGGACGCAAGCGCCCCCGGCTCCACCGCATCGCGCTCGCCATGTCGCTGAAAGGCGAGACGCCTCCTCAGCGCCCGTTCTCCCCGGGGCCCTGGGTGCGCGAGCTGAGCGTCCGCGCGCGCTCGCAGGTGCTCGAGAGCGAGCAGTACCGCCAGGACATCTGCTCGCCGACGAGCCTCGGGATGGTGCTCGAGTTCTGGGGGAGGAGGCTGCCCACGCGCAAGATCGCCGACGCCCTCCTCGACCGCCGAGACCCCGAGGCCAAACGCTACGGCAACTGGCCGCTCAACATCGCCTACGCCGCGATGCAGGGGGTGCACGGGCACGTGGCGCGGCTTGACGGCCTCGCCGGCCTCGAGCGCGAGGTCGCCGCCGGGAGGCCGGTCGTCGTCTCCGTCACCTTCGGCGAAGGCGAGCTGTCCGGCGCGCCGCTGAAGAAGACCAAGGGGCATCTCTTCGTGGTGAGCGGGTTCACCCCCGAGGGCGACGTCATCGTCCGCGACCCCGCGAGCCCCACGCTCGATCAGGTCCGCCGCGTGTACAAGCGCGCCGAGTTCGAGAAGGCCTGGGCCGTTCGCAAGCGCGGGGTCGCCTACGTGCTGGCGCCCCGGTTCCCCCAGGACCTCGTCGTGGGCGTCCCCGCCGCCGACCTGCGTCGCAAGCCCAAAGACGACGGCGAGCTCGCGAGCCAGATCGTCTACGGCGAGCGCGTCCGGGCGCTGGGCGCCAAGGGCGACTGGGTCGAGGTCGAGGCCCTCGAGCAGGAGGCGCACCAGCCCGTGAAGGAGTGGCACGCCTACCGCGGCTGGACGAACGCCTCCGCGTTGCGCTGGCCTCCCGACTCGGAAGGCGACGCCGTCGTGCGCGTGAAGCGCGCCGAGGCCCGGACCGACGGCGGACAGCTCGTCGAGCTTCCCCTCGGGGCGCGTGTGAGCGTCGCGGCGTGGGCCGGAGAAACGGCGCGCGTGCGGCTCCTCGACCGGAGGCTCGCCGACGCGAAGGCCGCCGAGCTCCGCCTCCTCGGGCTCCCCGCCGACCGCGGCCGCATCCTCCAGACGGCGCGGCAGTTCCTCGGCGGCCCCTACGTCTGGGGCGGGCGAGGCCCCGCCGGCGTCGACTGCTCGGGGCTCTCCAGCCTGAGCTACCGCTCCGAGGGCGTGGACCTCCCGCGCGACGCGCACGAGCAGTTCCTGCGAGCGCAGCCGCTCAAGCGGTGGGCCCTCAAGCCGGCCGACCTCGTCTTCCTCTCCAGCCCCGGCAAGAAGGCGCCGATCACGCACGTCATGCTTTACGCCGGCGGCGACGCGATCCTCGAGAGCCGCCAGTCGGCCGGGCGCACCCTCGAGACCTCCTTCCGCGAGCGCTTCGGCAAGCCCCTCTCCGAGATCGAGTGGGGCGACGTCGTGACGGACGTCTCGGCGCGCAGGCCGGAGAAGCGTACGATCTACTTCGGCGGCTACCTGACCCAATAGCGCAACACGGTACCAGGCACCGTGTTGCATTGTTCGCGTGCGGTATGCCCGATGGGCCCGGAAGGACGCTGGGCCGTATGCCTCATGCACGGCGGGGCCCGCCGGCACTATAATGTTCGCCACTGACGGGCCCCGGCCCCGTGGGAGGTCGTTGATGAAGCACCCATGGCTGCTGGCGGCTCTCCTCGCCGCCTCGTTCCTTTCCCCCGCGTTTGCCGACGTCCCGAACGTCCCCAACCACGTCGCGGCCAAGTTCCTGGCCGACGAGAACATCACCTATATGAGCCGCGTCGGGCAACTCGTGGTGTTCAACGCTCTCCTAGGCGGGGACAAGGCCGCCTTCGACGCCACGATCGGCAGGGTCACGCCGCAGCAGGAATTCGACGCCCTCGTCGCCCGGGCGAGGGCGCTAGATGCTCGCTACGACCGCGGAACCGCCAAATCGGCGCTCTCCGATGAGCGAATCGTCGCGTTCTTCACGGAGCAACTCGTCGCCCTCCCCCCGTCGCGGGTGGGGGAGATGCCCAAGTCGCGCCGGCTTTTCGGCGCGCTGCTCGACCGCGACCAGGAGACGTTCGACGAGATACTCGGCCACACCGTGACGCAGGCGGAATTCGACCGCATGTCCGCCTCGGCGATCACCCTCGAGAACGCGGCGACGACGAACGCGCCCCAAGACAAGAAGTACACCCCCGAGGAGATCGCGGCCATCGACCGCGAGTTCGAACGGCTCAAGCAGATCGGCCCCGCCCTCAAGGCCGCGGACTCCGCGCGGCTCGAGGGCATCGTGCAGAACGCCGCAATTGAGGCGGCCGGATGGACCTCCTCCCTGCGCCTGCAGGCCGGGCTCACGCAAGGCGACGACGGCAAGTCGGCCTTCGGCGGCGGCGGCATGCTCCGCTTCGGGTACGGCAAAGAAAACACCGGCACCGTCGGGTTCCAGGGCGGAGCGATCCTGTCGGGGGCGGGCGGGCAGAACAAGCTCCTCGACCGCACCCTCGTTGACGAGGCCCGCTACTACGAGCGCCCCTACGAGGTTTGGGAGGAGACGCGCCGGCAGGTGAGCGGCCTCAACAAGGTCCGATTCGCGGGCGTCAGCTACGTCAGCCCCGCGATCGGCGGCGTCGTCGAGCTGGAAGGCGGCGTCGACCTCGCCTACGCGCACATGAACACGGCCCCCGAGGTCGTCCGCGAGACCTACATCAACGAACTCGTCCGCCGCTGCTACGACGGCGACTGCCGCCGCGAGTGGGAGACGCGCACGCTCAGCACCGAGCTCCTGCACCGCGGCTACGGACAGCAGCAGAGCGGGCTCGGCCAGACGATCTATGGCGCCGCGAACATCCGGTTCGGCAAGGACTCCGACCTTGCGGGCCGCGTCGAGGTGGGCAAGGACCGCTTCAAGGCCTTCCCGGAGGCGTCCGGCATGAGCTACTCCGGCGGACTGTCCGTCAACCTCGACGGCTTCTTCGGGCTCTTGCGGGGAGAGCGATGATCGCGCAGGTGCTGGCCGCGATCGCGCTCCACGCGTTCGCCGTGGAGGGGCCGCTCTTTCAGGGGACGGCCGCGCCCCGTTACGGCTACTGCTGGCACCCTTGAAATAGTAGTCTAGCGCCGTGGGGAAGCCCGCGGCGGGGAAGCTCCGGGAGGAGAACGAGCGCCTCAAGGAGCGCGAAAGGAACAAGACGGAGTTCCTCTCGATGGCCTCGCACGACATCGCGAACTCGGTCTCGACGGTGAACGCCGCCTTCGAGGTGCTGGCGACCCGTCTGGCCGCGCTCGAGGGAAGCTCGCCGGTGCTCGATGTCGCGCGCAATGCGCTCCGGCAGATCGCCCGCCTCGCCGACGATCTCGTGGATTGGGCCGCGATGGAGCGAGGCCGGCTGCGGCTGGAGCGCGACTGGTTCGACCCCGCGGCGTTCGTCGACGACCATGTCCGGGGGTTCCAGCTCCGCGCGGCGACGAAGGGCGTGAAGTTCTCGCGCGTCCTGGAGCCCGACCTCCGGCCGGTCTTCGCGGACCGCAAGCGCATGGGACAGGTGCTGATGAACCTGCTGGAGAATGCCCTTCGCTACACCCCGTGCGGAGGCTCCATCTCGATCGGGCTCACCCAGGCCGACGAGAAGCTCGTCGTGATCGTCCGCGACACCGGGATGGGCATGGACGAGGAGACTCGCAAGCGGCTCGAGGACGGGCTCGGCGTCGACAAGCCGAGCGGGCGCCTCGGCCTGGGCCTCGCGATCTCCCGCGCCGTTCTCGCGCGCCACGGCGGCAGCTTGACCGTAGACTCCGCGGGGCTCGAGAAGGGCAGCACCTTCTGCTTCACGATCGACGGCGCGTCAGGCAAAAAAAGTTAACCCTGGGGACTGTCCCCAACGTTTACTTTTTCGGGCTCGAGCTGCTGGAGCTTGTAGAGGGTCGCGTAGATCCCGCCGGCGCGCAGGAGGTCCGCGTGCGAGCCGCTCTCGACGAGCTCTCCGTGGCGGAGCACCACGATCCGGTCGGCGCCCTGGAGCGTCGAGAGGCGGTGGGCGATGACGAAGACGGTGCGGCCCGAATAGAGGCGCTCGAGCGCCTTCTGGACGCTGCGCTCGGAGGCCGTGTCGAGGTTCGACGTCGCCTCGTCTAAGACGAGGATCGGCGGGTCTTTCAGGATCGCGCGAGCGATGGCGATGCGCTGGCGCTGCCCGCCGGACAGGCGGAGGCCGCGCTCGCCTAGCAC
>JACQPK010000324.1 GCA_016207565.1 Elusimicrobiota bacterium
AGCACATACCCGGCGCGACGAACATCCCGCTCGCCGACCTCGCGAAGCGCCTCAAGGGGCTCCCTAAAGACAAGACGATCGTGACCTACTGCTGGCACCACGACTGCGCCGCGGCGCCGAAGGCGGCGTTGCTGCTCGCGGAGCGCGGCTACGCGGTGAAAGACCTCTGCGGCGGCATCAAGGCCTGGAAGGACGCAGGCTTCGCCGTCGAAGGCAAGAAGTAGGGGCTTCCTCTGGAAAGCTCCCCGAACGCCGAGGTCGCCGCGCTCGCCACGCGCGTCCTGAAAGAGCGCCTGCAGCGCCAGGGCCTCTCGCCGCAGGACGTTGGGCCGGGCCTGGCGCTCGGCATCGGGCCGCTCTGCGCGCGCTGCGTCGTCCCTGAGGTCGAGGACCACGGGCGCTTCTGCGACGTGACGCTCGGCATCGACCTCTACTATTCGCCCGATCACGAGGGCATGCGGATCTATCAGGTCGGCGGCGGCGCCCGCCGCGAGGACGCCGTCGCGATGGCGGTCGACAGCTGGCTCCAGGGCGTGCTGCCGCCGGTGCGCGCGCTGGTCGCGCCCGGCGGCGGCGCGCCGCCGGAGGCCGACGCCACGCTCGCGACGATCGACCGGGAGAGCAGCGCGCAGACCGGCTGGGGCGTCTTCTTCGGACCCGTGCAATCCATCGGCCCTCGCGCGCCGGAGCTGCTGAAGGCGGTGACCGGAGAGTCGCTCATCCGCTACTGGATGCAGCCCTTCATGAACTTCTGCGCTGCGGGGGGGGCGGGAGACCGGCCGCTCGTCTGGATGAAGCTGTTTCTCGCGCGCACCGAGCAGGGCGAGCTCTTCGGCGAGTGCAAGATCTGCAACCAGGACTGGCCCGAGGCGATGGCCTCGCTGTCGAAGCTGGCGTGGCCGCCGCTGCCCGGCGCGCTCAACTTCCGCCAGTTCGTCCTGCTCGCGCGCGGGTCGTAGCCGGCCCCCGGCCTCGATGGAGGCTCAGTGCTTCAGGAACCCGGGCGGCATGAGGTTGGTGAACGAGGCGTCGAACTCCCGGCAGAGCTCGTGGTTGGGGGAAGGGTTGTCGTAGCTCACGGTGCCCCGGCACTGCAGCACGTTGACGTAGGGGCGCTTGGCGGGATCGACGCCGAAGAAGCACGTGGCCTCGGCGCCGTAGACGCGGTCGCGCACGAACACGTACTGCTCGAGCTTCCAGGCGGTGTTGTGCTTCTCGGTCGGGAAATTATCGGCGCCGGCCGCGTGGAGCGTCTCGTGGAAGAGGACGCCCGCCAGCCCGGAGCTGTCGAAGGCCTTCGTGCAGCCTTCGACGTTGCGCAGGACGAGCAGGCTGTAGTAGCCGTCGATCCGCCGGCTGAAGCCCCGCTCGTCTTGGTAGTAGTGATCCCGCGGCTCGTGATGGGCGCAGGTCGTCTCGGTCTTGTCGTAGCTCGGGCAGGACACGTGCACGTGCCGCGTCCAGACGCTGTCGACGAGCCTCCGTCCCCAGGCGGGGTTGAAGGTGCCCAGGCAGCCTCCCGCCGAGGCGGGCGTGCCGGGGTCGAGCTTCTTCCACGCGCGATCCAGCGCGGCCAAGAACTCGCGGCCCGAGAACCTCGGGTCCTCGAAGCAGCGCGGGTCCACGACCCACCCCTTCGGGTGGACGTAGGCGGGCGCCGCCGGTCCGCCGAAGATGCCGCGGGGCACCCAGCAGTCCCCTCGCCGCTTCTGCTCCCAGTCGGCCGGGCAGTCCGGGCGGTCGGGGCGCGCGGCCTTGAGGGCCGCGGGGGAGTCCGCCGCGCGCCGGCCCGTCTGCGCGGCCTGGGCGGCTAGGCCGTTCGCCTGCGCGGCGGAGCCGTCGAACGCCCACGCGGCCGGAGGCAGCGCCGCGAGGAGCGCGCCGAGCGCCAGGCGGAGAACCATACCCCATAGCGTGCCTCCGGCCGCGCGAGGCGGCATGGAGCGTAAGGCCTAGAGGGGTGGGCCCCGGCCGATTGGCCGGTTTGTGCCATCACCAGGAAAGGATGCCACCTGGGCTCGCCGGGACGCTCCTTGCCGCCTTCCTGGCCGCGCTCGCCGGCGTCGCGGGCGCCCAGACCGCCCAGGTCGACTGCGAGGGCACGGTCGGGGCGCTGCGCTACAGCCACCCGTCGCTGCGCTGCAGTTGCCGGAGCTCCGATGAGATGCCCGACTGTTCCGATGGGGGCGGTTCGAGCGGCTCCGCCTCCGCCCCCCGGGGCGGCGGGGGACACCGGTCGTCGGGGCCGAGCCTCGAGTCGCAGCTCATGGCCACCGCGATGTCGGCGTTCCTCAACGCGTTCATGACCTCGATGCTGACGCCGCGCGGCCCCTCCGCCGCCGAGCTGCGCGCCGAGGCGGAGAGAAAGTGGGCCGAGTACGAGCGCTTGCGCCGCGACGCCGAGAAGCGGCGCGCCGAGGAGGCGTTCGGAGCCCGCAAGGACGACGCGCTGGCGCTGCTCGGCGGACGGCCCGCGCCCCCGCCTTCCTCTATAAGGGAGAACGGGACCCCGGCGCTCCTGCGCGGCGAGTGGAAGAAGGGCGTCCAGACGCCGGGGCTCTCGCAGCAGGACCGCTCGAGGCTGAGGTTGCGCCTGCCCCTCGACGAGTCGGCCGCCGCCGCCGTCGACCTCGAGCGCGTCCTCAAGGTGCGCGAGGAATTGTCCGGGCCGGCCGCCCCGCCGCGGATCTCGCCCGCGCTCGCGCTCGTGGAGGGCTCGATCACCTACGGCGTGGGCGCCGCCGTGGAGCAGGGCGCCGAGAGCCTGCTCGTGCGCGCCTACGGCGACGGGCGCGCGCTGCCCTTCGGCGACGCGTACGCCCTCGGCGGCGTGGCGATGGCGCTCACGAAGGGAAACAAGGAGGAGGCCGCCCCGCCCGCGGTGAACTGGGCGCTCGGCAAGATCCCCGGCGCCGGCCTCGCCGTCGGGACCGCCCAAGGCGTCGCGGCGGTCACGACGACCGTCTTCCGCCGATCGTGGGACCAGTTCCTCGAGGAGAGCGAGAAGGTCGTCCCCGGCGTGCTGCCCGAGGGCGGCGCGAAGGCCTTCTGGAGCGGCATGAAAGACGACCTCTCCACCGGACAGAAGGCGGTGTTCGAGGTGCTCGGCCTATGACCGGGGCGCTGAGCCTCGCGCTGGCCTGCGCCGCGCTCGCCGCGGGGCCGGCGCCGCTGCCCGGCGTCTCGCTGCTCTTGCCCGAGGGCTCGGGCATCGCCGTCCGGGTCGTCGTGGCGCCTGCGGGTTCGGACGCGGCCGCCCGGCTCGGCTGGGAGAACGTGCGCTTCGCGCTCGGGCCCGGCGAAGCGGTCTGGTTCGCCCACGACGGAAGCGAGGCCGCGAACTTCACCCAAGGCTACCGCCTGCGCCTCGAGCGAGGCTTCGACGACGTGGCCGGGGCAGGCGTGGCGCTCCTCTTCGCGTCCTCCGGGGACCTCGGCTACGCCGTCGCCGGCGCCTCGGCGGGGCTCGGCGCCTTCCAGCCCGTCGCCGCCCTCCCCGTCGACGGCGCGCGGCTCTTCGCCGGGGACGCGGGCGTGCTCTACGTCGCCGGCCGCGGCCGGCGCGGGCCGCGGCCCTGGGAGCTCTGGGCGCTTGGCGGGCGGCCGCCGGATCCGGCCACCGGCCTGCCGGCGTGGCGCAAGCTGCTCAGCTCGACCGAGCGCGTGACGGCGGCGGCCGGCGACGGCCGCGAGACCTTCGTCGCGCTCGGCAAGCTGGTCGGCCGCCTGGAGGGCGCGACGGTGAAGGGCGTGTTCCTCCATCCGCGCGAAGACGTCTCCGGTCTGGCGTACTCCCGGGAGTCCGGGCTCTTCTACGCGACGGCCGGCGGCGGCGGCGCGATCGGCGAGAGCGGCTCGGTCGAGTTCCTCCGCGCCCCCCGGCCGCAGCTCCTCGCCCGCGGCGGCAGCGTGTTCGTGTTCCTGCCGCGCGCCCTCGCGCTGCTCCGGCTCGACGGCGCCGAAAAGCTCAGGTCGTACTCGAGGTAGCCCATGATCCGAACGCTCCTGCTGGGTCTGGCCGTGCTGGCGGGGGCGCAGGAAGCCGTCCCGCCCGAGGCGCGCAAGCTCGCCGACGAGGGCCGCGCGATCTTGGAGGGCGCCTCCTCGGAGGTGAGCTTCCACACCGCGCTGCGCAAGCTCGAGGCCGCGCGCGAGCTCGCGCCCGGCTGGCCGGAGGTGCACTACCGGCTCGGCGTCGTGCGCCGCGCGCTCGGGGACGCCGCGGGGGCGAAGGAGGCCCTCGGGAAATTCCTCGAGCTCGCCGGAGACTCGCCCGACGCGGCCGCGGCGCGCGCGATGCTCGAGGCCCTGGAAGAACCGGCTCCCGTCGCGGCGCCCGCGGCGGCCGAAGCCTCGTCGGGCGAGGGCGCCTTGGGCGACCGGGCGCTGAACGAGCAGCGCTACGCGGAGGCGATCCGCCACTACGAGAAGGCGGGGCCGGACCACCGCGCGCTCTACAACCTCGGGCACTGCCACGAGGTGCTGGGCGACGTCGCGAAGGCCGCCGCCGCCTACCGGCGCTCGATCGAGGCCAACCCCGGCTATCACCTCGCCCATAACGATCTCGGCAGCATCCACAACCGGCAGGGGCGCTACGCCGAGGCCCTCGCGGAGTTCGCGAAGGCGATCGAGGCGAACCCCGGCTACGCGCCCGCCTACTACAACACCGCGCTCGCCTACGGCAAGCAGGGCAAGCACGAGGAGTCGCTCGGCTGGTACCGCAAGGCCGTCGAGCGCGACCCCCGCTACATCGACGCCTACAACAACCTGGGCGCGGCGCTCTCCGCGCTCGGGCGCCGGGAGGAGGCGCTCGCCGCCTTCAAGCAGGCGCTCGGCGTCGACCCGAGGCACGCCTTCGCGAACTACAACATGGGCGACTCCCTCCTGAAGGCGGGTCGGGCCAAGGAGGCCCTCCGCTACCTCGAGGCGTCGCTTAAGGCCAAGCCCGGCCACGCGCCCGCGCACTTCGTGCTCGGCCTGGCCCATCTCGAGCTGGGCGACCTCGAGGAGGCGGCCGCGCGCTTCGAGAAGGCGCTCGCGCTCAACCCCCGCTACACCGACGCGAGCTACAACCTCGGCGTGGCCCTCGCGCGCCGCGGGCGCCACGAGGACGCGGTCGCGGCGTACCGGAAGACCCTCGCGCTGGCGCCCGGCGACGTGAGCGCGCTCAACAACATGGGCTCCTCGCTCATCATCCTCGGGCGGCACGGGGAAGCGGTCGAGCCGCTCGAGAAGGCGGTCGCGCTCGACCCCAAGCACGCCGGGGCCACCTACAATCTCGCCTTCGCCCTTCACTCGCAGGGTAAGACCGCGGAGGCCGAGCCGTTCTACGAGAAGGCGGTCGCGCTCGACCCGGCCCACGGCGAGGCGTGGTACCACTGGGGCCTGCTCGCCTCGGATGCGGGCGACTGCGAGAAGGCCCTCAAGCGCTACCGGCGGGCGGTCGAGGCGGAGCCCTCCCGCGTGGACGCCTGGCACAACCTCGGGCTCTGCCACGACCAGCTCGGCGACGCCGGTAAGGCCGTCGAGGCCTACGAGCGCGCGGTGGCGCTCGATCCCGACGCGGCCGAGAGCCTCTACTCGCTCGGGCTCACCTACGACGGACGGGGCGACAAGAAGAAGGCGCGCGGCTACTTCGAGCGGGCCGTCAAAGCCTTCGCGGCGCTGGCGCGGAAGGACCCGAAGGACGCCGAGCTGCTCAACCGCCTGAGCGGCGTGCACTACTCGCTGGGCGACTACCGCAAGGCGATCCGCCTGCTCGAGGACAGCCTGGAGCTGAATCCCGACTACGCCGACGCCTACGTCGGGCTGGGCGCCTGCAACATCGAGCTGCGGCGCTACGACGAGGCCCGCCGGCACCTGCTCAAGGCCAAGGACCTCCACAAGAGCCAAGGCAACCTTGCCGGCATCGAGGAGGCCGAGGGCCACCTGGCGAAGATCCCGTGAGGCGGCTGCTCTTGGCGGCCGCGCTGGCGTCGGCGGCCGCTCCCGGCACGTCCGCCGGGGAGATCCGGGGATTCTTGGTCTTCACGTCGAGCGGCGTGTCGTCTTACGGGCTCGACGGAGGCGAGCCCCGTCTGCGCGCCCGCGGCGAGGGCGAGCTCGAGGACTTCGCGGCCTTCGGAGGCCGCCTCTTCCGCGTCGACGCGCTCCTCGACGCGGTCGTCGAGCTGACCCCCGAGCTCGCGCCCCTCCGGGAGGCGCGGGTTCCCTCGCCCGCGGGGGGGCCGTACTGGCTGGGGGTCCTCGGAGGCTTTCCCGCGCTCCTGGCCGGCAACGAGGTCGTCTATCTCGACGGCGAGCTGAAGGAGACCGCCCGGCGGAGGCTCAGTCCGCGGCGCGCCGGAGACGTCGAGCCGAGCGTCGCGCCCGCGGACTTCGACGCCTGGGACGGACGGGGCTACCTGCTCGCGAGCACCCACGAGCTGTTCGTCCTCGGGACCGCCGGGGCCGAAGGCGGTGGGCTCGCGCCGGCCCTGCGGCTCGACGAGGGGGACTCGGCGCAGGGACAGTGGATCGATCCCGCCGCCGGCACACTCAACATCCTCGTGAACCGCCGGCGCGAGGAATGGAGCCCCGAGAACCGGGTGATCACCCAGCAGGCGGTGCTGAGCTACCCGCTCGACCGGCTCTCCGACGCGCCGCGGAGCGCCGTCGTGTACGAGGAGCGCGAGGTCCGCGTGCGCCCCGACCGACTGGGTGACGGGCCCGAGGCCGGCGACGGGCGGATCTACGAGCTCGCGCCTGCGTTCCGGCGCGAGAGCGTGACGGGCGCGCGCATCGGCGCGATGAGCCGGACGACGCCCGCCTACGCGGAGGCGTTCCGCTACTCGGAGGGCGGAGGCTTTCCCGAGCGCGAGATCGTCCGGCTCGGCGACGCGGGCAAACTCGAGACGCTCGATGTCCGCGGCGAAAGCAACGGCGGGCTGATTTGGTTCGAGGTGGACGGGGAGCGGCGATACCTGGAGCTCGACCTCGAGGCGCGGGAGCTCCGGCTTCTGCCCTCGCCCTACGCCGCCTTGCGCTCGGCGCCCGAGCTGCGCGGCCGCCACTACCGGGCGCTGCCCTTCTAGGGCGTCGCGGCCGGCTTGGCCGCGGCATAAGCTAAACTCTCGCCATGGCGGAGACGCTGCCGATCGAGCCCTTCCGCGAGCGGATCGTCTCGGCGCTGGAGGGGGCGGGGGCGCTCATCCTCACCGCGGCGACCGGGGCGGGCAAGTCCACGCAGGCGCCGCGCTACCTCATGGGGCGCGGGAGCGGGCGCGTCCTCGTGCTCGAGCCGCGGCGCTTGTCGGCCCGCAGCCTCGCGCGGCGCGTGGCTCAGGAGCGAGGCAGCCCGCTGGGGCGCGAAATCGGCTACGAGGTGCGCTTCGACGCGTGCGTGGCCAAGGACACGAAGGTGGTGTTTCAGACCTACGGGGTCTTCCTGCGCCGGTGCCTCGCGCGGCCGGAGCTTCCCGAGGTGGACGCGGTGCTCCTAGACGAGTTCCACGAGCGTACCCTCGAGAGCGACCTGGCCCTGGCCTGGCTCAAGGCGCTGCGGCGCAGCGGCCGCGGGCCGCGCGTGCTCGTGATGTCGGCCACACTCGACGGCGGGGCGCTCTCGGCGTACTGGCCCGAGGCGGCGAGGATCGACGTGCCCGGGAGGCTTTTCCCGGTCGACGTCCGCCGGCAGCCGATGGCGGCGCGCGAGGAGCCGGCGGCGGCGGCCCTGCGCGCGCTCCAGGCGCTCGACGCGGAGGGGCTCGACGGGTCGGTGCTCGTCTTCATGCCGGGGCTGCGCGAGATCCGCCGGACGGTGGATGCGCTCGGGCCCTTCTGCCGCGCGCGCGGCCTGCCGGTGCTGGCGCTGCACGGCTCCATGCAACTCGAGGAGCAGGGCCGCGCCCTCGAGCCGTCAGCCTCGCCGCGCCTGGTCGTCGCGACCAACGTCGCCGAGACCGGGCTCACCATCCCCGGGGTGACCGCGGTGATCGACAGCGGCCTGCACCGGGTGGCGGCGTTCGACCCGGCGCGCGGGATCAACACGCTCTACGTCCAGCGCATCAGCCGCGCCAACGCCGAGCAGCGCGCGGGGCGCGCGGGACGGACGGCGCCGGGGCGCTGCGTGCGCCTGTGGTCGGCGGCCGAGGAGTCGGGCCTCGCCGCGTCGCTGGCGCCCGAGATGCTGCGCCTCGAGCTGAGCGGGCTCCGGCTCGAGGCGGCGTCGCTTCCGGCGCCGCTCGAGTGGCTCACGCCGCCGCCCGCGCCCGCGTGGGAGCTCGCGGGACGGATGCTCGCGTCCCTCGGCGCGGTCGACGCCCACGGGCGCATCTCGCCGCGCGGGCGGGCGCTGCTCCGGTTTCCGGCCTCGCCGAGGCTCGCCGCGGTGCTCGAGGACGCGCGCGCCGCGGGGCGAGGCGTCTTCGAGCGCGCGTGCGCGATGGCGGCGGTGTTCGAGTCCGCGGGAGACAGGAAGGGCGCCGTCGAGCTCTTCGAGGCGGGCGACGAGCTTCGCTTGGGCGAGGAGCGCGACCGCGAGGCCTTCGAGCTCTACCGGAGGCTGCTCAAGCTCGGCGAGGACGCCTCGGGCGAGGGCAGCGGCCTCGAGGAGATCTGGCTTCGCGCGTTCGCCGACCGGCTCGCCGTGCGCGCGGGGGAAGGCGGCTACTACCGCCTGGCCGACGGCCGGGGCGCGATGCTCGAGGGGAAGTCCTCCGCCCCCGTGATCTTGGCGCTCGAGCTGCGCGAGCGGGCCGGCGGCGGGCAGGCGCGGCAGGTCTCCGTCGGGACCTATCTCAATACGAGCTCGGAGGCGGTGCGGAAGGCCTTCCCCGGCGAGGCCGCGTGGACCGACGTCGCCGAGATGGACGAGCGGCTCGGGCGCGTGGTGCACGAGTCCCGGCTGCTGTTTCGGGGCCTCGCGCTCGAGCGGCGCGAGCGGATGCCCAAGCGCGCCGACAGGAAAGCGGCCGCCGAGCTCTGGGCCGAGCGCTTCGCGACCGGCGAGCTCCGCCACCCCGGCCTCGACGAGAAGGCGGGCCAGCTCGTGACGAGGATCCGCGTCGCGCGCGCTCTCTACCCCGACCTCGGACTGCCGGGCCTCGACGCCGACGACTGGCGGCTCATCTACGGGGAGCTCTGCGAGGGACGGGCGACGCTCGAGGCGATCGAGCGAGAGCCGCTACTCCCGGCGATCGAGCGCTACTTAGGGAAGCCCTTGGCTGACTTCCTCGAGAAGACGCTGCCGCCCCGGCGAGCGCTTCCCTCCGGGCGGAGCGGACGCTTCACGTATTTCGAAGGCAAGCCCGCGGAGCTCTCGGCTCGCCTCGGCGACTTCGTCGGGATGAAAGGGACGCTCGCGCTCTGCGAGGGCCGGCTGCCGGTCGTCTTCGACATCCTCGCGCCCAACCACCGGACCGTTCAGAAGACGTCGGACTTGAGCTCCTTTTGGGCGAACACCTACCCGGAGATCAAGCGGGAGCTCAAGCGCCGCTACCCGAAGCATCCCTGGCCGTAAGCACAGCGGTAGCCGGCACTTAAATCTAGCACTAAAAGCGCTATTGTATAGGCACTTGAATATAAATACAGCATATTTTATATAGATTTAATTGATATATAATATAGCATTGACAACTAGCACTATTTGGGCCTACACTGAGTAGGTGCTCCCAGCTGTTCCGACTCGAACCACTCCCGAGCTCGACGAGCTAGTCGTGAACGTCGTCGCCTCCTCCGCCGCCCTGGGTAAGGGAATCCACCCCCTCATACTAGACGACATCGTGCGTTTGATGCTGAAGGTCAACAGCTACTACACCAACGCGATGGAAGGGAACCCTTCGACGCTCAAGGATATCGACGCGGCGCTCAACAACCAGCTCGCCAAGGACAAGGCCTCACGGAGCTTCCAGCTCGAACACGTCGCCCACATCGAAGTCCAGGAAGCGATGCTCCAGCGTCTCCGCGAGGAACCCAGCCTGCGCGTATGCTCCAAGGACTTCCTCTGCTGGCTGCACGAGCAGTTCTTCCGCAGGCTACCCGAGGACATGCGCTTCGCCAGGACCCTCGGCGGCGAGGTGGTGCCGGTCGAGCCTGGGCGCCTGCGCGACCGCGGCATCACGGTCGGCTCGCACGAGGGGCCGGTGACTCGGGGCGAGATCGAGCGCTATCTCGCCCGATTCGAGGAGCTGCTGAGTCCCGAGTGCTTGGTCGGTGCGCCGAAGCTCCTCGGGTGGGCGTCCTCGCACCATCGGTTTCTGTGGATACACCCTTTTTCCGAAGGAAACGGCCGCGTGGCGCGCCTGCTGACGACCGCCTATGGGATCCGGATCGGCGTCGGCGACAACATGCTGTGGACCGTCGGCCGGGCGTTCGCTCGAAACCGCGCTGACTATGACAGGCATCTCGCGCTGGCCGACCGGCCGCGCCGAAACGACCTGGACGGACGGGGGCCTCTCTCGGAAGAGGACCTCATCGAGTTCTGCACGTTCTTCCTTCGCTGCTGCAAGGACCAGATTCAGTTCATGGACGGCGTTCTCCAGCTCGGCGAACTGGAACGCCGCTACCAGCGCTTCATCGGCGCGCTCGAGACCGAGAAGGCGATCTCGAAGGCCGGCGGTAAGCTGATGCGGCGCCTCCTGCCGCAAGGCGCGATGCCTCGCGCCCAGGTGCTGGAGATCTGCGGCGTGAAGCAGCGCCGCGCGACACAGATCATCCGGGAGCTCCTTGACGCGCAGGTCGTGCGCAGCGAGACGCCTTACGGACCTTTGCGCCTGAACATCACTGCGGACATGAGCGCGGCCTTATTCCCGAGCTTGGCATGAGCAGGCGGCGCTAAAGCTTCTTACGGCTCTTGTACTCCTGCTCGCGCCCGAGGGCGCCGCGCCCCAGCCCGTAGGCCTCCAGCGACGAGAGCTCCGCCAGCACCGCGCCCGAAGGCTTGTCCCCGGAGAGAAACTCCTGGTACGCCGCGATCTTCCGGATTAGCTCCGGGCCGGCCTCATTGAGCGCCTCGAGCCTCGCGTAGCCCAGGCCGAGCCGCGCCCACCGCGCCACAAATCCCGCGGCCGACTGGGCGTTCGCGTTGAACATCGTGTTGCGGCACTCCTGGTCGGGCTTGATGAAGTGCCAGTTCCCGTACTGGTCCTTCAGCTTCACCTCGTGGCGCTCGCACGGCTTGCCGCAGTCGCGGAAGGAGTTGCCGTTCGACAGCAGCGCCGCGAACACGCAGTGCTCCATGTGGAAAGACGGCATGTACTGGTGGACCGTCGTCTCGAGCCTGGAGGCGTCGGTCGCCGCCAGCAGGTCCTCGACCTGTTGCGCGTTGAGGTCGTAGGAGACGCACAGCGTCCTCAGGCCCTTGCCGAACAGGTAGTCCGCCGTGAGATGGTTCGTGACGTTGAGGCTGAAGTCCCCGCGGAGCTCGCCTGGGAAAGGGCTCACCTCGGTGAAGTAGCGCACGGCGCCGAGGTTGCGCGCCAGGATGAAGTCGGGCTTGAGCCGCTCGATGGCGCGGAGGTTCGCGTACTCCTGCGGCTTGAGGATGCGGGTCGTGGCTACGCCCACGGAGACGCCGGCGCCGCGCAGCGCCTCCAGGCTCGGCGCGTAGTCGCGGCCGAACTCGAAGTCGAGCGCGATGGAGTGCAGCCGGTCTTTCCGGAGCGTTCCCTTGGACACGGCCTCGGCCACGTCTTTGGCTTGGGCGATGTTCCGCAAGAGGACGTTGAAGCGCGCCGCGCCCGGCGTCGCGCGGGAGCGGGACCCCTCGAACCAGGCGCGGATCTCGTCGGCCGGCCGCGGCCGGACGGTGAACCCGTCGATCGTCGAGGCCTTCCGCGCGGCCTCGAGCCGCTCGGTCAGCGCCTGCCGCAGGCGCTTGAGCTCTTGATTGGGGACGAAGAGCGGCTCGGTCGACGCGCGCTCGAGCCGCACGTCCAGCGCCTCAAACGGGGTGGCCCCGAGCGCGGAAAGCTCCCGCCGGATCGACTCGTCGGAGGACGGCTGCTTCTTCGCGGGCTCGAGCCGCTGCTCGCCTTCGGCCTCGAGCGCGCGCGCGCCGTCGGAGAACCGGACCCAAAGCGGCTGGCCCGACTCGAGCCGGGCATGGATGCGGACCGGCACCCGCCGCATGGCGTTGCGGTCGGCGAAGGACCGCTGCAGCTCCTTCTTGAGCCGGTGGTCGAGGTTTAGGAAGATCCGCGCCCCCGCGAGATCGGCCGGAAGGAACGTCTCGCGGCCGAACTCGAGCTCGAGCAGCCCGGCGGGGCCGGGCCGGACGCCGTAGAGCTGGGCGCCCTCCGTTTTCTTCTGGTTCGCTTGGGCGTCGCCCGATCGGGCCCACGTCACGCCGTCGCCCGGCGCGAGCTCGAGCGGCCGGGTCCGCTCGACCTCGAGCGTCCTGCCCCGCACGCGCCGGACCACGCCGAACTCGTAGCCGCGGTGCGCGCTGGTGCGGCCGTCGACGAGCTCCTGATGGCGGACTCCGTGCAGCCAGCCCGGGGTGAACCCGCGCGAGTAGGTCGAGCCCATCCGGCGCCGGGAAGCCTCGAGCTCCTCGGGCGGGAGCCCGCGTCCCTGCGCCCTCGCCTCGATCGCGGCGCGGTACTCGCGCGCGCTGGCGGCGACGTATTCCGGCGACTTGAGCCTTCCCTCGACCTTAAACGACGCGACGCCGGCGTCGATCAGCTCCGGCACCTCTTCGAGCGCGCAGAGGTCCTTGGGCGAGACCAAGAACTGCCTCTCGCCCAGCTCGCGCTTCTCGCCGTCGACGTGGAGCTCGTAGCTGAACCGGCAGCTCTGGGCGCACTGGCCCCGATTGGCCGACCGGCCGCCGATCGACTCGGACGTGAAGCATTGCCCCGAGTACGCCACGCAGAGCGCGCCGTGGACGAAGACCTCGAGCTCCTTGCCGGACTTCTCGCCGATGAGCCGGATCTCGGGCAGCGAGTTCTCGCGTCCGAGCACGAACCGCTTGAGGTTTAGGTCCTCGAGGAGCGAGATCGCCTCGTGGTTGGTGACGGTCATCTGCGTCGAGGCGTGCAGGACCTGCTCGGGGGCCATGCGGCGGATGAGCGCGGCGAGCCCGAGGTCCTGCACGATGAACGCGTCGGGCTTGAGGGGAAGAACGCGCTCGAGGGCGGGGAGGATGGCTTCGAACTCCTGCTCGAAGATCAGGACGTTGAACGCGAGGTTCACCTTCACCCCGTAGAGGTGGCAGAGCTCGATGAGCTCGCGCAGCTCGTCGACCGCGAGGTCGGCCGTGCGGCCGCGCGCGTTGAAGCCCGGGAAGCCGACGTAGATCGCGTCGGCCCCGTTGTGGATCGCGGCCAAGGCCATCGCCCGGTCGCCGACGGGCAGCAAAAGCTCGGGTCTACGGGCGTGCATCGAGGTATGTTACGAAGTCGACCCTTCCGACGGAAGGAGGCTTCGACCTCGATCCGCGGCCCTACGCGGCCTGAAGCCGAGGAGGGATCCCGCGCGTCGGACTACTTCACGAGCCAGGGCCCGAAGTCCGAGCCGCGCAGGTGCGCGGGCGCGACCTTCTGCGGCGGGTTCTCCTTCAGCGTCTTCTCGGCCAGTTGGAAGGCCGACCAGACGTTGATGAAGCCGTCGCCGAAGTCGTTGACGGCGCCCTTCTTCTCGGCGGTCTCCGTCATCGCCCAGCGGGCGAGGTCCATCGCGAACTGCGTCTGCTGCGCGTTGGGGACCGCGGGCAGGTAGTCCTTGAGGAGCACGAGGATGCCGCGCGTCAGCAGCAGGAACGTGCCGAAGACGCCCGGGTTGCTCATCGAGGTTCCGGACATCGAGGCGCCCGGGCCGCCCAGCTCGGGGACGGTGGGGCCGGAGGGCACCGGCGCGACGAGGTTGACGCCCATGCCGGTCTCGTCCGGCTTCACGGGCCAGTTCTTGTACTTCTCGGGGTCGCGCGCCGTCGTCCGGCTGCCCGGACCCCGCGAGGAGAAGTACGCGATGTTCTTGTCGGCGTCGGCGGCCGCGATCGCCTTGATGCGCTTGACCTTGCCGATCACCTTGCCGTTAACGACGAGGTCGACGTTGTGGTAGACGATCGCCGGGCCGCCGATGGTGTTCGCGCGCGAGCCCGAGTTGCCGGCCGAGATCGAGTGGTGGATGCCTTTCTCGGAGCCCTTGATGAAGAGCTTCTCGATCGCGCCCTCCGGGTTGCCGGAGCCGTCGCCCCAGGAGTTCGTCGTGGCGAGCGCGCCTTCCTCCTGCGCCTTGTTCAGCTTGAAGAGGATGTCGCTCTCCGACGCGCTGCCGCCGGGGAAGATGTTGTAGACGCGGCCCGAGAAGTTCCACGGGTCCATGCCGATGACGGTGCCGGCGGTGTGCGAGCCGTGCGTCTCGGAGTCGGGGTTGTTGGCGGTCTCCTTCTCCATGCGGCCCTTGATATAAGGATGGGCGACGGCGACCCAGGTGTCGAGGACGGCCCAGGGGAGGACGGGATTCTTCACCGCGAGCCCGAGCGCCTGCTTCACCGTCGAGAAGACGCGCGCGAGCACGCCCGTCGGCCGGTGCGTCTCGGGGTCGCCGAGCACCTCGCGGAGCTTGGCCTGCAGCTTGTCGGCGCCGTAGATCGCGGCGGTCTCCTTCAGGCCGACCGTGCGGGCGTTGGGCTCGGCGGCCATCGGCTTCGGCACCTCGAACTGGCGGCCGCGCTGGACCTTGAGTCCCCGCGCCTCTAGCTCGGCCCAGAGGATCGCCATGTCCTGCTCGGAGACCTTCAGCACCGCGGTGTTGATCCTCGACACGACGCCTATCGCGCGCGCCTTGTTGGCGGCGAGGAGCTGCGGCTCGATGCCGAGCTTGTTGAGCTGGCGGAAGAGGGCCGCCTCGACCGCCTGCGGGCGCAGGCCGGGCTTGGCCAAGCCCATGGGGTAGACGTCCTCGGTCGCCTGCCGCCCGGAGCCGTCGGGGACGGACACCAGGAGCTCGACCTCGCCGTCGGACCCGCCGGGGTTGTTCGCCTCGAGCCGGGCGCGCGTCTGGAAGTCGTTGCCGGCCGCGCCGCTGGCCTCGGTCGAGCCCATGTCGTTGTGGTTGAGCGCGGGCGCCGCGAGCGCGTTGAGGCTCTGCCCGAAGGCGGTCGGCGCGCCGTCCGCCGTCTGGGTGAGGCTCTTCGCGAGCTCGCCGCCGGTGGAGCCGGGCTGGGCGGTCCGCGCCGCGCCGGTTCCGGAGTTCGCCGGCGCCGCGCGGAGCACGGCGGGACGGGGGAGCATCGTGCCGTTGAGCGCGGTCACGGTGAGCGCGTTCCCGCCGGGGGCGACCTGCGGGCCCGCGACGACGGGGCTCATCACCGGCACCCCGGTGACGGGGGCGACGGTCACGGCGACACGCATCTGAGCGAAGGCGGTCGACGACAGGAGGGACAACGACAGGGAGAGGGAGAGCAGTCTTTTCATGGGTTTCTCAGTGCTCCTCGGCCCGTACATTTTCCCCTATAGGGGGGGTCTTGAACCTGGGCCTTAGGACCGCATTGGGCGTGGACTTTGGACGGGTACCCGCGGTGCGAGAGGACCTATTCCCGCCGCATCGGGCGAGATTGTCCGTCACGCCGCGATTGAGAAATACTAGACTCGCGGGCAAGGAGGCCGCCATGCCCGCGACCAAGACCGCCCCGAAGAAGGTTTCCGCCGCACCGCTCAGCCCCGCCGCCATCATGCAGCTCGGCATGGGGTTCTGGGGCTCGAAGACCCTGCTTTCCGCCGTCGAGCTCGGCCTCTTCACCGAGCTCGCCAAGAAACCGCAGGACCTCGAGAGCCTGCGCAAAAAGCTCGGGCTGCACCCGCGGTCGACCCGCGACTTCTTCGACGCGCTCGTCTCGCTCGGGATGCTTCAGCGCGCGGACGGCGTTTACTCGAACACGCCCGAGACCGGGATGTTCCTCGACAAGGCGAAGCCGTGCTACATGGGCGGCATCCTCGAGATGGCGAACGCGCGGCTCTACCTCTTCTGGGGCTCGCTCACCGAAGGGCTCCGGACCGGCCGGCAGCAGAACGAGTCCAAGCACGGCGGCGACCTCTTCGACGAGCTCTACAAGGACCCGGCCCGCCTCAAGGAGTTCTGCAAGGCGATGACCGGCATCAGCCTCGGGCCGGGCCACGCCATCGCGGCGAAGTTCCCGTGGAAGGACTACAGGACGTTCGTCGACGTGGGCGTCGCGCAGGGCGCGTTGCCCGTGGCCGTCGCGCAGGCGCATCCGCACCTGAAGGGCATCGGCGTGGACCTGCCCATCGTCGAGCCGATCTTCAACGAGTATGTGAAGGCGGCGGGGCTCTCCGCGCGGCTGAGGTTCGCGACCTGCGACTTCTTCAAGGAGGAGCTGCCCAAGGCGGACGTCGTCGTGATGGGCCACATCCTCCACGACTGGAACATGGAGCAGAAGCGCGAGCTGATCGCCAAGGTGTATCGCGCGCTCCCCACAGGCGGCGCCTTCATCTGCTACGAGGCGCTCATCGACGACGACCGCAGCCGAAACGCTTTCGGGCTCCTCATGAGCCTCAACATGCTCATCGAGACCGCCGGCGGCTTCGACTATGCCGGGGCGGATTGCCAAGGGTGGCTCAAGGAGGCCGGCTTCCGCGAGACGCGCGTCGAGCATCTCGTCGGGCCGGACTCGATGGTCGTCGGCATCAAGTGACGGGCACGTCCCGACGGGGCTGAACGCGCCTTGCGGCCCTCGGCCGCGCGGGCTATACTTCACGCATCCTACCTATCTAAGGAGGACTGAGCTGATGATGGTCTCGATCTCCGCAGGCTTCGACCGGTCCTCCTCGTTCGCCTAAGGAAGGACCTCAGGAGCCCTCATCCTGGCCCCCTTCCGCTCGCGCGAACCGCGAGCGGGAGAGGGAAGACTTTTCTACGTCCGTTCTCGCAGGGGCATTTCCATGGATTTGGAGTCATTGGGCTGGGACGCTCGGTTCGCATCGTCGTTTCGTGAGCTCGACCGGGGAGGCTGGGTGCCCGGGCGCGTCGTCGAGAAGCATCGCCGTTCCTACTCGGTGCTGACGGAGGCCGGGCCATGCTTCGGGCTCTGCCGGAGGAGCTTTCTCGACCGGCACGGCCCGCCCGCGCTCGGGGATTGGGTCGCGGCGCGGAGGCTGCCCGGCGAGACGAAGGCGGTGATCGAGGCCGTGCTGCCGGCGCGCAACCGGTTCGCCCGCAAGAAGGCGGGGCTCGAGACGGGCGAGCAGGTCGTCGCGGCGAACGTGGACGTCGCCTTCCTCGTCGCCGCGCTCGGCCTGGACTTCAACCCGCGGCGGCTCGAGCGCTACCTCGCGCTCGCGTGCGAGGCGGGGGCGACGCCGGTGATCCTCCTCAACAAGGCGGACCTCCACCCCGAGCACGCCGTCGAGCGCCGCGAGGCGGCGGCGCTCCTCGAGGGCGTCCGCGTTCACGCCGTGAGCGCCGCGACCGGGCTCGGCTTAGACGGACTCCGCGAGCATCTCTCCGCGGGCCGCACCGCGGCGTTTTTGGGCTCGTCGGGGGCAGGGAAGTCCTCGCTCATCAACCGGCTGCTCGGCGCGGAGAGCCAGCGCGTCGCCGCGGTCCGTGCCGGCGACGAGCGCGGGCGGCACACGACCGCCTCGGGGCGCCTCATCCTGCTCCCCGGCGGGGGCGTGCTCGTCGACACCGCGGGGATGCGCGAGCTCGGACTGTGGGAGGGCGATTCGGGCGTCGAGCAGGTCTTCCGCGAGATCGAGGAGGCGGCCGGACGCTGCCGCTTCCGCGACTGCGCGCACGCTGTCGAGCCGGGCTGCGGCGTCACGGCCGCGCTCGCGGCCGGGGAGATCGCCCCGGAGCGCCTCGAGAGCTGGAGGAAGCTCGGCCTCGAGCTCGCGCACCTGGCCGAGAAGCAGGACAAGCGCCTCGAGGCCGAGAGGGAGAAGCGCTGGAAGAAGCTCATCAGGCTGGGGCAGCAGCGCTCGCGCGAAAAGCGGGGAGGCTCCTAGCGGGCCGCGCCCGACGGCGGGCGCGGCTGGATCCAGGGCAGCGGCGGTTCGGTGCTCGGTTCGTCCTTGAAGTGCCCGGGGTGCTCGCGGCGGTCCTGGTCGACGAGGCGCTGGAGGTCTTCCCACTCGTAGGGCTTCGGCTCCGGGCTTGGAGCGTAAGCGACGGGCTTCTCCTCGTCGGCCTTCATCAACTCGGCCAGCCGCCGGCAGAGCTCGGCGAGCTCCGCCTTCAGGCCCGCCGCGTAGGGATGCGTCGAGACGGCGACCATGGTCCTGACGTACTGGCGCCCTTCCGGCTCGCCGAACCACTCCAGCACCGCCCGTAGGCGCGGCGCGCTCGTCTCCAACTGCTTCCGGCGGCCCGAGAGGATCGTGCCGCGCCACTCGTCGAGCGAATCACGGAGGTTCGCCAGCATCGCGCGCGCGATGCCGTGCTCCCGCTCGAAGTGCTCGAGCTGCCAGGCCCAGACGGCCATGTCCTTCTCGCGGATCTCCACCGAGCGGCGCCGGCGGGCCAGCTCGCGCTCGCGCGCGCGGACCGACCCCGCCGGGTCGTGCGCCTCCGCGAGGCTCAGCTGGAGCGTGTCCGGCCCGTGGTCGAACACGAACTCGTCGTAGTAGGCGTCCACGCCTTGGGCGAGGGCGGCGATCAGTTCGGGGACGTCCACCCGCTCCCCCGCCTCCCGCGAGATGACGTGACCCACGGCCAGGGAGTAGGCCTCGTTCTCCATCAGGAGCCCGATATCCGCGCCGGCCCGCTCGCTCTCGGGCACGATGGACGCGTGTCCGTAGAGCTCGTGGGCGAGGGTGATGACGATATAGCTCGTCGAGGAGAACAGGCCGTCGTTGAGGAGCAGGGCGGAGCGCTCGTAGTCCACGCGTCCCCAGGCCTCATCGAGCGGGGCGGCGCCCCGGCTGAACGTGGCGAAGCTCACGGTGACTTGGGGCAGGCGAGCCTGGCGCGCGCTCAGGCGTTGGGCCGTCGGCGTGGCCGCGATGCGTTCCAGCGCGCCCTCGATGAGGCGGCGCTCCCGCGCGCTGCCTCGGTCGTCGATCCGGACCCGCGGGAGGGCTTTCGGCGGGCGGGTCGCGGCGGACGCCGTGAGGGCGAGCGCGAGCAAGCCCAAGGCCAGGAAAGAGCGCCTCACGCGTAGTAGGATTGCGGATGTAGCCGAAATGCGCCATGGGAATTCCCCTTGGGCCCATGTCGGGGGCGTCGCGGAAATGGGACAATCGGGCGCCGAGGTTCCCCATGAAGCTCTTCTTCGACACCGAGACGACCGGCGTGCCCAAGAACTACCGCGCCCCCGCGGCGGACACCCGCAACTGGCCACGCATGGTGCAGCTCGCGTGGCTTTTGACCGACGGCGCGGGGAAGGCGCTCCATCAGGGCGAGTTCATCATCAAGCCGGACGGCTTCACGATCCCGGCCGAGGCGGCCAAGATCCACGGGATCACGACCGAGCGCGCGCTCGCCGAGGGCGTCGAGCTGAGCCAGGCGGTCGAGGCGATCCTCGCGGACCTGGGCCGCGCCACCGAGCTCATCGCCCACAACGTCGAGTTCGACGAGAAGATCCTGGGCGCCGAGCTCATCCGCCTGGGCCTGCCGAACCACGTCGAGACCAAGCTGCGCCGCTGCACGATGCGCTCCGCCACCGACTTCTGCGCGATCCCCGGGCCCTACGGCTTCAAGTGGCCGAAGCTCCAGGAGCTGCACCAGAAGCTCTTTCGGGAGTCCTTCGACGGCGCCCACGACGCCCTCGTCGATGTGAAGGCCTGCGCGCGCTGCTACTTCGAGCTCGTGCGGCTCGGGATCCTCAACTAGTCCGGGTCGCCACTCATGAACCTTCCCGACCGCTGGGCGGCGCTCGAGGCTCGCCTGGCGAAGGCGGGCGTGCGCCCTCAAGACATCGTCGAGCGCTTCCACCGCGCGGGCGGCCCTGGCGGGCAGAACGTGAACAAGGTGGAGACCGCCGTGACGCTCACCCACGCGCCGTCCGGGTTGAGCGTCTCGTGCTCGGAGCACCGCTCCCAAGCGATGAACCGCCTCGTCGCCCGGCTGCGCCTCGCCGAGCGTCTCGAGGCCCGCGCGCGCGAGGAGGCGGCGAGGGCTCGCGCCGCGGCGGAGCGGCTCAAGCGGCAGAAGCGCGGCCGCTCGGGCGCCGCGAAGCGGCGGATGCTCGAGGACAAGCGCCGGCGCGCCGACGTGAAGCGGTCGCGCGGCCGCATCCGCTTCGACGACTGAGACGCAGCCGGCGGGCCCTTGACGGTCCGCCGATTCCGGCTATACTGAGTAGGTCACGGTCGGGCGACTGCCCGGGTTCGTGGCTTCTTTATTTTCGCCCCGGACCTCCGTCCGGGGCTTTCGATTTTTCGGGGGCGTACCTGTCCCCGAGGGAGGTGATCCGAACATGAAGGCGAAGCTGACGCGGCCGAAGGAGGTGACCGCCTTCGACCTGGCGCTGGAAGCGTGCCGCGCGCTCGTGCCGTGCGCGGCGCGCCCCAAGGCGGACCTGCGCCGGGCGAAGGTCCTGGCCCGCTTCGCGGTCGCCATGACCAAGTAAGACGCCCTCCGCGCGAACGCGCGGGGGGCGTTCTGCCGCGCGGATTTAGGGGAGCGGGTTCACAGTGCCTGCCGCCGCAGGCGCAGCGCGTTGCCGATCACCGACACGGAGCTCAGCGTCATCGCCAGCGCGGCGAACATCGGGTTGAGCAGCCCGAGCGCGGCCGCCGGCACGCCGAGCGCGTTGTAGACGAACGCGAAGAACAGGTTCTGCTTGATGTTGCGCAGCGTCGCGCGGCTCAGCGCGAACGCGCGCAGCACGCCTCTCAGGTCGCCGTTCATGATCGTGATGCCCGCGCTCTCCAGCGCGACGTCCGCGCCGGTGCCCATCGCGAGGCCGACGTCCGCGCGGGCGAGCGCCGGCGCGTCGTTGACGCCGTCGCCCGCCATCGCCACGACGCGGCCCTCCCTTTGGAGCTCCGCGATGATCCGCTCCTTGTCGGCGGGGAGGAGGCCGCCGTGCACCTCCGCGATGCCGAGCCGCCCGCCCACGGCCCTCGCCGCCTCCGCGGAGTCGCCCGTGAGCATGACGATCCGCACGCCCGCCTCCTTCAGCCGGGCGATCGAGCCGGCGGCCGATGGCTTGATCGGGTCGGCCGCGGTCAGGACGCCCGCCGGGGCTCCGTCGATCGCGACGAAGAGGGCGGTGGCCGCCTCCGGCGCGAGCGCGCGCAGGAGCGCGGCGTCGATGCCCGCCTCCTTCAGGAGCGCCTCGTTGCCGACGGCGATCCTCCGGCCGTCCACCGTCCCGAGAAGCCCGCGTCCCGCCACCGACCGGAAGTCGCTCGGCTCCGAGAGCGCGAGGCTCCGCCGCCGCGCCTCCCCGGCGACGGCCGCGGCGAGGGGGTGCTCGCTCGCGCGCTCGAGGCTCGCGGCCAGGCGCAGCAGCTCCGCCTCGTCTTGGCCCGGCGCCGCACGCACCGCGTCGAGACGGGGCCGCCCCTCGGACAGCGTGCCGGTCTTGACGACGACCAGCGTGTCGGCGGCGCGCAGCCGCTCGAGGGCCGCGGC